>CALDYC010000015.1 GCA_937941245.1 uncultured Acidimicrobiales bacterium | reverse complement strand
ACCCGCGGTTGACCCGTCGCTCGGAGGCATTGCAGGCAATACCGATGGAGCGGGTCTCAAGCTCGCGATCGTCACGACCCGCTGGAACCTGCACCTAACATCGCGGCTACTCGATGGCGCCCGCCAGGCGACCCTGGCCTGTGGCGTGGCTTCCGGTGACGTCACCGAAGCGTGGGTGCCAGGAGCGTTCGAGCTGCCGGTCGTTTGCAAACAACTTGCGGCGAGCGGTGAGTTTGATGCGGTCATTGCCATTGGCGTGGTTGTCCGCGGCGAAACAACCCACTACGACCTGGTGAGTGAAGCGGCAGCCAACGGACTGCTCGAAGCCGCTCTGTCGACCGGAGTCCCCGTGATCTTCGGTGTGCTCGCCACCGAGACCGAAGAACAGGTCGTTGCGCGCGCCAGTGAAGGTCCGACGAACAAGGGCTACGAAGCGGTTCTCACCGCCATCGAGACCGCCACTGTGCTGCGCCAGCTTCCCGCAGCGAAAGACCGGTAACCCTTACAGTTCGCCGGCTGCAAGGAGCGAGCGCACCTCGACGGCGCGCTCGCGGGTTTCGCTGAGGTCCTTCAGCTTGCGCATCGAGCCGAGCTGGTTGCCGAGCCTGTGGTTGCCTTTCAGCGTGGTCTCGTTGCGCGCGAGGAAGTCCCAGTACAGGGTGGTGAACGGGCAGGCATCGTCGCCGGTGCGGTTCTTCGGGTTGTAGCGACACCCGTTGCAGTAGTCGCTCATGCGGTTGATATATGCACCCCCGGCTGCGTAGGGCTTGGTCGCCATGATTCCGCCATCGGCATAGAGAGCCATACCGATGAGATTGGCGATCATCACCCACTCTGCGCCGTCGACATAGCTCCGCCACATCCAATCGACGGCTTGCTGTGGGTCGATACCCGCAGTCAGCAAGAGATTGCCGATGACCATCAGCCGTTCGATGTGGTGGTTCCAGGCATTGGCTTCGAGGTTCGACAACACGCCCGACACGCAGGCCATATGCGTCGAAGCATCGCCGGTGAAGACCGGAGGAAGCGGCATCGTTGCGCCAAGACGGTTCTCGTCTCGGTAGCTGGGCATGTGCAGCCAGTAGATGCCGAGCACGTATTCACGCCAGCCAAGAACCTGACGGACGAAACCTTCGACCGACTCGATTGGCGCATTGCCGGATCGCCACGCGGTTTCGGCTGCTTCGATGACTTCGAGGGGTGTGAGCAGTCCGAGATTGATCGCCGGCGAGATCACGCTGTGCGACATCGACCATTCGGCGGACAACATGGCATCTTGATGAGGTCCGAACGTGGGTAGACCACGTTCGATGAAGTCGTCGAGTCGCTGGAGTGCTTCGCTGCGGCTCGTTGGCCACACCCCCCATGGCTCGGCACCCCATAGATCAGCGGACGCGATGTCTGCGCTGACTTGTTCGCTGATCGCCGTTGGGGCAAAGGCCCGAAGCTGCGGCCAGGCCCGCCCGTCGGTTGGCGGCTTCTGACGGTTCGACTTGTCGAAGTTCCATGCGCCCCCGCTCGGCGACCCGTCAGGCTCAACCAAAATGCCAAGCCGGGTGCGCTGCCACCGATAGAAGTTCTCCATCGTTAGCCGTCGGGTGCCGCTCTTCGACGCCTGCTCAGCCCATTCGGCGAACAACGTCGGTGAGCAGAGGAACTGATCGTTGGCCACGATGTCGACATCGAGATGCTTGATGAGTTCGGCGCCGTCCCAGTTGAGCGGGGACATCACGACGACCGACGTTGGGCAGCACTCGGCGCGGTGGGCCAGCAATCCGGCGGCGATGGTGGGGGCAGTGCGGTAGTCGACATCAAATCCGAGAACCCGCAGCTCGTCGGCGAATGTGCGCATAGCCGTCAGAGTCAGGTGCAGTCGCTGGCGGTGCCATCGCTTCGATCCGATCTTCGTCGCCGATTCGATCAACAGCACCCGGTCGTTGGCCGGGTCGGCGTTTGCGAGCGGTCCGAACGAACGGTTGAGCTGATCGCCGAGAACCCAAATGGTGCGCACCTGTCGAGTGTGTCTTCGTCGTGCCCAGATTCGTCGTTCAGCTGGCGTAACCAGATGAGTAACCTCGACGGATGGCCGATCAGCTCAATGCCCTCACCGCCGGTATGGCGATCCCGTTCGGTGGAGATCGGGTGACTACGGTTCCTGCCGAACTCGCCGAGTCCTTTGCTTCAGGTGACCGGCTGGTCATCGTGCAAGACACCGGCGCGTTGCTGCACATCCCGGCCGGTGATGGCGCGATCGCTCAGGCGGCGGTGACCGCCGCGGTCGATGCATTTGCTGCGCTCGGTTCGGTCAGCGATGGTGCCATCACCGAGTTCTATCGGGCGTTTGCGGCTCGACTCGGCGACGACGCCTGGTTCGCACCGATCGCTGCTGCGAACGCGGCAGATATCGAGTCAGCGCAGCAGAGGGGCCGCACGACGACGCGACTCGCATTGTCAGACACCATGCGCGCGGACATGATCTCGGGGCTCGAGACGTGGGCCGATGCTCCATCGCGCCGAGATCTGGTGGTGGACACGGTCGACCATGTTGGCTGGAAGGTCGACCAGGTGGTCTCGGGACTTGGCGTCGTCGGATTCGTTTTCGAGGGCCGTCCGAACGTCTTCGCCGACGCAACCGGCGTGTTGCGGTCAGGTAACACGGTTGTCTTTCGGATTGGCTCCGATGCACTGAGAACAGCGCAAGCGATCGTGGAGCACGCGCTCAACCCTGCGTTGGCCGAAGCTGGGCTTCCGGCTGGTGCTGTGTCGCTCGTTGAGTCAGCCGCGCACGCTGCTGGTTGGGCGATGTTCTCGGACTCGCGGCTGGCGCTCGCTGTCGCTCGTGGGTCGGGTTCCGCCGTCAGTCAGCTCGGGTCGGTGGCTCGCCAAGCGGGTGTGCCGGTCAGCTTGCATGGCACCGGGGGAGCGTGGATCGTGGCTGATCGTCACGCCGACGGCGGCCGGTTCGGTGAAGCAGTGTTCAACTCGCTCGACCGCAAGGTCTGCAACACGCTCAACACCTGCTGCATCGTTGCCGACCGAAGCGACGATCTGCTGGGCGAGTTCTTCGCGGCGCTCGATCGAGTTCAGGACCGCGCTGGGGTCAACGTCAAAGTGCATGTCGTCGATGAGCAACAAGACATCGTCCCCGAAGCCTGGCGTGGCGATGTCGCCATCGGGCGGGCCGAAGGCGATGTGATCGAACCTCAGACGTCAACCTTGACGTGGCAGGACTTGGGGCATGAGTGGGAATGGGAAGCTTCACCCGAGGTCACGCTGGTCATCGTCGACTCGGTTCACGCTGCCATCGACCTGTTCAACGAGCAGTCGCCGAAATTTGCCGCGAGTTTGATCAGCGAAAGCGACCAATCTCACGATGACTTCTTTGCTCGCATCGATGCCCCGTTCGTCGGTAACGGTTTCACCCGGTGGGTCGATGGTCAATACGCGTTGAACCGTCCCGAGCTCGGATTGTCGAACTGGGAGTTCGGGCGTCTGTTCGGCCGCGGCGGCGTGCTGTCAGGAGACTCGGTGTTCACCGTGAGATCGCGGGTAACGCAGATCGATCCCACGATCGGCCGCTGATTGGGCCCTTGCGATACGAAGTTCGGGGCGGAGCGTGTGGGTGCTGTGACAAACGGCACAGAATTAGCACTTGCTTCATCTATGAAGCGCATCGTATAGTTAGCAACATCAACCCGAGCCCCTCCAAAGGACCCACAATGCTCAACGTCAGTGAAATCGCAACGTCAGCCGAAGAACGAGTTCTCACCGGCGTCAAGGCAAGCCAGGCTCTCGTCATCGACGGTATGAAGAATGCCGTAAGCCTCATGGACCGTGTTGTTCCCGAGCAGGTCGCCGACCGTGTCGAAGGCCAAATGGTCTCCATGCCAAGCGCCACCCCAATGATCGATGGTGCGTTCAACTTCGCCGGCAAGCTTCTCGATGCGCAGCGTGACTTCGTCGGCGAAATGTTTGCCATCATCCAGCCTGCTCCGGCCAAGAAGATGACCGCCAAGAAGAGCACTGCCAAGAAGAGCACTGCCAAGACCACGGCGAAGAAGACCACCGCCAAGGCAAGCGCTGCAAAGAAGACGACTGCCCGCAAGACCGCTGCCTGATTCGAGCGTCGATCGCTGATCGAAATTCCGACGACGGGTGTGTGGCCTTGGCCACTGCCCGTCGTTTGTCGTTTTCTCCTGCTCCGGTCTCAACCTGTGAACCGGTCTCAACGTATGAAAGAGTGTTGACGTGGCCGATACGCCAAAGAACACCAGTGGCTCGACGGGGTCCGATCCCGTCGCCGTGCTCGGCGGATATCTGCGTTCACAGCGCAAGCTCGCCCAACTGAGCCTGCGGCAACTTGCGGATCTCACAAGCCTGTCAAACCCCTATCTCAGCAAGCTTGAACGTGGGCTGCATGAACCATCGGTATCAGCGCTGACCAACATTGCGAAGGCTCTCGGGCTTCCGGCCGAATCGGTGCTCGCGAAAGCAGCGGGCATTGTCCCCGGGCTTGGCGCTGAAGACGAAGACGGTCCGACGGTCAGCACCGAGCAGACGATTCGCAACGATCCAGCACTGACCGACGATCAAAAAATGGCGCTGCTCGGTGTATACCGCAGCTTTGTCGGCCAGGATCAGTGACCGGCGCCGACCCAATTGGGGCCTCGATGTCGCTGCGAGTCAGGTTCTATGAACTCGACCCCTACGGGCACGTCAATCACGCGACGTATCTGCAGTACTTCGAGGCAGCGCGTGTCGTCTGGCTCGACGAGATGGGCCATGGTCTCGACCGCCTGCTTGCCGATGATGTGCAGCTTGTCGTCACCGCGGTCGCAACCAAGTTCATCTCGCCTGCGCTGCTCAACGATCAGCTGACGATCGAGACAGCAATGGCCGAAGCTGGCCGGGTGCGAGCGCAGTGGGTGCAACGAGCACTGCGTGGCGACGACCTCATCGCCACCCAGCGAATCAACTTTGCGACCGTGAACTCTGCGAATCGACCGATCAGGGTTCCAGCTGACCTTGCTGCGGCAATGCAACAGTTCCAGGTGGCAGCTGACTGGCATGTGCGGGATCTGCCAGATCTCGCGCTGTAGGCGGTTTCTCACGCGACAAGGTCGCCGCACCCCGGTGGGACATGAGTTCGACTCAAGCCCGGTACATGGTCGAAGCTAAGGTCGCTGCTATGACCGCAACGGCAGTCGAGGAACACGACACGGTCGTCGAGCGCATGACCGGCGGCATGGCTCCGTCGTTGGCCCGCTTTGGCGGAAGCGAGCGTTTGCGGCCCGATGGCCGGCCGCGGCCTGAGCTTCGCGATCAGTTGCGTCATGTTTCCAACGCGCGAAATGCGATGTCGTCGTTCGGCGCTCTAGCGGCTCCGGTGCTTGTGGTGGCTGCCGTGAGCTGGATCGGTGCGTGGTGGGCGGCGGTGCTGGCCATTCCGGTGATGGCCAGCCTGCAGCTGCGCATGTACATCCTGCATCACGAAGCCGCCCATCGGCTGTTGTTTACGAACCGGTGGTGGAACGATTTCGTCGGAGTAACGATCATGGGGTGGGTCCCGGTCGGAACTGGCAGCCATACGTATCGACGGGTGCACGCCGCACATCACAAGGATGAATTCGGCCCGAACGAGCCTGACTTTCTGCTCTATGCGATGTATCCGATTGAGCGAGCATCGTTCTGGCGCAAGATCCGACGAGATGGGTTCGGCGTATCTGCATGGCGCCAGATCAAACCTCGCCTTGCCGGCCTGCTGGTCGCTGGACGGCGACGTGCGGGGCTTCGTTTGCTGGGCATGCAGGCAGCGGTGTTCGCAGTGTTCGCGGTCGCCGGGGAACCATGGTTGTTCCTGTTCCTGTGGATTCTTCCGTATCTCACCTGGTATCAGGTCGCGAACCGGCTTCGGGCTCTCAGCGAGCATGGCGGGATGACCCGCAGCAAGGACCGACGCCGAACCACCCACATCGTCGAGATCAGCGTCTGGTCTCGCATGTTCCTTGCGCCACTCAACGTTGGCTGCCATCTGGCCCATCACGTCGATAGCGGCATTCCGATGCGCAGCTTGCCCATCTTGCAACGAGTGCTCATCGAAGACGGCTACGTGCCCGATGCCATCGTGTGGCCGAGCTACCTCGCCTTGTGGCGGGCGCTTGCGTCCGGCCAGCCAGGGCAACGGCAACAGCCGCAGTCGCCGCCGCAGACGGCCAGCGCCAACGGGCCGAGCGCAGCAACGACGTGATCTCACGCCTGCCGGTAGCGGTACAAGCATTCGACAACGGAGGAACGTTATGCGTCTTGGACTGAACACTGGCTACTGGAGTTCGGGTCCGCCGGCGACCGCTGTTGAGGCAATCGCAGCCGCGGATCGACTTGGCTACGAACACGTGTGGACAGCTGAGGCCTATGGCAGCGACGCACTCACCCCACTGGCCTGGTGGGGGGCGCAGACCACCAACGTCAAACTCGGAACCGCAATCATGCAAATGTCGGCTCGAACCCCGGCGGCGACCGCTATGGCCGCCCTCACCATGGACCATCTCAGTGGCGGGCGCTTCATCGCAGGCATTGGTGTGTCGGGTCCCCAGGTCGTTGAAGGTTGGTATGGCCAGAGTTATCCGAGGCCGCTTGAACGAACCCGCGAGTTCGTTGCCATCATGCGCCAAATCTTCGCTCGCGAGGAACCGGTCGTGTTCGAAGGACGGCACTATCAGCTTCCGTTCCCGCACGGCACTGGCCTGGGCAAACCGCTGAAGAGCACCGTGCACCCGTTGCGTAGTGACATCCCGATCTATCTCGCCGCCGAGGGCCCAAAGAACGTGGCCCTTGCCGGTGAAATCTGCGACGGCTGGTTGCCGCTCTTCTTTGCGCCGCGAGATAACCAGTTCTATAAAGATGCGCTTCAGTCCGGATTCGACAAAGGCGGCCGCAATAGCTGGGACGACTTCGAGATCGCTGCGACCGTCAGCGTCATCCCCGGCGATGATGTCGAGGCATGCGCTGACCGTTTGCGCCCCATGCTCGCGCTCTACATCGGTGGCATGGGAGCAAAGGGCCGCAACTTTCACTACGACGTCTTTGCCCGTATGGGCTTCGAAGCCGAATGCGACGAGATCCAGAAGTTCTATCTGGCGGGCAAACGCGGCGACGCGACCGCTGCGGTGACGACGCAAATGTGTGAGGCGATCGCGTTACTTGGCCCAGTTGACAAGATCCGTGACGAACTTGCCATGTGGGACGAATCGGTCGTGAACACTCTGCTGATCTCGGGTTCGGTTGCGTTGATCGAGTTGGCGGCCGACCTCGTCGGCTGAAGGTCAACGGCCGGCGGTCGTTGCTTGCGCCAGTCGATGTCGGCTCTCAAAGTCCTCATGGTTGAGATAACACCCGTGAAAGACGCGGCGGCCGGTATAGGCCATGCGGCCATGCAGGCCCCGCCAGTTGTCCGTGATCAGTACATCGCCCGGTTCAAGCCTGACGGTTCGCCAACGATGCGGTTGGTTGAGTAGACGATGGAACTCGCCGTATGCCTCGTAGAACTTCGTCATCGCGGCGTCGCCGAGGAGCATGGGGGAGCGGTCGTAGTTGTTGAATGAGATCTGTTGCACCGTGCCGGTTGGCGACAGGCGAATTGCTGGACGGCTGGCCCGAAGCTCGACCCCCGGCTCGACGTAGTGGGCGGGAACATCGACAGTTGTCAAGACGTCGAACAAATCGGGTCGCGAGCTGCGGAGATCTTCTGCTGCTGCGAACCCGTCGACGACGATGCTCTCGCCGCCGCTTCCGGACCGCTCGACACAACAGAACATTTGCAGGCCCGGTGCGTCGTGGCTGTAGGTGCCGTCGGTATGGGGTCCAAGGAATATGTCTGAATAGGCGGTGTCCTCGTGTTCGTTGAGGTCCGGCGCAAGGGTCCAGATCGGGTCGAAGATCGTCGACCTCGGATAGCCGATACGGCGGGCGAGTGCATCAACTTCGGCGTGTCCGCCGCTGAAGCCGCTGAGTTGCGCGAACCCAAAGGTGTACAGGGTTGCAACGAGTTGGTCGACGGCAGCCTCGGTCTCGAGAATGTCGGCTACCCCGGCGATTGGCGGGTCAATCGTTGACGCGTCGCTCCACAGGTGTAGGGGTGGTCCGTTCGGTGCGTCGGGTGAGGTCAGCAGCTGGTCGAGCGTTGCGGTGGAGATCCAGGTGGCGGTGCCGTCATCCCATGAGATCTGCAGCGCGTTGAGGTGCTGGCCTGCCTGGTCAGTGACCGGTCCAAACTCTGCGGACAGCCCGACGGGTACCGAACGGGAGAGGACATCGACCCGGCGCTGGCGGGTGTTGGGGTTGAAGCTTGTCGGATCTTCGCCGTGGTCCCGCAGCCACATCCATGACAAGTGGCGCGAGCTTCGGTTGTCGGTCTCGATCGTGACACCCGTAGGTGATGCTGTTGCCTTCAACGGGGTGCTTTCATGCTCGTTTGATCGGGCGAGTAAGACACGTCGGCCCTCCCTCGCATGGAATGCACAGTTCATCAGCCTGGAATACTGTTACGTCACAGCCCGCGTCTCGTATGAGGGCGACCGTCTTGGGGAAGCCGTCGATCGCGATGAGCTTGCGGGGGCCGAGGGCGAGCACGTTGAGGTTTAAGCCCAGGCTCGCTTCGAACTCTTCAGGTGGGCCAACGATGAGCTCGTAGCCGCATTCCTGCATGCGTTGAAACAACGCGGTCGGCATGAGCGGGGCGTGGACGAGTGCAAGGTTGGTGTCGAGGGGGCTGACCAACGACATCAAATGCAAGCACGCCTCCGGGCCGTGCAGATACGGCAGATCGAAGACTTCGACCGAGACCCCATGTCGGGCGGCGATCTCACTGAACTGGTCGATACCCGACTGATTCGAACGGAAGCCGCGACCGATGGCGATCGATGTATCGGTGAGCCAGAAGCAGTCGCCCCCTTCAATGAGCCCCGGCGCCTGGATCCGGCCGAGAATCGCGATGTTGTGGTCGGTATAGAAGCGTTCGTGTAGGTCGGCTTCGCCGGCGCGTAGCGATTTACCTGGGCGAAGCACAACGGCGCCGTCAGCAAGCATGAACGACGGGTCGTAGGTGAATACCGAATCAGCCAGGTCATCTGCCTGGTCGTCGAGCCAGAGGATCTCTGGGCCAGCGTCTTGGATCAGGCCGACGAATGTGTCGTACTGGTCGGTCAACGCAGCCGGGTCGAGTGCCTTGGCGTAGTGCCATTCGGTTGCGTCGGCGGTGAGGATTGCGCCGGGGCGACGCAACGCGACGCGCTCCAAGGTGGTCGCCATCGAGGTAACGCCGAAGTCGGTCATTCGTTTCCCTGGGCGCGAGTCAGGTCGGCCCGATCCTCGCCGATGAGTGAGTGGGCGTGCTCCGGCGTGAGCGCAGTGCAGAATTCGCCATGCAGGTTGGCGACCGTCATCTGATGGACCAGTTCGGCATCGTGGTCGGCTCCGTCTGGGCCAATCCGGTTCGTCGTAGCGCAGCCGTCCGGCACGAGGTATGTGTCGAACCCGAGGTTGCCGGCCATACGGGTGGTGGTCTCGACGCACATGTTGGTGAAGAACCCGACAATGACCAGGCGATTGATGCCGCCGCGGCGCAGGTCGACTTCGAGCGAGGTTCCGACGAAGCCGCTGTTTACGTCTTTGCTGACGACGATCTCGCCGCTGGCAGGTTCGAAGCCGGGTTTCTGGCTTCCGGACTCGAGCGAGAACTTCAGCGGTGATGCGGGTTCGCGTGAATCATGACGGGTCCAGGCAACCGTGCGGCCAGCGGCTCTCCATGCGGTGAGCAACCCAGCCATGACGTGTTCGGCGTCGGGGTTGTTCCTGCGGCCGGTCGGGCCGCCCCAGTGTTCAAGCTCATCGACACCCCG
>CALDYC010000014.1 GCA_937941245.1 uncultured Acidimicrobiales bacterium | reverse complement strand
AGGGGCCTGATTTACTGACTGAGCAGTGACCGGGTCCTGTCGGCTGTCGCCTCGTGGCGAACTCCGATAGGGTCCGGTTTCGCTCGTTTTGCAGGAACACACTGGGGGAAATCGTGGGTCGAGGTCACCGATGACCATGGCAATTGAGCTCGAGGGAATCACCAAACGTTTCCCTGGCGTCATCGCCAACGACAACGTCAATCTGCAAGTTGCACGTGGCGAGATCCACGCAATTTGCGGCGAGAACGGCGCCGGCAAATCGACGCTCATGAAGATCCTGTACGGCATGCAATCCGCCGATGACGGCGTGATGAAGGTCAATGGCGAGCAGGTTGAGTTCGCCTCCCCGACCGACGCCATCGAGCGCGGTATCGGCATGGTCCACCAACATTTCATGCTCGCTGATCAGTTGTCGGTGCTCGAGAACGTCATCCTTGGCGCCGAGCCCATGCAGGCTGGCGGCCGAATCGACTTTCGCCAAGCCGAAGATCACTTGCGCACCGTTGCTGACGACTACGGCCTGGCTGTCGATATTCACGAGATGGTCGAAGAACTCGAAGTCGGCGAACGCCAGCGAGTCGAGATCATCAAGGTTCTGTACCGCGGCGCCGAAATTCTCATCCTTGACGAGCCAACGGCAGTGCTCGTTCCCCAAGAGGTCGAAGCACTTTTCGACAACATGCGCGAACTGCGAGCCAACGGTGCAACCATCTTGTTTATCGACCACAAGCTCGACGAGGTGCTCGAAATCGCCGACAGCATCACGGTGCTACGTCACGGCAAGACGGTCGCCAGCATGAAGAACGACGGGGTCACTGCGCGCGACCTGGCGGAGCTCATGGTCGGAAGCGAGCTCCCAACGCCAGCAACAGCAGACTCGACAGTGACCGACACGGTCGCGCTGCGAGTTGCCGACCTCTCGGTGCACGCATCCGATGGGCGTGTTGCGGTCGACAACGTTTCGCTATCGATCCACAAGGGCGAGATCCTCGGCATTGCCGGCGTCGAGGGCAATGGCCAGAGCGAACTCGTCGATGCAATCATCGGAACCGCTGCGGTCGCCGCGGGGTCAATTGCGCTTCATGGCGAAGACATCACCCGGTGGGCCGTCCGTAAGCGTCGCGAAGCTGGCATTGGCTACGTACCTGAAGATCGTCACCACGAGGGACTACTGCTCACCTCTCCCCTGTGGGAAAATGCAGCCCTCGGGCACCAGACAACGGCGCCGTATGGATCACGGTGGTTTATTGATCGAGCAGGAGCACGGCAACAAACCGAGACCATTCGGCGCGAGTTCGACGTGCGCACGCCGAACATCGACGTGTCGGCGCACGCACTTTCCGGCGGCAATCAACAAAAACTCATCATCGGCCGCGAACTTACATCGGACCCATCGCTTCTGATCGCGGCCCATCCAACTCGCGGGATCGACGTCGGGGCACAGTCCTCGGTGTGGGACCAAATCCGCCAAGCGCGCAAGAACGGGCTTGCCACGTTGTTGATTTCTGCAGACCTTGACGAGCTCATTGGACTGTCCGACACGATCGTGGTTATGTTCCGCGGACGACTGGTCGCCCGGGTGGCGCCTGAAGATGTCACGCCACGAGACCTCGGCAGCTACATGACCGGCGCTGCACTGCAGACCCATGGCGGAGCCGCCTGATGCGTCGACTTGTGTTCACGCTCGCGGCTCCAGTTGGGGCGTTCATACTGACCGTGGTGATCTCGACGGTTGCTCTCTGGGTCTTTGGTTCGAGCCCAATCGAGGCCTATGGCGACATGCTCAGTCATGCCCGCAAGCTCGAGACCCAGGTCGACATTCTCAATCGGGCCACGCCGTTCTACCTGTCAGCTGTCGCAGCAGCGATCGGGTTTCGCATGAATCTGTTCAACATCGGCGTCGAGGGCCAATACCTCATGGCTTTTCTTGTGGCAGCTCAGGTGGGCGGGCTCATCAGTCTTCCCCAGGCACTGCACATCATTGTGATCATGCTGGTGGCGATGATTGTCGGAGCGCTCTATGCCGGAATCGCTGGTGTGCTCAAAACCACTCGAGGGGTCAACGAAGTCGTCTCAACAATCATGCTCAATGCAATCGCTGTTTCGGGTTTGATCGCGTGGCTTTCGCGCACCTGGCAAGCCGACCAGGGCGGGAACTTCACCTCGACCACCCTCGGCACTGAACCAATTGACGAGTCGGGACTGCTTCCAACCATCAATGGCCTGCTCGAAGTGTTTACTCGTGAGATCGGACAGGGCAAAGAGCTCACCGGCATGCTGCTGATCGCAGTCGCCGTTGGCATCGGCTACCACGTACTACTCAATCGCACACGGTTCGGCTTCGACCTTCGTGCGAGCGGCCTGAATCCGTTTGCTGCCCGCGCCGGTGGTGTCCCACCACGACGGATGATTCTCGCCGCCATGATGCTTTCAGGCGCCGCTGCTGGCCTCATTGGCATGGTCGAACTCTTCGACACCGGCAAATTTCCTCCCGACCCGATTAAGGGACTGGGCTTTCAAGGAATCGCTGTCGCCCTGCTCGGCCGTAATCACCCAGGGGGCATGGTGTTCTCAGCGTTGCTATTTGCCTTCCTCGATGTGTCATCGGGTGTGCTCGATACCAGCGGCGCAGCGTCGCGTGAGATTGCCACAATCATGCAGGGAATCGTGCTCCTCACGGCCGTCGTCGCCTATGGCGTCGCCAGCCGATTCAAAGAACGCGACGAAGCTCGCGAAGCCGCCGAGGCCCTATCTGCAGCAAACGACGCGGTGCCCGCATGATCGCTCGCTTGCACAACTCCCCTGCCTGGCTCCGATGGGCTATCTACGCCTTTCTGGGCGTGCTGCTGCTCACGATCGTGCAGAGCATTAGCGACACCGAACGGCTCACTCAGGTTGCGACGTCGCGAGAGATGCTCCGCTGGGCGGTTCCGATCTTCCTCGCGGGGCTCGGAGGCCTGTTCTCTGAACGAGCAGGCGTCGTCAATATCGGGCTCGAAGGCATGCTCATTCTCGGCATGTGGTTCGGGGCCTGGGGATCCATCGAATACGGCGCCTGGATCGGACTACTCATTGGCGTGCTCGGAGGTGCCGTTGGCGGCCTGCTCCATGCCGTCGCGACAGTGACCTTCGGCGTCGATCACATCATTTCTGGCGTAGCGATCAACATCCTCGCCCCGGCCACCGCCCGCTATCTATCTCAGGAAGTGTGGGCTTCTCCCACGACATCACCTCGCACCAGCGCCGTTGGCGACTGGGATGTGCCGTTCCTGGCAGGTGGAACCGTCTTTGGCAACGAAACCCCCGATTGGCTGCTCTATGTGGGCAAGTGCGGCACCAGCGGAGTCTTTGGCGGTCGCGACTGTCTCGACGCTGAAGATGCCAGTCCGACATGGTTGCTGTCCGATATGGCGGATCTCTTGCGCGGCCTCACCCGCGGTACGTCGTTGGTCGCAATCATCGCCATCATCTTGGTGCCAGTTACCGCCTGGCTGATCTGGCGTACTCGTTTTGGTCTGCGGTTGCGTATCTGCGGCGAATACCCACAGGCTGGCGAGGCGCAGGGAATCA
>CALDYC010000013.1 GCA_937941245.1 uncultured Acidimicrobiales bacterium | reverse complement strand
ATCAGGCTGTAGCCGCGTTCGAGGCCGTGCACTCCCCCACTCGTGCCGATGTCCAGGAAGCGCACTCCGGTGCCGTCGAGCTCAGCCGCAAGATCTACGTCGTCTTGCCAATTGCTGTTTCCACCGTCGATCACGATGTCGCCCGGATCTGCGTGCGATGCGACCTCTCGTACCACATCTGCGGCAAAGGCCGCGGGGACCATGACCCATATTGCGCGTGGGGCCTCGAGCGCCTGCACCAGTTCAGCGATGGTCGACGCTCCGCGTGCACCATCGTCGACAAGCGCGGCGACTGCGTCGGCGTTGCGGTCG
Organism: uncultured Acidimicrobiales bacterium; assembly: GCA_937941245.1. Taxonomy (GTDB): domain Bacteria; phylum Actinomycetota; class Acidimicrobiia; order Acidimicrobiales; family UBA10347; genus UBA10347. Next base: position 8,148 of record CALDYC010000013.1, on the reverse strand, counting down.
TAACCAACGCAGCTGTGACCAGCTTTGTGCAGTCGACGAACCAAATTTGCGCCCATACGGCCAAGGCCGATCATTCCAAGTTCCATGCGCCGACCGTAATGAACCATTGCGCGTTCTGCGTCGCGGATTGCAACGGTTCGACACGCCGGCTGCGCGGATCCGGCGACATACTGAACCCATGACCCCTCAGCGATACCGACAGGTCACCGGAGTTGCGCTGGGGTTGCTCGTCATGATTGTGATCACCGGCGGCGCAGTTCGACTTACTGGCTCTGGTCTGGGCTGCAGCGACTGGCCGACCTGCGAACAAGATCAGTTCGTCGCCGATCTCGAAGTGCATGCGATGATCGAGTTCGTCAATCGGGTCATCACCGGTTTGGTATCTGCTGCGGTCATCGTGGCGGTGCTTGCATCGAGACGCCGGAACCCCCGGCGCAGTGACCTGTCGCTCCTTTCGTGGGGATTGGTTGCGGGAGTCCTCGCGCAAATCGTGCTTGGCGGCTTTGTGGTTTTGTCGCACCTGAATCCGTGGCTTGTGCTCTGGCATTTCACCCTGTCGATGGTGCTGGTTGCGAATGCCGTGGTGTTACATGCCCGGGCTGGGTACGACCCGGTCCCTGCAGCTCGACCCGGCCGCTGGTACCGCTGGCCGGTCACGACCTTGGCTGCGCTCGCGATTTTCGCCGGCACGCTCGTAACCGGATCCGGGCCCCACAGCGGAAGCCGCGATGGCGAGATCATCGACCGGTTGCCGTTCGACGTCGGCACGGTTGCCAGACTGCACGGCGCGGTGGTCGTTGCGTTGATCGCCACGGTGATCGCAACCCTGGTGGTGCTTCGTCGCAGCTCCGCACCCGCGGCTGAGCAGTGGCGAGCCAGACTGGTGCTCGCCAGTCTGCTCGCGCAGGCAGCCATCGGCTACGTGCAGTACTTCACCGGCGTACCCGCCTTGCTGGTGGGCGCACACATCGCGGGAGCGACCCTGGTCTGGATCACGGTGCTCTGGTTTCACCTTGACCTGTCCCCCGAACCCGAAGAACTCGCGGGGGATGTCACCCAAGCTGGCAGCGCAGATCCCATACTGGTGCCATGACTGCCCCGGTCACGATCCCAGTCGACGATGTCGAGGACCAACGAGACACCACGATCGATCCTGATCGCCCGTGGATTGTGCTGGTCTGGAATGATCCGATCAACCTGATGAGCTACGTCACGCATGTGCTGCAGAAGTTGTTTGGCTACGACCGAGAAAAGGCAACCAACCTCATGCTCGACGTCCACGAGAAGGGTCGAGCGGTCGTTGCGAATGGTTCACGCGAGAAGTGCGAACTCGACGTGTTTCGGCTTCATGAACATGGCCTTTGGGCCACCATGAGCCAGGACAACTGATCGGTGGCTCTTTCGTTTCGCCGCAATGGCGATGGGTCATTCACGATGACCGTGCCGGTGCAAGAACGAAAGCTACTGGAACAGCTCGTGCCCCAAATGCGCGAACTGATCGAGCAGGGCGACTCGTTGACCTGGCGTCTTTTTCCCAATCCGTATCCCGAGCACGACAAGGCCGCTGATCAGTATCGGGAACTCATTGGCGGCGACCTGATCCGCAAGCACATCGCTGCGCTTGACACGGTCGAAGCCACACTCGGAGCGAAGCGCCTTGACGAAGACCAGATGGTGCAATGGATGCAGGCCATCAACGAATTGCGGTTGGTCATCGGAACCCGGCTCGAGGTCACCGAAGAGTCAGACCTCGACGACTTTGTCGGCGACACCGAACGTTCACTGTTCGCGACCTACAACTATCTCGGCTACATGCTTGAGCACATCGTTACGGCCATCTCGGGCGAGTGATGTCTGCGGCGAGTGAGCGGCGACCCGCTTCGGATCTGCTGACCTTTGTCGAGGACCTGGCCCTCGAGGCTGGCCGGTTGACCCAAGAGTGGTTCCGGTCGCCAACACTTGAAATCGACATGAAAGACGACGGCTCGCCAGTGACGGTTGCCGACCGTCAAGCCGAGCTTCTGATCCGGCAGGTGATAGCAGACGCATTCCCCGACGACGCGATCGTGGGTGAAGAGTTCGACGACACGCTCGGCTCGGGGACCTCGGGTCGCGAGTGGATCATCGATCCGATCGACGGCACCAAGACGTTCACCGCCGGGGTGCCGCTGTACTCGAACCTGATCGCAGTTGTCGACGACGGCATGCCCGTTCTCGGGGTGCTCAATCTGCCTGCGGTGACCGAGCTGATCTCTGCAGTCGATGGTGGCGGAGCCCACTGCAACGGCGAGCGGTGCCGGGTGAGCACCCGCTCTTCGCTCGACGGGGCATATGCCATGACCAGTGGTGTGCGCTACTGGCCACACGGCGCACTCGACGCACTCGCCGACGAAGGTGTCGTCGTGCGCACCTGGGGCGATGCATATGGTTACGCGCTCGTTGCGACCGGGCGGGCCGAGGCCATGATCGACCCTCTTGCGAATCGATGGGACATTGCCCCGATCGGCGTGATCATTGCCGAAGCTGGCGGCAGGTTCACCGGACTCAACGGCAAGCCAGGCGTCGACCACGGCAACGGCGTCGGAACCAACGGCGCGATTCATGATGCGTTGTTGCGGGTGTTGCCCGACGCTGGCCGTCCCTGATGTTCGTGCCCGGCCACTGGCGTTGACGGCGGGCCCTTGATGTTCACGGCTGCCTGGACGAAGGTCTGCGCCGACGGCGAGTTCGAGACCGAGGCGAGTGCGCAACTCGGGGCCGATCTGCTGCGACGCCACCACGAACCGCATCGGCGCTATCACGACGTGGGCCATATCGAGGCTGTGCTGCACAACCTCGACACGTTGCGAGCAACGAGCGTGGCAGCACGGCTTGCCGCGTTCTTTCATGACGCCATCTATGACCCGACGCGTTCGGACAACGAAGCGATGAGCGCCGAGCTCGCCAAGGTGGAGTTGGCCTTGCTAGGCGCACCAGACGACTTGATCGGTGTCGTCGCTGCAATGATCAGCGCGACCGCTCGACATGCACCGCCGACGGACCACAGCCCGGACCCAGCCATGGGATCGTCCGCTGCCGACCTGGCGGCGTTTCTCGATGCCGATCTGGCGATTCTCGGCACGCCGCAGCCGCTCTATGACCGCTATGTCGCCAACACCCGCATCGAGTACGCACACGTTGACGACGCGGGCTGGCTCGCTGGTCGAGCAGCGGTGCTCGTCGGCTTCCTCGAACGGCCAACGATCTACTTCACCATCGCCGGCCGGGACCTATGGGAAGCAGCCGCTCGCTCCAACCTCGCACGGGAGCTCGAATCGCTGCGTCGAGTTTGACACCAGGATCGACCACCATGGGCTCAGGCCGGGTACCAAAATCCTCCGGCCACGCCGGGTCCGGTAAAGGCTGCGATGCTCGGACCAATCCGGTAGTCAACGATCTCGACAACATCGTGGCGAGCTTCGAGCCGGGCTCGCAGACCGGCCGAGTACAGATGCGCCGACGGGTCTGCGATGCCGAGAGCAACTCGAATCGGGCGACCACCTAGATGCATAACGTCAGCCATGCGATCGCAGACCGCATCGACGGTCAGCGCTGCACCAATGGCTTCGACCGCACCTTGAGGGCCGCTCGTGAACATCTGCACTGCGTCGGTGTTCGATACCGGGACGAGGCCACGACCACCGGCCATCAACAGATCGGTAACGCCGAGAGCAGAGACGCTCCACAGTTCACCCGCAAGCGCTTCGGCCGCGCTGGCCGCGACCTCAATCGAATCACCAGCCGCGATTGCGCGACCCGCTTCGGCCACGCAACACGCCACGCCAAACGAGGCGGTTCCGGTGTCGACGAGTCGCACCGGAACGTCAACGAGTGCAGCGCCAAGGCGAGCACTGTTCAACGTGCCTGAGAAGGTCTTTCCGACGTGGACCGACAGGATTTCTGTCGCCCCTTGGTTCGCGACGAGTTCGTAGATTTCGGCGAATGCTCCGGGGCTCGGAAGCGAGGTCTCGATGGTCGGAGTTACGTCGGCGATCATCGCGAAAAACTCATCGGCGGTGATCGTCTCGCCTTCGAGATACGACACCCCATCGACAGTGATCGGGATCGGCACGACCCGCACACCGTGCTCGGTCATCATCGAACTCGTGATTTGCGAGTTCGAGTCGGTGACCAGCGCAATCGTCATGCCACCAGAACCCGCTCGGGAGTGCGAATCATTCCGGGCGGGTGGCGCTCGCCTCGTGGGCGAACCGCGAAATGACTGCCGCCGCCGATACTGCGGCCGCTGCTGGCATGGCCAACGTCGGCGCAGGGGCCCACAGGTTCGGGAGTCCCCGTCGAGCCCATAGGCCCGCAAGACCGACCCACAACCCGCATACCCCAGCGATGTTCGCAACCGGTCGCTGCTTCCAGTAGTCGGACTTCGCGGCCGCAACACCGAGAGCGATATCGACCGGCAGATACGCCGGGAAGGTAGCGAGCATCTGCCCAAAAGTCGTCGCAATCCCTTTGCCGCCGCGCCATCCCCGAGTAGCCGGAAAGCAGTGACCGAGCACGCTGGCGGTCGACCCGACGTGTGCACCAACCGGGCCAGCGATTACGGCGCCAATGTGGGCCGCAGCGACGGCTTTGCCCATGTCTAAGCCGAACACGATCGCGCCAGCCTTGGGACCTACGACGTTCGTGACGTTGGCAGCACCTGGGTTGCCCGAGCCTTGCGATCGAATGTCGATGCCGCGTGTGACGATCTCAGCCGACGGAAGCAGACCAGCGGCATATCCGGCCCCGGCCGCGGCCAACAACCGGAGCGAACGGGACATCGGCGGGCTTCAGCTCGTTGCCGTGTTGCGGTGACGAGACCATCGGACCAGTTCGATCAACCCGGTGATCGCCAGTGCCGTGCCGAACGCTAACCAGAACGCCTGGCTGTGATTGTCCTTGAAAATCTCACCGAAGAAATACCCGATGATCGCGGCGTACGTGGCCCACAGCGTGGCTGCCAGAGCATCCCATGGCACAAACCAGCTGCGATATGGGCGGGCTGTCGCTCCGCACGACAGGGTCATAAGGGTCCGGCCACCGGGGATGAAGCGCGCGGTGATCAGCAGAAGTCCGCCGCGCTTGTCGATCTGTTCTGCGGCTTTGGTCATCTTCTCGTCACCGTCACCCTTGCGGCGACCGACCAACCGCGTGATTGCCGGGCCGAACCTGCCGCCCAAGTAGTACGCAATCGAGTCGCCGAAGAACGCGCCCAACGCACCCATCACGATGACCAACACGACCCACAGTTCGCCCTGGCCGGCAGCGATCCCACCAATGATGACCGTCGATTCGCTTGGCACCACAGGCACGACCGAGTCGAGCAACGCAATGATGAATACGACGCCATAGAACCACGGATTCGATGAGATGTCGTCGAGCCAGCCGGTCAAGCTGTCGAGGAAGTCAAAGATGCCGGACGCCAACATGCCGAGGCGAGACTATCGCTGCCAGCCTTCGGTCATCACCACACCGCATCACCGCACCGGGTCGGTTGCGTCTGACGTGGTGGCAGCTGCGCGAGTCGGCGCGACGTGTCTGTTTGCGCAGGCTTTCGATCCGCGCCAAGCCAGACCAATTAGGCTCGCAGCGATGCCCAATGAGGTACCACAGACTCTTGTCTTCGCTCAGGCGGCGGCGTTTGTGTCCGAAATGTGGCGTGTGAACGGCCCAAGCTCCGAGATGCATATTGGCGACCTTGGCTGGGGGACGTTTCGCTCCTGGCCCAGCCGAATCGACGCGCTGCGCCTGTGGCGGGATACCAATGGGCTGACGCAGGCACTCACCATGTTTGATGGTTCTGGAGTTTGTGATCTTGTGGTGCGCCCTGGACCCGCTGGCCTGAGTGCAGCAGCACTGGCTCTGGAATGGGCCGAGACGGCTGCCCTCGCAACAACGTCCGGTGCCAGGCCGATCGAGCTGCGCGTCGGCCGTCGACCTCAGTCGAATGGCGTCATCGACCTCCTCCACTCGACCGGATTCGAACGACTCTCGTTCGGAGTTCCCGCGATGAGCCGCGCCATCACCCACGCCGATGTGGCTCCGCCCGCGACTCCCGACGGGTACGCAATTCGCAAGCTGCACACAGCCGATCTTGCGTCGCGTGTCCGGTGCTTCAACGCGGCATTCCCGGGAGAAGACCTCCGCGTCGACGCCTACCGCTCGCTGCGCGCATGTTCGATCTACGACAACCGCCTGGACGTTGTAGCTATCTCACCGTCATCCGATGTCGCGGCATTCGCAACCCTGTGGCTCGACGCACACAACGGGGTCGTCCAGATCGAACCAGCCGGATGTCACCCGGACCATCGTCGGCTCGGCCTCACGCGAGCGATCATTTTGCAGACCCTTCGTTGGTCAGTCGCACTGAATGCCAGGTCCGCGCTGGTCCGGCACGTGAGCACCAATGCGAACGCGCAAGCGCTCTACGAATCGTGTGGTTTCGCGACGATCTGCGAAGACACCGGCTTCTTCAAGAGGATCCCGTAAGCCACGTTCGGCCAGCCCGCATGCGCAAACCGCTACCGATGCAAACCGCTACCGATCAGCGTCGTTGCCTGTAAGCCGCCGATCAAGAGCTGGCTGCCCCACACGGCCCGTTCCCGCAAAACGGCTGAGACCGCATGGGATCGGATACACCCCATGCGGTCTCTACTGGTGGGGTCTATCGACGGTTCCACAACCCAGTAGCCGCAACGGCCGCGGGGTCATGTACTTTCGGTCTTCACCACGGTGATGGCTCGGCCTCACCACGCCCAGTGCTCTCTGTGGCAGAGCCGAGGTAGTCATCTGGCTACATCCTGCGCTCGCCGACGATTGCTCAGTCTGGAAAGAGAGGTTGCTTGCCCATCGGCATCGATGGCATCGCCTTTAATCGCAAGTTGGACTTTGAAAATCGCACATGGTGTCCAAGTTCCGACCAGTCCGTGATCTCTGTCGCACCCCACCCGGGGGACCCCCCGTCAGAGAGGCAAAAGGCAAACGGCGAAAAGATGAAGGTCCATATGAAACTGAATTCCGTTCCACGGCTCTGCATTACTGGGCGACGAGCGTACTGAAAGTCTTTGTTCGCCAAGGTTAGCCAAGCACTGAAGCCGCCCAATCCGGTAGCTTCGGGCGGCATAGATTCCCGATCGAGGTCGGCTCCGATGAGGTCTCGAAGCGCTGGGTCTCGCGTAAGCCGGTCCTCCATCTGCGCTGCCATGATCATCCCCACACACTGAGCGATGAACCGGCGAGGGTTTAGGTCATACGGCAGGAGTAGATCCCCGAACTCATCATTTGCAATCGGGTCATACCCGCCGTTGTTAGCGCTTCGGATATGGGCTTCGGCTATGACATGGTCGCGCAACCCCTTATAAGACGAGACGTATCCCCAGTTTGACGGTTTAAAGTTGCAGTCATCGCAAAGCGTCGGCTGTGTGTGCCCGCTCGGCCACACACTGTGCAAGTCCAGTACAGGATGCTCGTGATAGTCGTCAGGGAATTCAGTGGCTCGCGTGACCGGCTCGGCATTACCGGCCGATCGCGGTGGCAAGTGTTCCTCAGTCAGTCTCTTGAAGTCACCGCAGTGTCGGCACCAATCCTCTACTGCCATGTAGGCCTCTCACGTTCCGGGATCATCTCAGTGGCGTCCATTCGCCGAAGCTAGCGGGCCATGAGGCCCTTGGCCGTGACTATTGAAGCGACGCTTGACGGACGGATTGGCTTGCAGAGGGTGTAAGGCTAAGCGGGCCATCCGGCGTTTTGCAGATCTCTCGCAGTCTCGGTTAACAGAAGCTCAAGGACCGGCTTGAGAGGCCAATCGTCGAAGAGCGTCTGACCAGGAATGGCCCAGTGGGCTTTCGAGGCAATTACTGGCTGGTGGACATTGAGGTGCCGTCCTCGTTCCTGGTCCAGGTCATATCGAATCAGACAGGCCTCGTCGGCAAGTGGAAGCCCATGATTGGCGACGGTGAGCCCGGTAGATGATTCGAATAACATCGCTGCCTGATTCACGGGGTCGCTGACGAAACGCCAGCATCCGTGCAGCGTCCAGGTGCCTTTGACTTCTAGCGGCACCGGGCTCCTAAACGATGTCTCCCACATCGGTTGGTTGTCGATGCTCTT
>CALDYC010000012.1 GCA_937941245.1 uncultured Acidimicrobiales bacterium | reverse complement strand
GCGGACATTACTGTCCAGCCCGGCATCGCGCGCACGACGATTTGATCAGCCGATACCGACAAACGAATGCCGATCACCGAATGGCACCTACTCGCCGCCCTCATTCAGGGTGACATCGGCCAGCGAGAAACCGCTACCGGTTGCATCGACACCAGCATCGGCCAGCAGCTTGAGCGCAGCTTCGGCGTACTCGGTGGTGAAAGAACTGGCGTCGGGGGGACCCGCAAGCACGCTTTCGGCTGTTGCGACCTCGACGGTTTGATCCCACAGTCCTTGATCCATCAGACCGGCACCATCAGGTGAGGGCCAAATCAAGCCGCTGATCTCATTGAGCTGCCAGGTCTGATGTGATTCGCCGAGCGTTGGGCCGTTAGCGAGAACCACATCTACACAGTCAGCCGAGTTGTCACGGCACCATGCCCAGCCCTCGACCGAGGCAGCAATGAAGCGGGTCGTGATGTCCTGGTACGCGGCATCGCCCAGGCGAGTTCCGTCTGCCCAGATTGCGTCCTGCAGCATGGCAGTGCCGACATCGTTCCAGTTGATCACGGTGAGATCTTCGGCGGTAAACAATTCGCCGGTATCAGGGTTGATGGTCTCGAGTACCTGCGCGTACTCGTTGTAGTTCATGGCTTGAGCGGCATCGATTTCACCGTTGATCAGTGCAAGCATGTCGAAGTTCTGTTGCACGATTTCGTAGTCGACGCCGGGTTCGACGCCGGCCGCTCTCGAACCGGCCAGCAACTCAAATTCGTTGCCGAAGCCCCAGCTTCCGACCTTCTTGCCAGCCAGATCTGCTGGGCCGTTGATACCGCTGTCAGCGAAGGACACCTGCAAGGTTCCAGAACGTTGGAAGATCTGAGCAACATTGACGATGTCTATGCCCTCTTCACGTGACACGAGTGCCTTGGGCACCCACGAGATTGCGAAGTCTGCCGCGCCCGAAGCGAGCTGCTGTTGCGGAACGATGTCGACACCACCCTCAACGATGTTGACATTCAGGCAGCGGTCGTCGTACAAGCCCTGGTCGACTGCGGCGTAATAGCCAGCGAACTGAGCCTGCGCGAACCACTGCAGCTGCAGCGCTACGTCGTCGACCGAGTCACACCCAGCATCGCCAGAGCCCGCTGCAGCCGTGTCGCCACTGTCATCGTCGCTGCCACCACAGGCAGCGGCAAGCAGCGCCATCGCGGCAAGTACCACAATGCATTTCTTCCATGTAGCTTTCATTTTTCCCTCCAGTTTCCGGCAGAGCCGGTTGTATTCGATGAGTAGTTCGTTAGTCAATTTCGATCGGACGGCCGCTCGGGACAATCGCTCGCTCGATCAGCAGTGCAAGACCGAACAGAACCAGCCCGAGCGCACTCGCGACCACGATGGCGGCCCACGCGTTGTCGTATCTCGCAAAGCTGGCGTTTTGTGTGATCACTGGGCCCAACCGGTTCGTCGGCCCACCGAAATACTCCGCCACAATGGCGGCAATGACGCTAAGCGGTGCGGCCAGCCGCAGCGAGGTGGCAAAGAACGGCAGCGCGTTCGGTATGCGAACTTCTCGCAACACGGTGGTCGGCGACGCGGCATACGAGCGCATGAGTTCGAGCTGGTTCGGGTGTACCTCGGTCAACCCGCGGGCAACGTTGATGAACACGGGAAAGAACACGACGACGATCACGACTGCGACGTTGCTGGTTGCTCCCGTGATCCCGAACCATGCATTGAAGATCGGGGCGAGAGCCACAATTGGCGTGGCATTCGCGACGACAGCCAGCGGCGTGAACGACTCACGGAGCAGACGAAACCGGGTGGTTGCCAGCGCAAGCAGCGAACCTACAACTACGCCCACGATCAGCCCGATGACAGCGACCTTGCCAGTCTCGAAGCCTGCCTCTCGCAAGTTGGTCAGGCGGCCGGCACCGATCTCACCCGCCCACTCGCTGCGCAAGGCCGACAAGATCGACGTCGGCTTCGGAAGCAGGAACTCTTGAATATCGAACAGGCGAACGCCGCCTTCCCAGATCGCCAGGAAACACAGACCCACGATGATCGGCGGAGCGACGAAACCGAGTCGGTTCATGCCGAAGCCTCGACTGCCCGGAGTGCCTCGCGCACCTCGGTGGTCTTTGCAAAGAACGCAGGTGTCTCGCGAATCGCGTCGGATCGTTCGCCGAGGTCCACGTCGATAATCGAATGGATCTGGCCCGGACGAGGCGACAGTACCACGACCCGGTTCGACAGATACGCGGCCTCGGAGATGCTGTGGGTAACGAACACGACCGTCGTCGCGGTTTTGGCATGGATTCGAAGCAGCTCAGACTGCATGTGTTCGCGGGTCATTTCGTCAAGCGCTCCGAACGGTTCGTCCATGAGAAGAAGACGAGGCGAGAACGCGAGCGACCGAGCGATTGCTACGCGCTGCTGCATGCCGCCAGAGAGCTGCCACGGGTAGTGGTCGCCGAAGTCATCGAGCTTGACGAGTTCGAGCATTTCCTTGGATCGCGCTGATCGGTCAGACCGAGACCAGCCGATGAGCTCAAGTGGCAGCTCGATGTTCGCTGCAACCTTGCGCCAATCGAACAGGCCAGCCTGCTGAAATGCCATGCCATAGTCCCGATCAAGTCGGGCCTGTTCCGCGGACTTGCCGAAGACCTCGATTGATCCGGTCGTCGGCGTGATCAGATCGCCGACCAAGCGCAGCAGTGTGGACTTGCCACACCCGGATGGCCCGATCAACGAAACAAACTCGCCGTGCCCAATGGTGAGATCAATGTCATCGAGGGCCCGGACGGCGTTGTCGCTGCCCGGGTTGAACGTCATCCCAGCGCCGGAGATCTGCACAGCAGTCATGTCAGGTACCTGATCCTTGAGGGCCTCGGACAAAGAACCGTTCGGCCGCACTGATCAGCCCAAACACGAACAGACCGAGCAGGCCCGCACCGATCACTGCCGCATAGACCTTGGCCGGACCGGTCGAATATCGCCCCGCGAAATCGAGAATCGCTCGCCCGAGCCCGCCGCGAACACCGGCTGATATCTCGCCCACAATTGCGCCAACAACGCTGAGCGTGCCGGCCAGCTTGAAGGCTGGAAACAGGTATGGACGAGCTGCCGGCAACCGAACTTTGAACAGCGTGTCGCGCCACCCGGCGGCATAGCTGCGCATCAGTTCAATGTCGGCTGCCTGTGGTGACTGCAGACCCTTAAGACCATTTACAGCGACCGGGAAAAATGTGAGGTAGGTCGAGATCAAAGCAACCGATAACGTATCGCCCCACCCGTTTGTGCGACCCCATGTGACCACGATCGGAGCCAACGCAATCAGCGGCACGGTCTGGCTGATATTGACCCATGGAAGCACGCCGCGTTCGGCAAAGTGTGAACGCAACATGATCGCGGCCAGCACCAAACCAATGCACGTACCCATGGCGAACCCGAGCGCCGCCTCTCGCAATGTGAACCACGAGGCCTTCACCAGGAACACTGCGAGCGAGTCGCTTCCGCCCCGTTGCACTGGCGCCCAAAACGCCGACCAGATGTCGCTGGCGTGAGGCATAGTCAGGTCGTCGCTCGACACCGGCAGACCAATGTTGGTCAGTGGCCACGTGTCATCGGTCCGGTCTCCGATGAACTTGTAGCCCTCCCAGAGGACCACAATCGTCACCAAAGATCCAAGGACCGTCACCGCTTGGCGAAGCACTGCCGGCGCGGCACGCGCAAATCCGGGTCGGGCGGTCTCGACAGGTGCGGTCACTGCATTGCGGGGATGATTCGCTGGCCGTAGGCGTTGAGCGTTTCATCTTTGTTGTCGTGCATGAGGTAGATCGCAAACTGATCAACGCCGAGTGCTTCGAGTTCCTTCAAGCGCGCAATGTGTGCAGCCTCGTCACCGAGAATGCAGAAGCGGTCAATGATCTCATCAGGCACAAAGTCGGTGTGGCTGTTGCCCGATTTGCCATGGCCTGCATAGTCATAGCCTTCGCGCTCTTTGATGTAGTCGGTGAGTGCCTTGGGGATGGCGCTATCGGTCCCGTACCGGGCCACGAGATCAGCGACGTGGTTGCCGACCATTCCGCCGAACCACCGGCACTGTTCGCGTTGGTGCTCGATGTCGCTACCGACATACGCGGGTGCCGCGACCACGATGTACAAATCATCGGGATCACGGCCAGCTTCTTCGGCGGCCCTTCGGACCGCACCGATCGTCCACTCGGCCAGGGCCGGATCTGCGAGCTGCAGGATGAAACCGTCGGTTTCACTTCCGCACAAATTGAGCGCCTTGGGGCCATAGGCGGCCATGAGAATGTCAAGTGTGCTGTTTTTGGCCCACGGGAACTGTTGCTGGGTGCCGTTGTAGGTGACCTCTTCACCCTGGGCAAGGCCCTTGATGACCTTCATGGACTCGCTGAGCGTGGCCAGCTTGGCCGGTTTCTTGCCAATGACCCGCATGGCCGAGTCTCCTCGGCCGATACCGCAGATCGTGCGGTTGCCGAACATGTCGTTCAGCGTGGCGTAGTGCGAGGCAGTCACGGTCCAGTCGCGGGTGCCGGGGTTGGTCACCATTGGTCCGACCATCATGCGCTTGGTTGCCGAGAGCATTTGGCTGTAGATCACATACGGCTCTTGCCAAAGAATGTGACTGTCGAAGGTCCAGCCATGGCTGAAACCCAGGTTCTCTGCCTGCACCGCAAGGTCGACGACACGCCATGCTGGCGGGTCGGTCTGAAGCACTACCCCAAAGTCCATGTCTGTCTCCTCAGTCGCTCGCGGGTTCGATGGTCGCTGGTTTGATCATCACAGGGTCAGTCGTTCTGGGGGAAGCCGAGGTCGACGGCGCTCGTTGCCGGATCGGGCCACCGCGAGGTGATGACCTTGGCCTTGGTGTAGAAGCGCACGCCTTCTGGGCCGTACATCGTGGTGTCGCCGTAGAGCGAATCCTTCCATCCACCGAACGAGTGGTATCCGACAGGCACAGGAATTGGCACGTTGATTCCGACCATGCCGGCGTCGGCATCGGTCTGGAAGCGGCGTGCCGCGCCACCGTCTCGCGTGAAGATCGCGGCACCGTTTCCCCACGGGCTGTTCGAAATCAGGTCGACGCCGTCCTGGTAGCTGTCGACCCTGACGACGCAGAGCACCGGGCCGAAAATCTCATCGGTGTACACCGACATCTCGGTGGTGACGTGGTCAAGCAGGGTGACGCCCAGAAAGAATCCGTCGTTGTCGAAGCTGGCAGCACGACCGTCGACGACGACCGTTGCGCCGGCGGCTGCGCCCTCGCCGATGTAGCGAGCGACGCGATCGCGAGCTTCGGCGGTGATCAATGGGCCCATCTCCGATGCTGGATCCGTGCCGTCGCCGATGACCAAGTTCTGCATGCGGGTCTTGATGGCTTCGACCAGCGGATCGGCTACCTCGCCCACCGCGACGACAACCGAGATTGCCATGCATCGCTCACCCGCTGATCCGTACGCGGCGCTGACCGCGGAATCAGCCGCCAGGTCGATGTCTGCATCGGGAAGCACGATCATATGGTTCTTGGCGCCGCCGAGGGCCTGGACCCGCTTGCCATGTGACGAGCTGGTCTCGTAGACGTACTTCGCTATCGGGCTGGAGCCGACGAAGCTGACGGCTTTGACGTCGGGGTGTTCCATCAACCGATCAACCGCCACCTTGTCGCCATTGATGACATTGAGCACGCCTGGCGGGAACCCCGCCTGTTGCGCGAGCTCCGCGATCAACATGGGCGCCGACGGGTCTCGTTCGCTCGGTTTGAGAATGAACGTGTTGCCGGTAGCAAGTGCATTCGGGATCATCCACAACGGAACCATTGCCGGGAAGTTGAACGGCGTGATGCCGGCGACGACGCCGAGCGGTTGACGAACCGAGTACACATCAACGCCGGTAGATGCCGATTCGTTGTAGTCGCCCTTGAGCATCTCGGCGATGCCGCAGGCGTACTCGATGTTCTCGATCCCTCGGGCGACTTCTCCTTGAGCGTCGCTGGTGACCTTGCCATGTTCGGCAGTCAAGCGACGAGCGATCTCATCGGCATTGGCTTCGACCAGGTTGCGATAGGCGTGCATCAGCTTGATACGTCGGGCCAGGCTGGTATGACGCCATTGTTCGAATGCGGCCTGTGACGACGCGATCGCCGCATCGATCTCGGCGACATTTGCCATTGCCAATTCGGCGGTCTGTTCGCCGGTCGCAGGGTTGAAGACTGGCTTTGAGATACCAGACGTGCCGACAGATTCGATGCCGTCGATCAGGTGATTGATGGTGGTCATGTCAGTGGTGGTGTCCGGTTCCTACTTGATGGAATGCAGTCGATGGGAATGCCGTCGATGGGAATGCCGCCGGTGAGGCAACGGCACGGCCAGGTCACACGAGGTAGCTCGATAGGCCGCGACGCAGGTAATTTCCATCACCGGCCTTGCCGAGATACGCACCGTTGTCGATGATGATCTGGCCACGAGACATCACGGTCTCGACATGTCCCTCGATCTCGAAGCCTTCCCAGGCCGAGTGGTCCATGTTCATGTGGTGGTTGTCGACGCTGATCGTCCAACTCTTGTTGGGGTCATACAGCACGATGTCGGCGTCGCTGCCAGGCGCGATGACACCCTTTTGTGGGTACAGGCCAAACATGCGAGCCGGGGTAGTCGAGCACAGTTCGACCCACCTCGGCAGCGTCAGTTCGCCTTGCAACACGCCTTGGTAAATCAGGTCCATGCGGTGCTCAACACCGCCGATGCCGTTCGGAATCGCCCGGAAATCGCCGATGCCGAGCTCCTTTTGTTCTTTCATGCAGAACGGGCAGTGGTCGGTGCTCACGACACTGAGTTCGTTCATGCGCAGACCCTTCCACAGGTCGGCGTGGTGGTGTTCGTGCTTGGTTCGAAGCGGCGTACTACACACATACGCAGCGCCGGCGAAGCCGGGAAGACCCAAATGATCTTCGACGCTCAGATAGAGGTATTGCGGACAGGTCTCGGCGAACACATTGGCGCCCTTGCTGCGGGCGATCGCTACTTGTTCGAGCGCTCCGCTGGCAGAAAGGTGCACGATGTAGAGCGGCGCGGCACCGACCTTGGCGAGCTGGATCGCCCGGTGCGTCGCTTCGCTTTCGAGTTCGGCCCGTCGGACCAAACCGTGATTGACCGGGTCGGTCTCGCCACGGGCCACCGCCTGCTCAGCGAGCAGGTCGATCGCGATGCCATTCTCGGCGTGCATCATGATCATCGACCCATTGCCCGAAGCCTGTTGCATGGCTTGCAAGATCTGTCGGTCATCGCTGAGGAACACACCCGGATAGGCCATGAACAACTTGAAGCTGGTAATCCCCTCGCTGACCAGGTTGTCCATTTCGTTCAGCGACTCGTCGTTGACGTCGCCGATGATCATGTGGAATCCGTAGTCGATGGCGCAATTGCCCTCGGCTTTGCCCATCCAGTTCTCGAGGCTGTCGCGAACGTTCTCGCCGGCAGCCTGGACTGCAAAGTCAACAATCGTCGTCGTGCCACCCCATGCCGCAGCACGAGACCCGGACTCGAATGTGTCGCTGGCAAAGGTCCCGCCAAATGGCAGCTCCATATGGGTGTGCACATCAACCCCGCCAGGGATGACGTACTTGCCGGTCGCATCGATGACTCGTGCCGATCCCTCTGCAGCGCTCTGAGCGATATCGGACCCGGGAGCCAAGACTGCCACGATCGTCTCGCCGTCGACGAGCACATCGGCTGGGTCCGCGCCGGTTGCGCAGATAACGGTGCCGCCCGTAATGAGTGTGGTCATGGTTCCCCCTGAAACATGGATGGTGGATACCTGCAGTGTCGCAGGTCGGTCATTAGTCGATCTCGTCGATCGCCGCGATGAGCTTGTCGAGTCCGTCGTCGAGTTCAGCTTTGGTGATCGTAAGCATCGGCGTGAGCCGCAGGACGTTGCCGTACAGCCCGCCTTTGCCGATGAGTAGCCCCTTGTCTTTGGTTCGCTCGAGCAGTTCCTTCGAACGCTTAACGTCGGGCTCGATACTGTCAGGATGCACCGTTTCGAGCGCGTACATCAGCCCGCGGCCGCGCAGTTCTGCGATCCATGAGGTGCGCTCGGCAACCGGTCCGAGGCGTGCCTGGATCTGCGCACCGCGGTCGAACGCATTCGCTTGTAGATCGGCGTCGCGAACGTGCTTGATCGTCGCAAGCCCAGCTGCGGCTGACAACGGGTTGCCACCAAATGTCGAAAACGACAGATGTGGAAGCACGTTCATGATGTCGCTGCGCGCCACGATGCCAGCGAGCGTGATGCCGTTACCGACACCCTTCGCGAAGGTCAACATGTCTGGCACGATGCCGTGAGCCTGGTAGCCCCAGAAATGGTCACCCGTTCGACCCCAGCCGGTCTGCACCTCGTCGCTCACGAACAAAATGTCGTGTTCGTCGAGGACCTTGTGCATGGCGCCAAAGAACCCGTCGGGCGGCGTTGCGAAACCGCCAACCCCCTGGATCGGTTCGGCGATCAGACAGGCAACGTCACCAGCAGTCATCATGTCGATGACTTGCACCAGGTCAGATACGCATGCCTGGGTATAGCCCTCATCGTCGAGGTCGGGGTGCGGACTTCGGAGCTGATAGGGGCCCTGCACAAAGCTGACAGACAAGCCCGACACTGCGGTGTTTGACCATGACCGGTGCGACGTAATCGCCTGAGCGGTAAACGAACGTCCGTGGTAGCTGTTGCGCATAGCGAGCACTTCGTTCGACTTGCGATACGCGGTTGCCAACATGATTGCCATGTCGTTGGCTTCGCTTCCGGATGTCGTGAAGAACACCCGAGCATCGGGGATGCCTGACAGTCCAGCGATCTCTTCGGCGAGCTCGATCATCGGCTCGCTGAGATACAGCGTCGAGGTATGCATGACCTTGGCGGCTTGCTGTTGCACCGCTGCCACGACATCGGGGTGGCTGTGGCCGATCATGGTGGTCAGCACGCCGCCGAACCAGTCCATGTATTTGTTGCCGTCGAGGTCCCAAACCCAGCTGCCTTCGCCGCGGTCGATCGAGATCGGCTCGTCGTACATCGCCGACAAAAAGGCGGGCAAGACCGCTTTGTAGCGTTCGTTCAGTGCTGCATTCGCGCTCATCATCGATCCCCCTTGTTGTTCGGTGCCTGTCAGTCGGCGGTCAGTGGCCCGTACATGTCGGGGCGACGGTCTCGGTAGAACGCCCACTGATTGCGTGTTTCGTCGATCAGTGACAGATCGAGGTCACGCACGAGCAGTTCTTCGTGCTGATCCGAGGCCGTTCCGTCAACAAATTGGCCTCGCGGGTTCGAGAAATATGAGGTGCCGTAGAAGTCGTTGTCACCCAGATCTTCGATGCCGACACGGTTGATTGCGCCGACGAAGTACATGTTTGCGGCCGACGCTGCGGTCTGTTCGAGCTGCCACAGGTACGAGGACAGGCCGCGGCTCGTCGCCGACGGGTTGAACACGATCTCGGCACCATTGAGGCCGAGAGCACGCCATCCTTCGGGGAAGTGACGGTCGTAGCAGATGTACACGCCAACCTTGCCCACGGCAGTGTCGAACACGGGGTAGCCCAGGTTCCCCGGTCGGAAGTAGAACTTCTCCCAGAAGCCCTTGACCTGCGGTATGTGGGTCTTGCGGTATTTACCGAGGTAGCTGCCATCGGCGTCGATCACTGCTGCGGTGTTGTACAAAACGCCGGGCTGCTCTTGCTCGTACATCGGAAGCACCATGACCATGCCGAGTTCAGCGGCGAGTTCCTGGAACCGCTTGGTGGTTGGTCCATCGGGGATGGCTTCGGTGTAGCTGTAAAACTCGGCGTCCTGGACTTGGCAAAAATAGGGCCCGTAGAACAATTCCTGGAAGCACATCACTTGCGCACCCTGCGCTGCGGCATCGCGCATGTGCTTTTCGTGAGCGTCAATCATCGACTCTTTGTCGCCGGTCCAGGCAACCTGCGCGATCGCTGCTTTCACTGTGGACATACCCAATCCCCCTGAGCTTTCTGTGTCTTTTGCCACAGTAGGACTCTGCTGTGTGCTGGACAAGAGCCTCTTTGTTGTATACAAAACAATTCATGCGGGAGAAACATGACCCGGTGATCGACACCATTCGCGACCGGGTCACCGAACCAAGTGCACACGGCATCGCCCGCGCTATCAGTGCACTTATCACCAGTGGCGTTATTGAGGCCGGAGACCAGCTGCCGACCGTGCGGGCGACCGCACACGCACTTGGCGTGAGCTCAAGCACCATCTCCGGCGCGTGGCGAACCCTCGCCCACCACGGTGTCATCGAAACCGATCGCCGTCGAGGCACCACCGTTCGATCGAAGCGGGCCAGCACCAAAGGGCGCTACTGGCAGGTGCCGGTTCCGATAGGGACGATCGACATCGACCTCAGCACAGGTACCCCCGACCACAAGTTGTTGCCTGACGTGGGTGGCGTTCTCCGGCGGATCCATACCGACCTCGCCGTCGGCAGTTATCTCGACGCACCAGTGCTTCCGGACTTGAGCGATGTCCTCCGAGCGACGTGGCCGTTCGAACCCGAGTGTGTCACGGTCGTCGATGGTGCACTCGATGCACTCGACCGCACGATCGATGCACTCGTACGCCTCGGCGACCGCGTCGTCGTCGAAGACCCGACGTTCCCTCCCCTGCTCGACATGCTCGAGTTGGCGGGCGCAGAAATAATCGGCGTGCCGGTCGATGAACAAGGCATGTGCATCGACGGCCTTCTCGCTGCCCTCGATCAGCGGCCCACCGTTGTCGTGACCCAACCCCGGGCGCAGAATCCGACGGCAATCTCGATGTCCGCGAGCCGCGCCAAGGCGGTCGCCGAAGCGCTCACCGGCTCCGAGATTTGGCTCGTCGAAGACGACCATTCCGGCGACGTCGCTGGGACCGAACTGCACAGCGTCAGCGCATTGCGTCCGCACCGAAGCGTGTTCATCCGCAGCTACAGCAAATCGCATGGACCTGACCTACGCATCGCTGCTCTTGGGGGCGATGCCGAGGTTGTGCGAACCATCGAACAACGCCGAACTCTGGGTCCAGCATGGACATCGCGTCTGATTCAACAAATCCTGCTCGAGATGCTCCGCGATCCTGCGGTCGATGCACAGATTCGCGTCGCTGCTGATACCTACCGCGAACGTCGAACTGCGTTCGCTCACGACCTACGTGCCGCGGGCATCGAGATCGGCACCGGGCATGGCCTGAACGCTTGGATCCCGGTGAACAACGAACAATTCGCATCGGTGTATCTCGCCGCCCACAGCATTGGCACCGCACCCGGCTCACCGTTCATGGTCAGTCGGTCCGGCATTGCGCACCTGCGACTGAGCATCGGTGCGTACTCAGGCGACATGTCCGACCTCGCCGACAAGGTGGCAGCGGCAGCGGTCGCGGGCTAGCCATAATCCGGCGAATCGGCCAACGTGCCGCGGGTACGGTGGCGAGATGGCGTCGGTTGATCTTGCGGATGAACAGCGCGCGCTCGACGAAGCCCGCCAGGCCGCCGCTGACAAATTGACTTCACTCGAAACGATCGAGCTCATGGCAGCCGACGAGGTCAGCCAGCAGTACATGGAAGCTGTCGTTCGGGGCGCAATCGAGAAGCTGTCACGCGAGCTGACCGTGTTCGGACGCATCGACGATGAAGAAGTGTGGCGGGTCGGCCTGTACGGCGTGCAAAAAGGGACCACACCAATCGTGATCGATTGGCGTGCGCCGTTCGCGCAGGCGTTCTACCAAGCTCGTTTCGATGATCCGCAGGGATTGCAACGCCGGGTCAGCTATGTCGGCGCAATCGACGAGCTCTTCGTCGAAGAGTTCGAGACCGGCGAAGTCAGCGGATCGTCACCGCTCATGAACGAGCTTTCACGGTCACGCTCCGAGACCATGCGGACGGCGGTCGCCACCCTCCAATCGGAACAGGACGAGCTTGTTCGCCGGGATCCCGATGAACGCATGGTGATTCGGGGCGGCCCCGGCACCGGCAAAACAGTCGTAGGCCTGCACCGCGCGGCGTGGATTGTCTACAACGACCAACGCCTGCTTTCAGCAGAACTCATTCTGGTTATTGGCCCGTCGGACCGATACCTCGACTATGTGTCCTCAGTCTTGCCGACGCTGGGCGAGGCGAAAGTCCGCCAAACCACCCTCGATCGGCTGCTCGGCCCGACCTCCCCAATCGGTGCCGCAATCGACTGGCCCGAAGTGCTCGACCAGTTCGAAGCGTCGCTCTATGCACCCCAAGAGCTCAAGATCAGATGGCATCAGATCGCCAAGGCCGACACCGAGGTCATCGTCGACCGGGTCAGGGCCTCTCGCCTGCCCTGGCGAAAGAAGCGAGCAGGCATCGTCTCGGGCCTGGCCCGCCTCACCGGCGAACCCGAGGCCAAAGTACGAGACGCAGCAGCCCAACTCATGCCGGTGATGAGCGCCGCACAGGCGTTCAAGCGGCTGCGTCAACCACAGGTGTTGCGTGCTTGTGGGCTCACCGATGGCGAGATCACCGAATGGCTGATGGTCGACGATGACGGCCCGCTGCGAGACGAACTCAAGGCTCGCTTCGAACAGGCGCCCATGCAGTACTCACATGTCATCGCTGACGAAGCACAAGATCTCACCAACATGCAGATGCGAGCCATCGAGAGGCGCAGCAAAGGCGCCACCTTCGTCGGCGACGATGCTCAGATGTCGGTGTCGGGAGCAATTGGACTGCGCGAGATCGCGCAACGCCTCGACATTGAACCCACCGAGCTGGCGACTGCGTACCGCATGTCCGCTGAGATAGCCGAGTGGCTCAATGCACATGCCGCATCGACGGAACTGCCCGCGGTTGAACTCATCGGCATTCGCCCAAACGGCATTGATGTGGTCACCGACGAGCCTTTCGCTGATGCGTTCAGCCGACTAGGCCAAACATGGGAGAACTGGCGGGTGCTGAGTCACGGCGATGTGTGGAGCCACAAAGGCATTGAGTACGACGCCGTGTTGGTCAACGCCGAAGCAATGGACCCCGCCGAGCTATACCTCGCCGCATCACGGGCCGCCCATGAACTCGTCGTCTGCAACCTGAGTTGACCCGGCTCGGACGTCGGTGTGCGCGACGGTTGAACGATGGCTCGATTGACGCGCGCTACCGGGCTCAGACGCTCACCGCCCAGTGACCCCACTGCGGATGCTGAGCCGCGAGCAAAGCGAACGCTGCCCGAGGAGCTTGCGGCGGCTGCTTGAGCTTCCAGCCGAGATCGTCAAGCAGACGATTGCCTTTTCGAGAGTTGTGGCTCTGACACATAAGCACGCAGTTTTCCCACGTCGTCTGACCACCACGAGACCTGGGGACGACGTGATCGACCGTCGACCCCCGCTCGGCGCACGGGTCGACCTGGCAGATGCGACGGTCTCGGGCGAGCAGTCCGGACTTTGAGAATCGTGGCCTGGTCTGTGATCGCATGCCAACGAACGCGACCATGCGAACCAGCCGCACGACCTGCGGTAGCGGGAACGACTGACCGCCAGCAGATCGCACGCAGCGGTCGCCGTCCTGCTCGACCATCTCTGCTCGCCCAGTGATCACCAGGGTCATGGCCCGCTTCCATGACACGGTTGCGAGTGGTTCGTATGTGGCGTTCAACAAAAGCACACTCATGGCCGCGTCCTTTCTCGAACAGAGGCGCAAAGGTCACGCTGGCGAATCTCCAGCTCTCTTCAGTCAAGGCCACAGGCAATCATGCTGTCAATCGCATTTCGCAAAGCACCGGTTGTGGGCGCCGGCGAACCGACGCACGAACCAGGTGTCAGACGAGCGCCGGCGCAGGTGCGCCGTCGACAGGTTGCGTTGACTCGTATTGAGCCTCGGGCAAGCCTGCCTCGCCATCGATATCGATCGTTGGCAAGATCCGATCGAGCCAGCCGGGGATCCACCAGTTGGCATCGCCCATCAGTTTCATCGATGCGGGCACCAGCACAATTCGCACAATGGTTGCATCGACAAAGATCGCTGTTGCCAGGCCCAGCCCCATCATCTTGATCGTTGGGTCATCACCGAGCACGAATCCGAGGAACACCGAGATCATGATCAAGGCCGCCGATGTGATCACTCGTGCTGTGCTGGCGATGCCCTGAATGACCGAGGCGTCATTGTCGCCCGTCACCAAGTACTCCTCGCGCACCCGTGAGAGCAGGAACACCTCGTAATCCATCGACAGGCCGAAAAGCACCGCGAACATGAACATCGGAATAAACGAAACGATCGGGACCGTGCCTTCGAGGCCGATCAGACCGGCGCCCCACCCCCACTGAAAGACCATCACCAGCACGCCGTAGGCGGCACCGATGCTGAGCAGGTTGAGCAGCGCAGCCTTGAGCGGAACGAGTATCGAACGGAAGACGACCATGAGCAGCAGAAAGGACATGACGATCACTGCGAGAATGAACCACGGAAGCCGATCGTTCACACGCTGGCCGATGTCGGCGAAGCTCGCGGTCTGACCGCCCACGTGGGCGCTAGCCGCGCTGTCATCGAGAATCGGCGGCAAGACGTCGGCTCGTAGCCGTTCAACCGTGTCAAAGGTTGCGCTGTCCTGCGGCGATGTCGTGGCAAAAGCAACAATTGTGGCAACACCTGCTTCGGCATTGATCTCAGGCGGGGCCACCGCGTCGATTCCTGGGTCGGCCGCCACCGCAGCGCTCAGCGCCTCGAGCACGCTTGCATCATCGGTGATGTCGACGGCGACGAGCAACGGGCCGCTGATGCCAGGACCAAAGCCGTCGCTTACGAGATCAAACGCCCGGCGTTCGGTTCGGGTCTCGGGAAGTGTTCCTTCGTCGGGGAAACCCAACTGCAGGTCGAGCACCGGTGCGGTAAGTGCGAGAAGCAGTGCAATACAACCAATCATGTACGCCCAGGCGTGGCGCGAAACGTGCGCCCCCCATCGCTTCCACCGTTCGCTTGCGCCGCCCGTTTCGGTGCCAGCCCTTCCGAAGCCGAGTCGGTTGATCCAATGGCCCGCAAGCCCAAGAAATGCAGGGAGCAACGTCACCGACGCACCGACCATGATGAACACGATCACCGATGTCGCAACACCCGCGGCAGTCATAAACGGGATGCCCGCGACCGCCATTCCCAAGATCGCGATGACAACCGTGCCTCCCGCGAAGATGACGGCCTGGCCAGCCGTTGCGTTCGCCCGCGCCGCCGATTCGTCGACGGTCATACCACGGGCAAGGAACTCGCGATGGCGGGTGACAAGGAATAGCGCGTAGTCAATGCCGACACCGAGCCCGATCATGCTTCCCATCTGCGGAGCCCAGCTCGGAATGTCGATCAGGTACGCCAGCAACGACATCGAGCTGATACCCAACGCCAGACCGAACAATGCCATGCCGATCGGCAAACCCATTGCGATCAGCGATCCAAACGCAATGAGCAAAATGATCACCGCTGCGACGATGCCGATCATTTCGCCGACACCCGTTTCGGGTTCTTCGAACGAGAAGAACAGATCACCGTTTGTTTCGACCTGGATCGGCAGTTCGGCAGCCAGTTCTTCTCGCAGTTCTTTGAGATTGTCAAGGTCCTCGACCGTGAGTTCCTCGATGACCGGATACTGGACGCGCAGCAGCGCGATGTCGCCCGTCGGCGAGACCGCACCTGCGGCAGCGGCGGCCTGCGGACCGGCCGCAAGAGCATCGCCTGCCTGATTCGTGCCAATCACATTGGGTAAAGCTTCGACGGCTGTCTGCACTGCGGCGACTGCGGCGACGGCCTCGGGGGAATCAAAGAACGAGCTGCCGTCGAGGGGGGCCATGACAACTTGAGCGGTGAGTCCTGCGCGATCAGAGTTCGCGGACGACAGCAGGTCTAGGGCTTCTTGCGAATCAAGACCCGGGACTTCGAACGAGTCCTCAAGTTCCTTGCCGAAGCTCGAAGCAGCGACGATGACCACCACCGCCACCAGTAACCAGGTGCCGATCATTCGCCACGGATGCAATGCCGAGAATCGGCCTAGTCGATACAAAAACGCGGACATAACGGCTCCTGCCAGCTGATGCGTTAACGGTATTGCTCCAGAGTTGGGCGACAAACCGGCCCTACTGAGACAACCGTCACAGGCGAGGTGTGCTCACCCGCAGATGTGTCCGCGGTCACAGTCAGCCCTCATCGCCTACTCTTACCGGTATGCGCAACAACATCGGACGCTTCATCACCAAGCGTGCTCACCTCAACCCGACCACCGAAGCGATTGTCGACATCTCAAGCGGCAACCGCCAGACCTACACCGAGCTGAATCTGCGGTGTAACCGCGTCGCCAACGCGCTGACCGACGGTGGGCTCGCCAAGGGCGATCGCGTTGCGACCCTGCTCATGAATGGTCCCGAATTTGTCGAGACATTCTTTGGTGCCGCCAAAGTCGGTGGCGTCATCGTTGCGCTGAACTGGCGTCTAGTCGCTGACGAACTGTCGTTCATCTTGAACGATGCCGGTGCAAACACCATGGTGTTCGGTTCGGCGTTCAACGAGATCGTGACCGAGCTCCACAGTCGCGGCACTGACGGAACACAGGTCACCCGCTGGATTCACGTTGGCGATCAAAACGACTGTCCCGACTTCGCGGACAGCTTCGAAACGCTGCTTGCCGCAGCACCGGACACCGAACCTGACAGTGACGCCGGCGACGATGATCTGTTGTTCATCATGTACACCTCGGGCACCACGGGCCTGCCCAAAGGTGCGATGCACTCGCACAACACCGCCCTGTGGTCTGTGGTCACCTCGAACACCACTGCCGATACTCGGTACAACGACCGCTACCTCATTTGCCTGCCGTTGTTCCACGTCGGAGCGCTGAACCCGCTTCTGAGCATCACGAACTTGGGCGGCACCGCAGTCATCATGAGCGAATTCAACCCAACCAAGATCTGGGAAGTGTTCGGCGAAGAGCGAATCACCGTCACACTCGCGGTTCCGGCAATGTTGCAGTTCATGCTTTTGACCTTCGATGCAGCAGCCCATGACATCTCATCGCTGCGCTGGATCATGAGCGGTGCGTCACCCGTGCCCGAGACGCTGATTCGAACCTACGACGAGATGGGCATCGAGATCCATCAGGTGTACGGCCTGACCGAAACGTGCGGACCTGCGTGCCTGATCGCTCCCGATGACGCCATCGCCCGCGCCGGCTCGACCGGCAAAGCATTTTTCTTCACCGACGTCCGTGTCGTCAACGAAGAGGGCAACGATTGCGCACCGAACGAACCCGGCGAGGTATTGGTCGCCGGGCCACACATCATGCTCGGCTACTGGAACCGCCCCGAGGCGACGGCTGAGGCGGTTGTTGACGGCTGGCTCATGACCGGCGACGTTGCGATCGTCGACGAGGACGGTTTTGTTTACATTCAAGATCGGGTCAAGGACATGATCATCTCCGGCGGCGAGAACGTGTACCCGGCCGAGATCGAGAACGTCATTCTTGGCCTCGATGGTGTCACCGAAGTGGCCGTGATTGGTGTGCCGTCAGAAAAGTGGGGCGAGTCTCCCCTTGCGGTGGTGGTACGTGGCGACCAGGCCGTAACCGCCGACGCAGTGCTCAGTCATTGTGACGGCAAGCTGGCCCGCTTCAAGCAACCACAGGCCGTCGAGTTCATCGACGTCATCCCACGCAACCCGACCGGCAAAGTACTCAAGCGAGTGCTGCGCGATCAATACACGGCGGTCACCGTCGACTGAGCGACCTAGCCGTGGTTGGGAACATCCGCAACGCCGCCACACTGGCGGACGATGTCTGCTCCTGACCCGAACGAACCCGCACTCGAGGTCACGCACGAATCAATCGTCACCGAGGACCAGATCGACGAACTCGGGCACATGAACGTGCGGTTCTATGGCCGCAACGCAATGGCTGCCACGACTGCGTTCTGCGACGCGCATGACATCGCGGTCCAAGCGATCACAAGCGTCTATACGCGCCATCACCACGAGCAGATGCTCGGAAGCCGACTGGTCGTGTCGAGCGGGGCACTGCGGTCGCGTAGCGGCTTCCGGCTGTTCCACGAACTACGCAACGGCGACGGCGTTCTTGGCGCAACCTTCGTGCACGAGTTCGACCACGCCTCCCCCGATACGCCGGTGATCGAGCTGCCCGACTACGGCGCCCCCCGCAGCCTGAGACTCGACGTCGATGCAGTGGGCCGAGCTCCGACGCTACAGACGCTACTGGACCTTGAGCTAGCTGTTCGACTACCGCGCGAGGTCACCACAAGCGACACTCTGGGCACCGACGTCGTACCTGTATCTGAAGCCAACATGTTGATCTGGGGAGGCGAAGCACCTGCCGGCGCCCGAGACTTCGTGCGAATCGGCCCGAACGGCGAGCGAGTCGGCATGGCCGTGATGGAATCACGAGGATGGGTCGGAGCCATGCCAACAATCGGCACCCACATTCAGAGCTTCGGCGCAACGATGGAAGTGCGTGAGAAGGTCGCTCGAAGCCGAAGCTGGTGCATCGACCTCGACACGGGGCAGGTAGTCGCAGCCTTCGAATCGGTGAACTTGGCTTTCGATCTCGACGAACGACGATCAATGGCGATTCCGCCGACCGAGCGCATTCGCCTCGAATCTCGCCTCCATCCTGACTTCGACGGCACCTAAGCCGTGACATCTCAGTCTGATCGCGCAAAGACCGGCATTGGCGCGCGCGAGCTTCTCGTTCTGATCTCTGCGGTCATGGCATTGGTGGCCCTTGGCATCGACCTTCTTCTTCCTGCATTTGACGACATTCGCGACGCGTACGACCTGGCCGAGAACTCGAACCAAACCGGCCAACTCATCACGGTGTTCTTCTTCGGTCTAGCCGTAGCCCAGTTCTTCTACGGCCCGCTCGCCGATCGATTCGGCCGTAAACCTGTGCTGTACATCGCCATTGGGATCTACATCGCATCGGCGGTTGCGTCGGCGGTGGCGCCGAGTTTCGCGTGGCTGCTGGTGGCGAGGTTCGTGTGGGGCGTAGGGGCCGCAGGGGCACGGGTCGTCGCATCTGCGATCATCCGGGATCGCTTCGAGGGCGATGCCATGGCTAAGGCGATGTCACAAATCATGGCGGTCTTCGTCCTCGTCCCGGTGTTTGCGCCAACCCTCGGTGCGGTGATCATCGCTGTACTTCCTTGGCGAGCCCTCTTCTGGTTCTGCGCGATCTGGGCTGGCGGAATCGCTTTGTGGTCAACCCGGCTGCGTGAAACGCTTACGCCTGAGAACGTGCGGCCGCTCAGCGTGTCACAAAGCCTGCGCGGTTACCGCGAGGTTGCCTCGACCCCGATCACCTGCGGATACACCGTGGCGACCGTGTTTCTGCAGGCCGTGATGACGACCTACTTGTCAGTGAGCGAGCTAGTGATCGGTGAGATCTTTGATCGCCCGGGCCAGTTCCCGATCATCTTCGGTGTGGTCGCCGCTGGGTTCGGTATCGCTGCGGTGATCAACGGACGCGTTGTCGAACGTCTTGGCATCGACACCATGGTGTCGATTGGGTTCTCTATCACGATTCCTGCGAGCGCCTTGCTGGTGGTTGTCGCTGTCGCGTCGGATGGACATCCTCCATTCTGGGTGTTCATGCCGATCCTCGCCGTGCTGCTTGCGACGTTCATGCTGCTCATGCCGAACCTTGGAACGGCGTCGATGATCCCGGTAGGGCACATCGCGGGAACTGCATCGGCGTTCACCGGAGCCGTCCGCATGGCGATTGGAGCGGTGTTAGCCACCATCGTCACCTCAATGGTGACCGACTCGGTTATCCCCTTCGCTGTAGCGGTGCTTCTCTTCTGTACGTGTAGCGCCATATCCGTTGCCATTGTCCGGCGGCGCAATGGCATTGTCCCGCGACGGCACCAGGCAACGAACGAGACGACGGCGAATCGAATAGCTGTCGGGAAGCCGTAGATCGAGCGACTGCTCTTCAAGGTCGCCCAACGCGTACATGGGCACCGCTGGTTGATCATTGAAGAACTCGAACAAATTGGTCGCGGTCGTGGACGATCAATGAGTCGATGCTTGCATTGCCTTTCACAGCCTTTCACACGATTCACCTAGGCAATTGTTCCCAACAGGTGATCTTCCCCATTCCGTTCGACTCGGGCTTTGCCTAGCTTGAGTACATGGAACAGGCGAACCTCGCAGGTGCAGTCGTCGTCGATCTTCGACGCCGCAAACCCAAATACCTGGTGGTACATCGCAAGGCTGACGACAAGTGGATGCTCGTCCAAGGTCCGACGATGCCTAACGAGTTACCCCTCGAAACCGCTGTGCGCGAAGTCGCGGAACAGACCGGGTTCGCCTGCGACGTGGTCGGAACACTCGACGGCCATGTCTCGAAGGACGGAGTGGCTCGCCGCTTCTGGATGCTGCAACCAACCGACGGTGCGTTCCGTCGAAATGAGGTCGTTGACGCTGTTGTTTGGATGAAGCGTTCCGACGCAATGGCATTGTTGTCCTCGGTCCGCGATCAACGCATGTTGGCCGAAGCTCATCTGACTCTCTCGGATCGCCCCACCATCGCCGTGGTCGACGACACTGCGACCACAAGGGTCACCGCTCTCGTTGGGTGAACCCAATCAGCTCCGTACCAACCGTCCCGGGCGAGCATCGGTAAATACATCATGTTCACGCGTGACTTCACCGGCCACGACGGTCGCGACGTACCCCTCAGCCGCCTGAAGCAGTCGGGTACCTCCCGCCGGAAGATCGGCGACCAGCCGCGGCTCTCGCAGCCGAAGGTTTGCGTGATCGATCACATTGAGATCTGCGCGCTTGCCCACCGAAACCACACCGCGGTCGGTCAGTTCAAAGAGCGCAGCCGTCTCTGAGGTCATCTTGGCGACGACGTACTCGAGCGGCAGCTGCGGGCCGCGCGAGCGATCCCTCGCCCAGTGGGTGAGCATCCATGTGGGTGTCGACGCATCGCAGATGAAGTTCACATGTGCTCCGCCGTCGGCAAGACCAAGCACCGCAGCCGGATGGGTCAACATGTCGTGCAGCGCGTCACCAGTTCCGTCGGCATAGCCGAGCAACGGCATCATCAACAGCGCCTGACCGTCGCGTTCTCGCAGACGTTCGTACATTTCATCAAGGGGTTCAACCCCGCGGGCGTCGGCGAGCCAGGCGACGGACTTCTCAGGTCCCGGTTCGTAGTCGACCGGGTCGCCTAGCAGGTAGGTCTGGTTGAACGCATTGGCGAGAAACGCACCGATCGGTTCGGTTTCGGCCATTTTGGCGACCGCGTCGACCGACTCGGTCAGCAATCGGGCCTTGAGGTCAGGGTTTGCCATTGCCGCGGCCTGTTCCGCGGCCGAGAGCTTGGCGAGCGGTTCGAAGCTCGGTAGTCGCGCAAAGCGATGGCGCCCGGTGGAAAGACCGAGCAAAATGCCGAACGGGCGGCCGGCAACCTGCGGAACAACCTGGTGGCCAGCGTCGACTGCGTCGGCGGACAGTTCCATAAGCTCTCGCCAGTCGTCGGGTGCGAACGAGTTTTGCAACATGAGCCACGTAACCGGTCGGCCGATCTCGCCAGCGAGTCGACAGATCCAGTCGACTTCGACGCGCGGAGCAACAAGGTCTTCACCAGCGACCCCCGCAGGGGCGACCTCGAATACTCCTTTGCCGGTTCGGCCAACCGCGTTGCCTAGCGCGAACAACTCGTCTTCGGCAGCGAAGGTGCCCGGGACCGGCTCGCCGCCGAGAGCGCGATGGGTGATGGTTCGGCTCGTTGAGAATCCCATCGCTCCGGCCTCGACTGCCTGGGTAACGAGGGCGGCCATTTCTGCGATGTCATCGCTCGTCGCTGGCTCGTTTGCTGCACCCCGGTCGCCCATAACGTAGGCACGCAGCGGTCCGTGCGCGATCATGGCCGCGATATCGACGGTGTACGAACGGCGCTCGAGTGCATCGAGATATTCGGGGAAGCTCTCCCACTCCCACTGCATGCCCTCGGCAAGTGCAGCACCTGGGATGTCTTCCACGCCCTCCATGAGCTCGATCAGCAAGGTGTGATGATCCGGTCGCACCGGCGCGAACCCGACGCCGCAATTCCCCATGACGAGAGTGGTCACGCCGTGTTCGGTCGATGGGGCCAGTTCGTCATCCCAGGTTGCCTGGCCGTCGTAATGGGTGTGAATGTCGACGAAACCAGGGGTGATGATCAGTCCGGTTGCATCGATCTCGCGATGTGCTGGCCCAACGTCGCTACCGATAGCGACGATGGTTGCTCCGTCAACTGCCACCGACATATTCGGTTGCGGCGGCCCGCCAGTTCCGTCGATCAGCGTGCCGTTGCGGATGACGAGGTCGAACATGACCCCAATATCTCACACCCGGAACACCTCAACCGAACGACGATGTCGTCACCGGTGCGCATCGGCGCGACGGATCAAGCCGATTCAGTGCGCTGCTGCTACTGCCGGTCCTTCGCTGTGGTCGCCACTTCGACGGGCTTTGATCGCGTCATAGACCGTCGCGACGATCGTGCCGTAGACCAGGCCGACAAGCGCAGATACTGCGGTATTTGCCAGCCAGCCGAGCACACCGCCGATACCCCCGACATCGCTGACGGCACCTTCAAGGTCGTGAACGACGTCGTAGGGCCAATCCCATCCGAGTTCGTGTGCGCCGACGATCAAGATGTGGCCACCTACCCACAGCATGGCCGCAGTTCCGATGATCGTCAGGAAGGTCAACACCTTCGGCATGGCGCGGACCAGACCAAGCCCGAGTTTCTGAGACGATTCGTCGTCTCGTCTCGCCAGGGCTAGACCGACATCGTCCATCTTCACGATGAGCGCAACCAAGCCGTAGACCACGATCGTGATGAAGATCGCAACGACGACCATGATGATCAGTCGTGCGGCAAAGCCCTCGTCGATGACTTCTTTAAGCGAAATCACCATGATCTCGGCAGACAAAATGAAGTCGGTGCGAATTGCGCCCGAGATTGTTTCGGCTTCGGCTTCGGGACCTTTAATAACGGACGGCACGTCGTGATCGTGATCGTCCCCCTTCAGCGCGTGAATGATCTTGTGCGCTCCCTCGAAGCACAGGAACGTGCCGCCGAACATAAGAATGACTTCGACAAGCAGCGGGACGAACTCACTAAGAAGCAACGCAGCCGGAAGAATGAACAGCAGCTTGTTCTTGAGTGACCCGGTCGCGATCCGCTTGATGATCGGAAGCTCACGGTCGGCAGCCAGGCCTTGCACGTAGGTCGGAGTGACTGCCGTGTCGTCCACGACGACACCCGCGGCCTTCATGCTGGCGCGCCCGGCAGCTGCGCCGATGTCGTCAACCGATGCGGCGGCGAGCTTTGCGAGCGCGGCCACATCATCGAGCAATCCAGCAAGACCACCGGCCATGTGATTCTCCTCATCGCAGCCTCGGCGAGGCGTTGGGTACGAACGCCCCGAGGATAATCACTCGACTCGGTATCGATGCGCACTCGGCGATGGTCAATTTCGAGAGCTGGCCGGCGCGGCGGCGCTAGGTTTCGTCAATGGACTCGACCGCAATCGCATCCCGACTCATCGATCAGCGCAACACGGTGTCGCAACCCGCGATTTCGCCTGACGGCGCACGAGTCGCCTTCGTCGTCGCAACGGTCGATCTCATCAAAAACAAAACGTTCAGCAAAGTGTGGCTCGACGATTCGCCAGTCAGCGGCGGCGACCACGACACCAACCCGACATGGTCCCCAGACGGGCGATTCTTGGCATTCACCTCACGACGCGGTGAGAAAAAGGGCGAGTCGACCCTGCATGTACTTCCGGTTGAACAACCCGGCGAAACCCGAACGCTTTGCACCATGCCCGACGGGCTCGGTGATATCGCGTGGAGTCCGGACGGGACCCTGGTCGGCTTCACGAGTCGAACGCGGGCCGACCGATACGACATCGAAGACGTCGCCCGACAGCCGCCACGCAAGATCGAGCGACTGTTCTCTCGACTGAACGGCGAGGACTGGATCTATGACCGACCCAATCATGTTTATGTCGTTCCCGCCGATGGCACCGCCAAGCCCCGCAACCTGACTCCGGGCGAATTTCAGCACTCTGGCGTGACCTGGCTCGCGGACTCGTCTGCGGTGATCACGTCTGCTTCGCGCCATGACTCGTGGGATCGCGATCTCGCCATTGACCTCTATTGCATCCCGCTCAACGATGGCGACGCCGTCCGGTGCCTGACAGCACACGACGGCACCTATTCCATGCCGGCCGTCTCGCCTGACGGGTCAACGGTTGCGTTCACTGGCATCGGCGAGCTCGAGACCTATCCGCAGAACAACATGATCGGCGTGCTCCCGGTCGGGGCATCGCAGGCGAGCTTCGACGACATCACATGGATCTCTACCGGCCTTGATCGCACCTTCTTTGCCATGACCTGCATGCAGGCTCCCGTGTGGGAGAACGACAGCTCGCTGCTTGCGGTCGCCGAAGACCGCGGCGAAACGCATGTATATCGACTGCAGACAGATGGTTCAGCTCCGCCGGAACCGGTCACCGACGGCGCTGTCTCCGTGCAGGGGTTCGACACCACGGGGACATCGTTTGCGGTCGCGCTAACCACCGCAACTTCACCCGGTGAGCTGTTCGTGAACGGCGAGCAGCGCACCAAGATCAGCGGCCAATGGGCGTCGGCTCTTCTCGAAGCGGAACGCTACGCGGTGGCGACCACGGACGGCACCGACGAAATCGACTGTTGGATCATGCGTCCCGCAGATTTCGACGAAACGCGGACCTACCCCGTGCTTCTGAATGTGCATGGCGGGCCATTCACCCAGTACGGCGAGTTCTTCATGGACGAGTTCCAAATGCAGGCTGCCGCCGGTTTCGTTGTCATCTTTGGCAACCCTCGTGGCGGTAGCGGTCGGTGCACCGACTGGGGTCAGTCGATTCTTGGACCGGCCCACCCGCTGCGGCCGGGGTCTGGTTGGGGTGGGCTCGACGTTGACGATGTCTTGGCCATTCTCAGCGGGTCGCTCGAGAAATTCAGCTTCTGTGACGCCGATCGAGTCGGCATGCTCGGTGGCTCCTATGGCGGGTTCATGGCAACCTGGCTGGCTGCGCATCACGGTGAACACTTCCGTGCATTTTGCTCAGAACGGGCGGTCAACAACCTGCTGAGCGAAGAATGGAACTCTGACATTTCGACGGCGTTTCGGACCGAGCACGGACCGAGCCATATCGACGATCCAAGCGTCTACCGAGCATCGTCGCCTATCGAATCAGTGCGCAACATCGACAAGCCAATGCTCATCATTCATTCCGAAGAGGATTGGCGCTGTCCGATGGTGCAAGCCGAGGAACTGTGGGTTGCGCTCAAACTGCTCGACCGCGAGGTCGACTTTTATCGGTTCCCCGGCGAGAACCATGAGCTGTCCCGGTCCGGTTCGCCCGTTCACAGGGTGCAGCGGGCCGAAATCATTCTCGATTGGTTCACCGACAAACTGGCCAAGTAGGCGGCCGCTGCACGGCGACTGAACTGCCTAGCGGTGTGATGCCTGGCGATGTGCCGCCTCGCGATGTGCCGCCTCGCTGGGCGTGACACATCAGCTCATTGCTGCGCCGATCGCCGCCAACGCGATCGCGCCACCGCGGAGATCGCCCAGCAGCTCGGGATACATCTTGTTCATCACGTAGCTGACGGTCATTTTGTTGATCGTGTCGATGATGATGATCGAGCC
>CALDYC010000011.1 GCA_937941245.1 uncultured Acidimicrobiales bacterium | reverse complement strand
CCTTTGCCGGATGCGGCAGCGCCCTTGGCACCGCTCGCTCCCTTTGCAACTGCGTCCTTTGCAGAAGCGGCAGCAGCACCTGCAGCAGCGCCTTTTACTCCACTGGACGCATCACGAGCCTTGCCGGCAGCCGAGCGCGAGGCATCGGCCACCTTGCTTACTCGTGACTGTTTGGGTCGACGTTTTTTGGCCACAGCACTCCTCGTTGGCAACACATCAGCTTCCCGGAACGGTCGCGCCTAGAGCGAGATCGGTCTCTACCCCTAGCGCACGAACAACCGTTGCGGCATCTGTCAGTCGTCTGACCGACCGAGTTTGTCGCGAAATTCACGCCAATGCTTGCGAACGTCAACTTTGGGCTGACATCGCCCCGGGGCCAACAGCCACCGCAATGGTCGCCCAACTTTGTGGCGTGGCCCCTCGCCCTTCGCCGGTATCAGGATTCCAGTACTCGGCCCAGCCCGACGTGGCTGAGCCGGCCCGAAGGGCTCCAGCCACAACCTGGGCATGCCCGGCGCGACCCAGACCGTTGAGCGCGACCCACAACAGATAGCTCATCTGCGGCCATGTCGGACCTCGCCAATAGGTGTCGGGATCGAAGCTCGGTTCATCGCGATGGCACCCTGCGGGCCCGAAGCGCGAGCCGAACGCAACAGGGTCGAACAGGTCGCCGACCGCTGTTTCGATGACTGCTTGGTTGGTCTCGACCAAGAGTGCGAGATGAGCGTCGAGTGTTCGCACCCGACCCGACGTGTGCGCGAAATCGCCGTCGTCAGTCCAGGTCCGGAGCCCGGGATCCCACAGCGAAGAAATGACGCCGCGCAGTTCGTCAGCGCCTGCGATGAGCTCACGGTCGCCGGTGAGACTCGCCAACTCCGTTGCGTTGAAGGCAATGAGCGCGTTGAAGCCGATCGACCCTACGGCGAAACCGGGGTTGGCGATAGCCGCACCGTCAGCGTTGGTCTCAACTGAAGAAACCAAGTCCCACTTCTTCTGGCGCCACGCATCGCTGTTCCATGAGCCATCGAGCGCATCATCCCAGCGAGCACTGTCATCACATCCGGTTTCCCAAGGATGAGCGAGAGCGACGAGACCCCGCGAAGTCCGGGACCGGTCTCGGAGCAGGAAGCGCAGCCCTCGAATAGCGCACTCGACAAGATGATCCGGAAGCGCAACGCCGCGGCGGTGAAGGTCAGCGAGCGCATGGCCGAACATCGGAGGTTGGGTGATGGTCGATGCACCTCGACGCGCCCAGAAAGCGACACTCGCGCCGGGGTCGGAGTGATAGCTCATGTGCGGCACGAATCCGCTGCTGTCCTGAAACGTAAACAACGCCGACAATTCACTGATGGCGCGGTCAGGGTCACCGAGCTCGGCCCACGCGATCGCATGGAAGCAAGAATCCCAAAGCCATTGCCACGGATAGGTCTTCGCATTGGGCATGGTGAAACCCGGCTCAGCCCAATGCCGTTCAAGAATTCGACCTGCGTTGGACCGAAACGCCTCAACCTCGCCTGAGACGTGGTCGTCACGTGCGCTCACCATCGTCGCGATAGCGTCGAGCTTGGTGTCGACGTCGCAGCAGAAGCCGCAGTTTCAATCGGCGTTGACCAGCGGACCAGCGAAGAGCCCACACCGATGACAACCTGCGCGATCGTGTCATTCCGTTTGGGTCTCAGCGATGGTGTGAGCATTGTCGCCCGGCACTGGCAGACGGCCCTCGAAGGACTTGGGTACGACGTGGTGACCGTCGCTGGAGAAGGTCCGGTGGACCGACTCATCCCCGGACTATCGATCGATGCAACGGCGCCGCCGAACGAGAATGAACTCGCCTCTGCCCTCGCGTACTGTGATCTCGTTGTGGTTGAGAATGTGTGCACCATTCCACTCAATCTTGACGCAAGTCGGGCCGTCGGCGCAGTTCTCACCGGGCGGCCAGCAATCATGCATCATCATGACCCGCCGTGGCAGCGGGATCGATTCGGCCACATTACCGAGCTCCCCCTCCAGGACCCGGCGTGGCGCCATGTGACCATCAACGAGCTGACCCGAACACAGATGATCGCCCGGGGCATCGAGGCCACCACCATTTACAACCCGTTCGACACTGACGCCGCAACTGGTGATCGCGAAGCAATGCGGGGTGCTCTCGGTATCGACGACCACACGCTGCTTGTCGCCCATCCGGTACGAGCAATAGAACGCAAGAACATCCCATTGGCATTGCGGTTGGCTGAACAGCTCGAAGGAACCTACTGGCTCCTAGGAGCGGCCGAGGAAGGCTATGACGAGCAGCTTGATTGGCTGCTATCGACGGCCGCCGTTCCGGTCATTCACCAGGGAGCGCCATCAGTTCCCGATATCTATGCCGCTGCCGATGTCGTCGTCTTTCCATCGCTTTGGGAGGGTTTCGGTAACCCTCCGATCGAGGCTTCGATCCATCGTCGGCCCGTGATCGTCGGCGACTATCCCGTCGGACGAGAACTGCGCGGTCTCGGATTCAGCTGGTTCAACCCGAGCGACGTTGCAGCGGTGGCGGCGTTCGTGTCGGAGCCGGACGTCGAGCTGCTCGAACGAAATCGTGCTTTAGCCGTACAACGATTCTCGATTGCCGAATCACAACGCCTACTGGCCAAACTGATCGACGACGCTGGCTGGCCCACGCCCCATAACCCCCATCGGAGCGCAACATGACCACCGATCCCATACTCGCCCAGCGTGCCCGATGGGCCGCTGCCGCTGATTGGGGCAAACGTTTCGGCTACACGTGCTTCGTGTTCGCAATGATTGCGTTCTTCGTTGGACTGGCCACTGGTTTCAACGACACATGGGGTTGGCTGATGTTCGCCGGACTGATCGCCGGGTCGGTGCTGCTACTTCCGGCCATCATCGTCGGATATGCCGTCAAGGCCGCTGAACGCGACGACCTTGGGCTGGACTCGGGTCACTGAGTATTCACTGAACCGCCGATCTGGCCCCTGGTCGGCTACGGCGCTATGTCGATCGGCGGATCCGGCAGTTCACCGGCGACCAGCCTGGGCAAGAACTCGCGCAAGCGCTCAGGCAACACTGGGGTGTCGCTCGCCAGCAGATCCTCAAGTGACCACCACGATGCGCCGCTGAAGGCGGCAGCTTCGAGGAACTCGAGATGGCGCGGACGCCACTCGCCACCATCGCACCATGCGACGTGGATCTGCTCATCACTGTCGAAGTGGATGCCACCGAAGTCAAATTCGACGTGTTGCACCCACACCACGGGCCCGATCTCGGCATTCTCGATGCCGGTTTCCTCGTAAAGCTCCCTGGCGACTGCATCAGCGCTGGTCTCACCTTGATCGATGCCCCCACCAGGAATCTCAAGCCACGGTTTCTTGCTGGAATCTGCCGGGTCGCGGCCGTTGATGAGAAAGATCTGCCCGCTGCGGTTAAGGAGCACCACTCGCGCTGCGGGCCGTTTCATTGTCCACATTGCGGTCGAGGCTAGCTGCACCCTGCCGACAGCCCCGCCGGAGCCCAAACAGGTCCCTGTTGGTTGCGCTCCGTTGGCCCCAACTAGCGATGTCTTGCTGAGCAAGTTGCCGACTACCAGCGCCACTAGCAAGAAAAGCTAGCTAGTTTCAGCTAGCTCTGTTATGGTGCTAAATCGTCGAGAGAGCTAGTGCGCACTAGCCACAACATAGCCGGTGACAACCTGCTCTCCTAGACCACCATTTCCCCAGACCACCATTCACCTCCTACCAGCCGCAGACATCGAGCACACCATGTCCTACGAGATCGTTGAAGAGTCACAAGCAAACCTTCGCGACATCCGCGAGAAGGTTGTCCAGGCGCGCGAATTGCTTGCAGGGCTTGAGCAGGACGAGAAGCTCGCTACCGCAGAGCTCGAAGGCTTGCTCAAGTGGGCAGCACGGATGGGTTTGGGCCCAAACTCAGGCACGGGCAGCGGCGACCAGGTTCCAGACAATGTCGTTTCGCTCAATGGCGAATACGTTCCAGACGAACCAGCGTTCGCCGACCTGTCGCTGGCGACCCGTTCCGATGCGGTTATGCACGTACTTGAGTCAAGCGAGGTGTCGCTGGACCGCAGCGCCATTGCGGCCATGTTGGTAAATCACGAACGGTTTGAGTCGCTCGATGCAATCAGTTTGACTCTTACCGGCCTGAAACGCCAGGGTCGAGCCGATCAGGTAACTCGGGGGCAGTGGCGGGCGCTTTCGCCCAGTCTCGGAACCGGAAGCTGATCAAGCCTGGCACGGGCCCGATGCGGCCGAGCGGTGGACCACACAGCGTTAGATCAGCGGATTGAACGAGCAGCGCGTCGCACGGCGTCAAGCTTCTGGCGTGATGCAATCAGGGCGGCTGGAGCCGCACCGCTCGAGCGCAGGTTTTCGTGGGACAACCACTGCTGAACGAGTTGGTCGAATGCGGTTGCTTGTGACTTGGTCATGTCTTGATTCTGCACCAGGAGCCGCAGAGGTTGGCACCGAAAACCCAGGCCCAGCTGCCCACTAACTGTGATAAAACGCAGTCATGGATGACATTGACCGCGCAATCATCAGTCACTTGGCAATTGACGGACGCGCCACCCACCGAGAACTGGCCCGGGCGGTTGGGCTCAGTCCTAACGCTGCGGGAGCGCGTCTAGCCCGGTTGCTCGATTCTGGCGTGATCACCGGTGTCCACGCTGCGGTCGACCCTGCAGCGATCGGGAAGCCGCTGGCAGCCTCGATGGATATTTGGCTGAACCAACGCGACAACGACCAGGGCTTTATTGATTTTGTCGCAACCGATGATCGGGTAATCGACGCGTTCCATCTGACGGGACCAGTGGACTACCGCCTCGAGGCCCGTGTCGCGTCGCCCGATGACCTTGAGGATCTGCTGAAACAACTTCGGGACCAGGCCGATGTGCGTCAAACTGACAGCAGATTGATCTTGAGCCGACTCGTTACTCGACAGGCGCTGCCAACCATCGTCTATTGAGCCTGCATGCAGTTCCCCGTCTCGAAATCGACGGTGGAACGGCCGGCAATCGGCGCTGGGTCGGCATGTCGACAGCGATCGTGACGCGCTATCGCAGCGCGGGGTCCTTGCATCCGTCCGTCCCGCCGCCAGGGCCGAGGTCACCCCGGAATATCAACCCTTCGATGAATCCGCTTCCGTTGTCTGCTGAACTGAAGTAGCGATCGATCGCGCGGGCCAGCGCATCAGCCTCGGCCGCGAGCACCGCTGGATCAGCGAGCAGCGCAGCCTCGGGCGGGTTTGTCAAGAACATGGCTTCGGTAAGAACGGATGGAACGCCGCGTGTTCTACGAAGCACGCCATAGAGATCGGTGCCTTCGACATTCGAGCGCCACGACACACCACGGGTCCGGTTGGCGACCCAATCCACGTCGATGTCGGCAAACGCTGCGGTCAGTTCGTCAAAGATCAGCCCCCCGAGTCGCTGAGACTGCTCGCTCCCCTGCTGCACGAACACCTCGGTGCCAACCTCGCCGTGCAGCTCAGGAAAGCCGCCGTTGTGGTGCACTGACACAAAAACTGCGGGCTGAAGCGCCAGCGCTAAGGCTGCACGACTCTGGATCGCCACGCGATGATCAGCGTCGCGTGTCAACAGCACGCGATAGCCGCGCGCGACGAGTCGCTGCTCGAGCGCCTGAGCGACCACCAGGTTGACGTGTGACTCTCGCAGACCCGAACTTGCGACCGCTCCGGTCTCGTCGCCGCCATGTCCCGGGTCGATCAGTACATCAATCGGCCCCTCGATGATCTCGGGGCCAGCGACCAGCGACGTGCCAAAGCACGGCGTAATCATCGTCCATTCGAAAGGACCACCGTCGACAACCGCCCCAAGAACACCGGTCTTGGTTCGCACAGCGCGAACCTCTTCGGTTCGGGCTTGCACCGCTTCGGTCAACGGATCGCTGTCACCGGGATCAGCCGAGGTTGGGCTTCCGAGTGCCAGCGCAGGCGACACCGTTGGTTGAGGGGTGAGCACCGGCAAGCCCGCTTCTGCGCTGGTGGCAGTGGCTGATGGCGCAACGGTCCCGGTCGGAGACGTCGAGGGAGCGGTGGCCGATGTTGTCGGCCCCGGTATCGCGGTCGGCGATCGCATTTCGGTCGGCTCCGGTGTCTTCGTTGCCGCCGGCCCAACCGTTGGCGTGGACTGATCCGACACCGATGCGGTGGGTGCGGACCGAACCGGACTCGAATCGTCAGAAGCCTGTGGCTCAGAAGTTGGGATGTCGGTCGGTCGGGTCGCACCAATTCGCGTCGGCTCCGGCGAGGTACGCGCCGAGGTGCGGGCCGGCGACACCACCGGCTCGGACGTTGCGGGCGCAATGGCCGTCGGAGCGGTGACCGATTCGGTGGTGCTGGTACCGGGTGATACCGCGTCGGCGGTGACGACGTCGGCCGACACAGCAGCGGTAGTGGTTGCAGGGGCCACGACGGTGCTTTCGCCGGGCTGGCCGCATGCTGCTGCGATCATCGCCGCTGAGACCGCTACTAACCAAAGGCTGATCAAACGAACCGGTCGAGACAGTCGCCTTTCGTGGCGATGGACGATGATCTCAGACGCAGGACGTATGCACACACACGCACCGTACGTGACCCGCGCCAGCGTCTGTGCCCGATAGCGTTGATCGACCCCCCTGACGCCCCGGATTCGCGTGACATCACAAACCCGACCTGATCGTTTTCTCTACTCGTGGCAACTCGATGCCCTAACAGCCTGGCTCGATTGCGGCCGTCGTGGCATCATCGAGGCCGTCACCGGCTCGGGTAAGACCGACATGGCGCTGGCCGCGGTTGACGACGCGCATCGACGCGGCCTCTTTGTCATGGTCGTTGTACCGACCAGAGTCCTCATCGCCCAATGGCATCAGCGGCTGACCGACGCATTCCCTGATCTCACCATCGGGCGTCTTGGCGACAACCAAAGGGACCGGCCGAGCAGCTGCGACGTGCTGGTGGCAACACGACACTCTGCGTCGAGCCAACGTCCCATCCCTCCCGGCGACCGCGGAGGGCTGCTGATCGCAGACGAGTGCCACGGGTTCGGTGGTGGGGTTCTCCGCAAAGCCATGATTGGCGACTACAGCGAACGCCTTGGGTTGACTGCCACCCTCGAACGGGGCGACAACGCCATCGAAAAGGTCATCCTCCCGTACTTCGGCGGAGTCTGCTTTAGGTATAGCTTTGCGAGCGCGATCGATGACGGCGTATGTGCCCAACCTCGTGTTGCGTTCGTCTCGGTCCCGCTCGAATCGAAGGAACGAACCGAGTACATCTCCACAGAACAACAGCTCGTCGATGCCCGACGGGTGCTTCGAGCTGTGCCGGAAATGCCGACCAACTTCTCTGATTTCCTCGCCGCGGTCGCACATCTGGCTGGCGAGGACGCCGGAGTGAACGGTCGATCAGCGCGTGAGTACCTCGATGCTCTCGGCAAGCGCCGTGAGATCGTGGCAAACAGCACCGCGAAGTACAAAGCACTCACGACACTTGCGCCGAGTTTGCGCGAAGCTGACGGCGCGCTCGTCTTCACCGAGACGGTGAAAGCTGCCAATCATGCGATCAACCGATTGGACAGCGAACTCGATATCGACATCATCACAGGCGAAACACCGCGGGGGGCACGCCAACAGATCCTCGAGGGCTTGAGATCAGGCGAACTCGACGCTGTGGCAGCACCTCGAGTGCTCGACGAGGGCGTCGACGTACCCAAGGCCAACCTTGGCGTTGTGGTGAGCGCAAGCCGTACCCGCCGGCAGATGATTCAACGCATGGGCCGCATCCTTCGACGCAAGCCAGCCGGTAGCGGCGCTCGATTCGTCATTCTGTTCGCTGCAGACACGCTTGAAGATCCGACGACCTCGGATGATCGCGACGGTTTCCTCGACGAGATCGAGCAAATCTCAGACAAGATCAAGGTGTTCGGCGTCGACAAACTCAGCGAAGTCGGCCCCTTCCTCAACTGGAGCGGCCCTGCCGTGGTGACCGAGCCGATCCGGGTTACTTCGCAACGGGTGCTGACCGTCGAATCAGACCGTTGGGACATTGTCCACTCAGATGAGGGCGACACGAACGTGGCACAAGATCTCCATCGCGACATTGGTGCCGCGGCGATGTACGGGCGACTGAACTATCTCCAATGGCCCGAGCGAACCTGGCTACACGACTGGATCGACAAACAGGTCCCTGACACGCCCCGAGACCCGAAGGTGGACATGTCGCAGTATCTCGAGCTTGAGAAGCTGCCGATGCCTCAGTTGGCCAAACCCAAAGCCAAGAAGAAGCGGCTTTCAACCGGCGAGTCACCCGTGATGGTCGTAACGGTCCCTGATGGATTTGCCGTGAGTTGCACCGGCTGCGGGGCGTTGTCCGCGTCGGTCAAGTTCAAGTGGCAAGCAATGGATCAAACCGTCGAGTGTGCGTGCACCGAGTGGTAAAGCAGCGGGTAGCGCGTCGCAACGGGCATTACGGCGGTCTGGCCGCCGAAGCCACCGCTCAAACTGCTCGGTTGACCTCCCTCAGCGATCGCAACTCAGAGCGAACGCGACTCAGAGCGGTCGCACCTCTGGGAGTGTGAATCCCACCGCTCCACCGGGAGGGTCGCCGATGAAGACCGTTCCGGCGTGGGCCTCGATCAAACCTTTGACCACCGCGAGCCCCAGCCCCGCTCCCCCGGTCGCTCGGCTTCGATCCGCTTCGGCCCGTGTGAACTGCTGAAACGCTCGAGACGCAAACTCTGCGGGGAAGCCGGCACCTTGGTCGCGGACGATCACCTGCGGCATCGGGGTGCGGGATAGCTCGATTGCCACTCGCCCATGCTCTGGCGAGTGACGAATCGCATTCGACAAGAGGTTCGTGAACACGCGTGCGAGATGGTGCGGATCGGCGTTGACAATCAGTGGTGGCGGTTCGTCATCGTTTCGGTGATCGTCAATCACCAGTTCGACATTGCGTCTCGCTGCGAGCGGCTCAAGAGCGCTCAGCACATCAGACGCGACCTCAACGATATTCGTGCTTTGCACCCTCGGTTCTACTCGTTTGGCGTCGATTTGGCCGAGCAAGAAGAGGTTCTCAACAATCGATTCGATTGCCGTCAGGTCACGCTCAATTGACCGTAGATATCGATCAGGATCGGGGGCGAGTCCGTCTTGCAAGGCTTCGACCGCAGCCCGCATGGCCGTCAGCGGCGTGCGAGCATCGTGGCTGAGCGAAGACATCAAGAAGCGACGTTCGGCTTCGAGCTCTGCCCGCTCAGCTCCATCGGCAGAGATCCGGTCGGCCATCGCGTCGAACGCCTGGCTGAGATCGCCAACCTCGTCTTTTCGTTGCAGAGACGTGCGCGCCGACAGGTCGCCGCGGCCGAGCTGTTGAGCCGCGACCGCGATCCGACGCATATCGCGCAGAATCGGCGCTGCCAGCAGCTGCACTAGCCCGACAGCCAAAGCCGTTGCGAGCGCGGTCAGGATCAACACGAACTGCGTGTCCTGCGACGAGAAGAACATCGACCATGCGCCGATCGCCGTCACCGATGCGACCACGAGCGGCCCGGCGATGGCGATCGCAAGAATGCGACCGCTCAGCGAGGTTCGGGTCACCGCCGACAATGCGACGCCAAGGACAAAGACTGCAGCGGCGATCGCAGCGAACATGGCGATCAGCTGGGTTCGTTCCGTTCCGGCAGGAGCCATCACGAGTTCGGTGCCGAGCCATGCAGCCAACGCACACACCGCCGACAACAAGGCGAAGCTAATCGCAATACGCAGCTTCATGGTTCGAATCGGTAGCCGACGCCATAGGCCGTCAGCAGGTGCTTCGGGTTCGATGGGTCCTCTTCGAGCTTGGCGCGCAACCGTCGGATATGCACCGTGACAGTTGCGGGGTCCTGCCACTTGCCCGATGACTGCCACACGTCTCGAAGCACGTCCTCACGAGTCAACACCTGGCCAGGGCGCGACGCCAGATACACCAGCAAATCGAACTCGAGGCGGGGCAGGTCCACACGTGCGGTGCCGCGCTGCACGGTTCGCGCATCGAGATCAATAACAATCTCACCGAACTGGACCTCGCCGACAGCCAGCACACCGGTGCGACGAAGAACCGATCGCACCCGGGCAACGACTTCGCGTGGCGAGAACGGTTTGACGACATAATCGTCCGCGCCTCCCTCGAGACCAGCGATTCGGTCGTGTTCGTCGCCCAACGCGGTCAGCAATATCACCGGCGTAGATGACGTCGAACGAATGTGCGCGAGCACGTCAAGGCCGGGTCGTTCGGGCAACATGAGGTCAAGCAGCACCAGGGAAACCCGCGTCGTGTCCACGGTTTCGATGGCCTGAGCCCCATCGTCAACTTCGATGACATCAAAGCCGTCATGACGCAGATAGTTGCCGAGCACCTCGCGTACCATCGGTTCGTCGTCGACCACCAAGATGGTCTGCGTCCTTGACTGCTCGTTCACCTGCTCAGTCTCGCCTGAAACAGCGCCGAGGCGCACGCATCAGATACTGACCTAGTAGTCGATGCCCTTCTTGGCCAGAATCCCTTGGTCATATGCGTGCTTGACTTTGCGCATTTCGGTGACGGTGTCAGCGACCTCGACCAACGACTGGTGCGCATCGCGACCGGTGATCACAATATTGACATCGGATGGTCGATTCTCAATTGCCGCTACGACCTTGTCTGCGTCGAGCCATCCCCAATTGATGAGGTAGGTCAGCTCGTCGAGCACGATCAACCGATGGTCACCAGCCGCGATCAGGTCCGAAGCGAGCTGCCAACCTTCGGCCGCCAAGGCGATGTCATCGTCGAGGTTGTTGGAGTCCCACGTGAAGCCTTCGCCTTTGGCGTACCAGTCCACACCAAGTTGACGACCAACCTTTTCTTCGCCGACCTTCCAGTCGCCAGACTTGATGAACTGCACAACTGCGACGTTCCAGTCCATGGCGACGCCTCGGACCATGA
This sequence comes from uncultured Acidimicrobiales bacterium, assembly GCA_937941245.1. GTDB lineage: Bacteria > Actinomycetota > Acidimicrobiia > Acidimicrobiales > UBA10347 > UBA10347. The sequence continues at coordinate 5,551 of CALDYC010000011.1, read as the reverse complement.
CACCAAATGCGGCTGTCGATTTGCCCTTGCCATCGCCGGTGTTGAGCACGACAACCGAATCGGCACGTTCGCCTCCGGCAGGGATCGGATTATCGACCGGCGGAACGTCGTTCGGGTCGTTGTGGTCGCGTAGGTCGTCGTTGCTCACGGTTGCATCACCATTGTGTGTAGGGCGGTCTAGCTCGGGCCGAAAAACAGTTTGGCTGGCCGCCCCGCAGGACGACCAGCCAAACGCACATCAGATGTGTGGATTCAGAAGCATCAGCCTCCGAATGAACCACCCTTGACCTCAAAGTCAATGAGGTCGCCGGTAGGGGTGAACGTCAGACGGTCACCGTCAAGAATCACGCGCTGGAGCTGAGCTGACTCGGTCCAGTAGGCATCGTTGACGCCGTCGAGCTGGAGCGTGCCGCCAAGCAGCGTGTCGTTCGACGTGTCCGCGTTCCACACTGCTGCCATCAGGTTGACTCGGTTGAGTCCGCCTTCAAGTTCAGATGCTGAGCGCAGAACGTCGACGAGGAACTCGCCGTAGAGAATGCCGGTTGAGTACGAACCGTCGGCGCAGGTCACGCCACCGTACTCGGCAAGGATTGACTCGATTTCTTGGATCTTTGGATCGTCTGCGTACACAGGGTCACCGCAGATCTTGTTCGAGTTGGCCATGATTGGGCCGGCATCGTCTGCGTCGAGAACCGCAACAGCCTCTTGCACCGGAGCGAAGAACGACGAGAGGTTGTTGCACGTGTACGACATGTAGGTCGTTGGGCGCCAGTCCGAGCCTGCGAGCACAGCTGTTGACTGCGAGCAGAATTTCGATGTGGTACCTGCGAGGAACGCATCGGCGCCGCTGGCGATAAGCGTCGTCATCTCGTTGGTCACGTCGGCGCCAGCTGGGTCGTGAACCTGCTCCTCGACGATGTTGAGGCCAGCGCACGCTTCGGAACTGTTCAGCGTCTGCTGGTAGGTCTTACCGAAGTCGTTGTTCATGATCAAGGCAGCGACCGTTGCATCTTCGCCGAGGTTGGCCTTGATGTCGGTGCACCAGATTTCGGTCTCGGTGACGTAGTTCAAGATGTTGCCAACGGTCCATGGGAAGTTGGCAGGGTCACCCCAGAACGGGAAGCCTGATGAGTTGAACAACTGTGGAACGCAGGCCTCATCGGTGATGGGGCGGATTGCGAAGTTGATCGGCGTGCCGATGTTGTGCGCGAACGCGAAGATGTCATCGGAGTCGACCATCTCTTCAACGTTTGCTACCGCACGACCGGCTTCGTAGCCGTCATCTTTCGCAACCAGGACCAGGTCCTTGCCTTCGATTGGGTCGGTGTCGTTGATGTAGTCGAAGTACATCTCCATACCTTCGCCGATTGCACCGAATGCTGCGAGAGCACCCGACTGCGGCAGTGTCTGGCCGATGCGAATCTCATCGCCGTCAACACCCTGTAGGGCGTTCCAGTCGTCCGGGCATTCTGCGAGGTTCAAGGTTGTGCCCGCAGCAATTTCGACGTCACCTTCGAGCGCTAGAGCGCCCGCCATGTCGTCATCGGACATGTCATCTTCAGACATGTCGTCTTCGGACATGTCATCTTCAGACATGTCATCTTCAGACATGTCGTCTTCAGACATGTCATCTTCATCGTCGCCGGTCACCGCGTCGACGACATCGCCACCAGCATCGGCAACGTCATCAACGACATCGCCACCAGCATCGGCAACATCTTCAACGATGTCCGAGCCAGCATCGACAACGTCACCTACGACGTCATCGGCGCCACATGCAGCCAACACCATGCAGCCTGCGAGCAGTACCGCAACCCATCCCTGGGTTCGAATTCTTGTCATGTATTTCCCCTCTACCTTTGTTGTTCGCCGTTCACACGGCAGTTCTGCGTCCACCGCGAGAGCCGATCATCTCGGCTCTGTCTGGTGGGACACGTTGGTCACTACGACACTGACTTCACTATCGCATGGAACCGCACCGATGCGGTAGCGCGTTGCGAAGTCAGCGCAAGTATCTCACTCCTTGGCCGCAATCGATTCACCCACACGTATCGGGGCCGGAAGCACCTGCACAATTTTGGCGCGCAGCTTGCGAACACCCGAGATGATCCCGCCAGGAAGGACGAATGTCAACACAATCAGGCCGACGCCGAGAATCAAGCCGCCGGTCGGGCCCTGGAGCCATCGATCCGGCACACCCGGCATGTTCTGTGTCGACGATGCCCACTCGGGAATGAACGCAATGACCAATCCGCCGATGACCGCACCAGAGAGTGTTCCGACACCGCCGACGACCAGGCCAACGATGAACAGAATCGACAAGAGTTGCGTGAAGTCACCCTGCGATGCAATGCCGAGTTCAGCCACATAGATCATGCCGCCGACGCCGCCGAGCGCCGAAGCCACACCGAACGACATTGTCTTGTGATAGCTCAGGCTCATGCCGTTCACCGCGGCACTGGTCTCGTTGTCGCGAACCGCGCGAATGGCACGACCGGGCCGACTCGAGATCAGGTTGCTGACCATCTTGAAGCACACAGCAGCAAGCACGGCCATAAGGAAGAATGTCCAGATTCGTTGTTCTTGCTTGCTCGATAGGTCGCCGTCGCCGAAGTACTGCCCGATCAGCGGAATCTTCTGCAGCCCAGTCGCAATGCCATCGAGCGGCATCCATTCGGGAGCGATCAGATCCGAGTCAACGATCTTGCCCGCGGCACCGGCGGTGTAGGGCTCGAGTACGTCCAGCAGAATGAGCGACGGGAACACCGCCGCTAATCCCAGGGTGACGAGCGCCAAGTACAGCCCTTTGATTTTCAATGCGGGAACACCGAACAGCAGACCGAGCAGGAAGCACGCCGGCACGACCACCACGAGGGTGAGGAACCATGGCCAGCTGTGATCGGCTACGAGCCATGCGGACAGATAGGCACCTGTTCCGAAGAAGAAACCTTGGCCCAGCGAAAGCTGACCGGTGAACCCGGCGACGACCTGGAGACCAAGAATGGCCACCATGAACGAAATAGCTTTCGTGATCCGGGTCAACCCGATCTTGTAGTCGTTGTCGAACACCGAGATTTTTCCGGTGTCGTTAAATGCGAATGCTGCGACAAATACGAGCAGCACCAGGGCAAGAACCCCAGCCCACTTGTAGATCGTGTAGGCACGGGTGCCTTTGGTGAGTTGAACGCTGGCCATGATTCCCCCTAGACCCGTTCAACCTGCGGCGTACCGAACAGGCCCGACGGTTTGAACAGCAACACCAACAACAACACGACAACCGCGGCAAGCAAGCTGAGCTCGGTCGGTACACCGAGGTACGGCACCGCAATACTCTGAACCAGTCCAATTGCCAGGCCGCCGAGAATCGCGCCGCCGAGCGAATCAAGACCGCCAAGGGCTGCAGCCGAAACTGCGAAGATCAGGCCGGTAACCATGACCTGCGGTTCGAGCTGACGAAACGGCGACGCAACAAAGACCGACACGCCCAGGGTGCCGACTGCTGCCGCGATCGCCCAACCGAATTGGAGGGTGGGCCCGACCTTGATGCCGACAAGTTCGCTCGACTCGAGGTTCGATGACACCGCCCGAAATGCCAGTCCGACTTTGGTCTTGTTGAGCAACAGGGTCAGACCACCCGCAACGACCAGGATCGTAATCATCGTGAAGACCGTGTACCACGACAGGGTGGCTCCGGCGATGGACATCGCTTTGCCCGACGGGAACAGCTCGGGGAACGCCCGTGGGTCGAAGCGCCACACGATGCCAGCAATGGCATTGATCGCCAGGAACAGGCCCAGCGTGATGATCACCAGCGGGAGATGATCGGCAGGGTCGAACGGCCGGATAAGCGTTCGTTCAATGCCCGCTGCCAATACCGCACTGATCAGCATGCCGACGATGACTGCGATCCACATTGGCAGGCCTTGTTCGGTCGCCAGCACCAAGACGATGAAGCCGCCGAACATTGCAAATTCGCCTTGGGCGAAGTTGATCAACGTGGTGGCTTTGAAAATCATGACCAGCGCCATAGCGATCAACGCGTAGGTTGCACCATTCGACAGTCCGTCAAATATTCGTTGCAGGAATAGATCCATGGTCAGACCCCCAGGTATGCGCGTCGGATGGCATCGTCATTGATCAGCTCACCGGCTGGCCCCTCGGCGAACATCTCGCCGGATTCGATCACGTAGCCGCGGTCGGCAATGCCGAGCGCAAGTTGCGCGTTTTGTTCGACAACCAACATGGTCGTGCCGAGTTCTTTGTTGATCTCAGCGAAACGCTCAAACAGGTCTGCGACGATGATCGGCGCCAAACCCAACGAGGGTTCGTCTAACAGAAGCAGTGTCGGTCGCGACATCAGCGCGCGTGCAACTGCGAGCATTTGTTGCTCGCCACCCGACAGGCTTCCGGCTCGTTGGTTCTTTCGTTCGCCAAGCACTGGATAGGCCTGAAACCACTGCTCGATATCTGCATCGATCTCGTTGTCGTTTCGGATGTAGGCGCCGACCCGCAAGTTGTCTTCAACCGACAACTCCGGAAGCGTGCCGCGTCCCTGTGGAACATGAGCGACGCCGGCACGGACCAAATCCGGTGCCTTTGCGGAGGCGATCGATTTTCCGGCGAGCTCGATCGAACCGGTTCGGTCGATCATGCCCGAGACGGCTCGCAGCGTGGTCGTTTTGCCAGCGCCATTGGCCCCGAGGATGACGACGATCTCGCCTTCGGAGACGTGGAAGTCAAGGCCGTGAAGCACCGCTATTGGCCCGTATCCGGCGTGAAGGTTTTTGACGTCAAGTAGGCGGTCGGTCATGCGGGTGCTCCGAGATATGCCGTAATCACTGCAGGGTCTTCCTGGACTTGAGCGGGAAGCCCCTCGGCGATCTTGCGACCAAAGTCGAGGACAACCACCTTGTCGGACACGCCCATCACGAGGCCCATGTGGTGTTCGACCAGCAAGATGGTCAAGTTGTAGTCGGTCCGAATTTTCTCGATGACCTTGGACAGCTCGCCGACTTCGCTATGGGTCAGTCCGGTCGCCGGCTCATCGAGCATGAGCAGCTTGGGGCGACCGATCAGGCAGCGAGCCAGCTCGATGCGCTTGAGCGTGCCGTACGGCAGGCCGGCGCACTGTTGGAAGGCCACGTCGGCGAGGCCGAGGTCATCGAGGATCGTGAAGGCTTCCGAGGCGAGTTCGGCTTCTTCCTTCTTCCGGCCGATGTTCAGCATGGACGTCAGGAAGTTCTGCTTGCTGCGCACGTGCGCCCCGGCCATGACATTCTCGATCACGCTCATCCGCGGCCACAGGGCCAAGTTCTGGAACGTCCGAAAGATGCCGGTCTCGGCAATGAGGTGCGGTGGCGTGTTCAACAGATCGACATCGTTGAAGCGCAGTGTTCCCGCGGTCGGATCGTAGATGCGACTGATGACGTTGAACATCGTCGTCTTGCCTGCGCCGTTCGGCCCGATCAGGCCACAGATCTGGCCTTCTTCGATGTCGAAGGTCATGCCGCTCAGGGCGACGATGCCCCCGAACCTGACCTCGACGTCGTTC
>CALDYC010000010.1 GCA_937941245.1 uncultured Acidimicrobiales bacterium | reverse complement strand
CTGATACCGCTGCTGAGGGCCCTACGGTGAGCACTGGTTCGACGGTTACGTGGACCTATGTGGTGACCAACACCGGAACCACGTTCCTGACTGATGTGACGGTGACTGACAATCTGGTTGCTGCTGCTGATATTTCGTGTGATGGCGGTACCAATGTTGTTGCTGGTCCGGTTGCTCCGGGTGCGACGTTCACCTGTACAGCTACCGGTGTTGCGGTTGCAGGTGGGTACACGAATGTTGGTTCGGTGACGGGTACGCCGTCTGACATCCTTGGAACGCCCACGGGCGTTGCTGCGGTAACCGATACTGATCCATCGAACTACACGGGCACGACGCCAGTGGTTCCGGTCATTGCGTACCCATACCCAGATATCACCAATCCTGTTCCGACTGCAGCACCGTTGCCTTCTGGCCCGGTTGCTGCGTCACCGGCACCGAGCGGAGCGTTGGCTTTGACGGGTTCTGATCCCACGACGTTGTTGACGCTCGGCTTGTTGGCCGTCGGTGCCGGTGCGGCTGTGGTTGCCGTCAGCCGTCGCCGTGACGACGAGTAAGACATTCGGTAATTCGGCCTGAGTGCCGGGGTTGTCTTGGGCCAATTGGTCAAGGCAGCCCCGGCATTTGCCGTTTTAGTGCGATTCGGCGCGGGTCTGGAAGGCGAGTAGCGAGCCCGCTCCGAACAGGGCAGCGCCTGCTGACACCGCGAGCGGCACGTTGGTCAGTTCGGCAAGTAGGCCGAGGAGGAACCCGCCGGCCATTTCGCTGAGTGCATACACCTGGCCCGTCAACGAGTGAACCGTGGCACGAACGTCTGAGGTCGTCTCACGGTTCGTCCATGACTCAATCACCGGATACGCCGACTCGCGAGTCGCATCTTGCAAAAGCATGCCGATACCGATCACAGCGATCGGCGCTCCGAGCGCCACAACCATGGCGCCGCTTGCTGCAACAGCGAACAGGACGGCAGCGACAAGGACCAAAGGCGCTGCGCCAGGCTCAGCGTCGTCGTTGCTCTCATCTGTCGCGCCTTGTTTGGTTACGAACCGCGTAACGATCAGGTTGACGATGATCCCGCCGACGGCGAGCACGAGCACCAGCACACCGGTCGCCACCACCGAATCACCTGCGCCGGCATCGCCACCGACAGATTCGACAAATCGTTTGAACCCAAGACGGTCGAGAGCATCGGTTCCCAAACCTGTTAGGCCGACGATCATCAGCATGCGCATCAGCCGGGGACGATGCGTAACCAGCGCAAGACCGGCCCTCAGCTGTCGCACAAACGTCTGGTGCGATTGGTCTGCTGAGAAGTGTCGCTCGGGCGCGAACATCCATGCGACCGCCAATACGAACTGCACGATGGCAATCAGCACGACAGCCAATCTGATCGATGACTGTCCAACCATCATCATCATGCTCACCGCCGCCAAGCTGATGCCCATCGACCATCGATGGCGACGCAGAATGAGCTGTTCGATCTCGTGATCGTTGCCCCGTCCTTCACCGCGAAGTTCGTCGGTGAGCCACGCGATCGACGCCCCGCTGCGGAACGTCCACGCGATTCCAGCCAAGACCTGCGCAGCAAGGACCACCCAAAGCGTTCGGCTGGCAACCGATAATCCGAACGCAACGGCCATAAGCCCAGTGCCAATCACCACAGACCACTTACGGCTGTGCAGATCTGCCAAAACGCCTGTCGGCGTCTCCATCACGAGAACCGTGAACTGAAGCACCGTCCCGGTCAGCGCAAGTTCCAATGGCGAAAAGGCAAGGATGTCAATCCACCAAATCAACAACCCGAGCCACAACCCCCACTCGAGTCCGTCGTTGATTGAGCCGAGCCGCACGAAATACCATGCCGGGTCCCGTTTCGTGGCGCGACGGCGAGCAGTCTTGCCTGATCGCCGCATGTGATGAGTGTGACATGCGAGGGCAAACGACGCCGTCGAATACCGACAGTGACAGCCCGGAGCGATCTCGGTGTGCGGTCACGATGCGCACTGCTGATCGCGGCATTGGCGCGGACCAGTTCGATGGCTCGTTTTGCACACTCAACGAATCGATTGGACAGATGCGCAACGCGCTCGACGTCGGCGACCTGGTCGGTATTGCCGAGACAGCACACGGTTTGCGTGGCTCGTCGACGATGATCGGGGCCATCGAGCTGCGTGACGCAACGGCGCTGCTCGACGTCGCCGACCTGGGTGTCGATCAAGCGGCTGAGGGTCTCGATGTTGTTCTGCGTCAGGCGCATCGATTTGCCGAGTTCGATGTCGACAGGTTCATCCGTTCCCACCTGTGAGCTAGTCGCAGCTACCTAGACGTCGTCGTCACGGGTGATGACTGCCGCTCCTGCGGTCGCGTCGCTGATCGTTAGCTTCATCTCATCAACATGTGCGGTGGGAACGTGGACGACTCGGCGCACCTCATCTGACCACATCGTCTCGACAACGACCGCTCCGCAAGCGTGCAACGCTCGCTCGACCGCGTCGATGGTCGCATGGCTATGCGTCACCGTCACTTCCACGGTTGTGAGCCACGGGATCAGGTCAGTGGAGTTGAGCGCCTGTCTCACTGATCCGCCATACGCGCGCACCAGTCCGCCTACGCCCAGTTTGGTTCCGCCGAACCATCGGGTCACGACCGCGACGATGTTGACCAGGTCATTGCCGACGAGCTGGGCGAGTATCGGACGTCCAGCCGAACCGGCTGGCTCGCCGTCGTCGTTCGAACGTTCGACCAACGGAGATGCCAGCCGCCATGCCGAGCAATGATGAGACGCATCGCGATGACGGTCGCGGACGTGCGCGAGAACGGCGCGGGCCTGTTCAGTATCGCTGACCGGCGCGAGGTCGACCACGAATCGTGATCCCTTGACGCTCTCGGCCTCAAAGATCACATGTCGAGCCAACGTGCATGCCACGACAGGATCCTCGCGCACGGCAACGACTATGCGCGGGCCCCGTCGTGGCGGGTAGCGTCGCAGGCGCCGCACACACGCTGAAAACGAGAGTGAGCTTGCCAATGATCCACACGTCGACCCTGCCAGATGTCGAGATTCCAACGGGTGTTTCGATCACCCAATTCACCTTGCGCCACGCCGATGAAATGGCGGACAAGCGAGCAATCATTGACGGCACAACCGGGCGTGTAATGACGTTCGGTCAGCTCCGTGATGGCGTACAGACACTCGCAGGTGGCCTGGTGGCGAACGGGTTCACACCCGGAACGGTGCTGGCCCTGATGGCCCCGAATATTCCCGAATATGCGCTGCTCTTCCATGGCGTCGCCTGGGCCGGCGGCACGGTTACGACGATCAACCCGACCTATACCGCGGACGAGATCCGACATCAGCTGCAGGACTCGGGCGCGACCATGCTCGTGACGGTTTCGATGTTCCTCGATACCGCCAATGCTGCGATCGCTGGAACCTCGGTGCCACATGTGCACACGATCGACCCGGTTGACGGTGTGGCCACGATGGCTGACCTGATGACCAACGCCCCGCTTATCGAGCAGGCAACATTTGCCGATGACGACACTGTAGTCATGCCGTATTCGTCCGGTACGACCGGACGCAGCAAGGGCGTCGAGCTGACGCATCGCAACCTGGTTGCCAATATTTGCCAGACCGAGCATGCGCTTCCGCTCGAAGCCGATGACGTCGCCCTGGCGGTGCTGCCGTTTTTCCATATCTACGGCATGCAGGTACTCATGAACGGTCTTCTCGCCAATGGTGTGACGATTGTGACCATGCCTCGCTTCGAGCTTGAGCAGGGCCTGCAGATCGTCCAAGACCACCAGGTCACCTGGTTCTTCGCTGTCCCACCGATCGTGTTGGGTCTGGCCAAGCACCCAATCGTTGACAACTACGACCTCAGTTCGGTCAAGGTGGTCTTCTCAGGTGCGGCGCCACTCTCAGCAGAACTCGGCGAGGAATGCGCTGAACGTTTGGGTTGTGCGGTGGTCCAGGGGTTCGGCATGACCGAACTATCGCCGGTATCGCATGCTTCGCCGGGGTTTGTGAATAAGCCAGGCGCATCGGGCGTAACCGTGTCGAACACCGAGTGCCGCATTGTCGATCTCGACGGAAACGACCTTGGATTGAACGAAGATGGCGAGTTGTGGGTGCGCGGCCCGCAGGTCATGAAGGGATATCTCAACAATCCCGAGGCAACCGCAGACACGATCGATTCCGACGGATGGTTACATACCGGTGACGTGGCGCACTTTGATGATGACGGGTTCATCTTCATCGTCGACCGGATCAAGGAGCTGATCAAGTACAAGGGGTTCCAGGTGCCGCCAGCAGAGCTCGAAGGCCTGTTGCTCACACACCCCGCTATCGCCGACGCCGCGGTCATCGGAATCGCCGATGACGAAGCTGGTGAGCTGCCTAAAGCATTTGTTTCACTCAAGCCGGGTGCGACTGCTACCGAGGATGAGATCAAAGAGTTCATCGCCGCACAGGTTGCGAGCTACAAGCGGATTCGCTTGCTTGAGTTCATCGACGTTGTGCCGAAGTCGGCGTCGGGCAAGATCCTGCGCCGCGAACTGCGCGATCGCTAGGTCCGGTCAGCGATCATGAAACTGCCGCTCATTGGGGTCACAGGATCGCGCTTTGTCGGAAGCCAGATCGTGGACAACCTCGACGCGCTCGCAGATTCGCCTATCGACGTGTTCTACGCGGACTATTCGAAAGCCGTCGTCGAGGCGGGGGGCCTGCCCGTCCACCTGCCGATCGACGCAGATCCCGCAGCAGTTGTTGAGCGGGTAGACGGTCTGTTGATGACCGGAGGGTGGGATATTGACCCGGTTCGCTACGGCCAGTCGCCAGTCGCCGGTCGCCGAGGTCGCGACGTCAGCGCCGGAGCGCGATGAGTTCGAGCTCGCGCTGCTCGATGCCGCATGCGCGGCCGCAACCCCAACGCTCGGTGTATGTCGCGGCCTGCAGATGATCAATGTGCATGCCGGCGGAACTCTGCACCAGCACGTGCCAGCTCACACCTTCACCGACCCGGTTGGTGAAACCCATGTCGTGAACTTCGCCGACGGAAGCGCACTCGCTTCGATGTACGGCGCGTCGCGCGAGGTGAACTCGCTACACCACCAATCAGCGGCGACCCTTGGTGCTGGGCTGATGGCCACAGGTACCGCCGGCGACACTGGCATTGAGGCAATCGAACACGACTCGTTGCCGGTGCTTGCCGTGCAGTGGCATCCAGAAATGGTGGCGAGTCGACCACGTGACCCGTTATTTGCCTGGCTAGTCGACGCAGCATCGCAGCGCTAGGCCAACCAATCGCGGCGCTAGGCCAACGAATCGCAGTAATCGGCGCCAACACGAATAGCGACTTCAGATGAGCGTTCTCAGCGCAGCTGGTTAGCCTCGCTCGGATGAAGTTGGTGTGCAAGGTCCCGGTCTTGATGGCCATTCTTGCGATCGCAGTCGCAGCGTTGGCGGGATGTGCTTCGGACGAACCGGTAGCAGTCGAAGCTGCCCTGGTCGATCCCACATCTGCACCAACGGCCATCCCGACCGTTGTTGACGTGCCGACGACGGTTCCGCTCGATGCCGCAACAGTCCCGACAGCCGAACCAACCTCGATTGGATTCCCGCCCCTGCCAACATTGACTCCGGTGCCCTCGCCAACGGTGGCCGCGGTCGAGTTGGGCGACGCAGCATCGAGCGACGACCCCGACGATGCAGAACTCGACGATGCAGACAACGCTGAAGTTGAACCGACAGCTGAGCCCAAGCTCACCGCCGACGCCGAGCCCACAATCGACCCTAAACCGACCGCGGTTCCGCCAACTGCGGTTGCGTTGACGGGAGCGGCTCTCGAGGCTGCGATCAGTAACGGCGGAGAGGTGTACCAAGTCACCTGTACGAGATGCCATTCAAGTCAAGGAGAAGGGACTTTTCAAGGTCCCATGCTGCTTGCCGTCGCGAACACGTACACTCAAGTGACTCTTGAACAGGAGTTGGCATATGGCCATCCGGTCACGTTCGGTTTCGCTGACAAGCTTTCCCCTGAGGAAATCTCGGCAGTGGTGGCCTACGTCCGGGCAACCCTCTAGTCTCCATCCGCATAAGCGGAACTAATACGGCGGAAATTCGGCCAGTCCGAAATGCCCGCAATGAAAGAAATGCAATGCAAGGAACAGTAAAATTCTTCAACGCTGAAAAAGGCTTTGGCTTCATCTCACGCGAAGGTTTGGAGGACGTGTTCGTCCACTACTCAAACATCGCTGGTGATGGGTACAAGAGCCTCGAAGAGGGTCAGACCGTCGAATTCGACGTCGCACCGGGTCGCAAGGGCGAAGAAGCCCAAAACGTCACCGTCGTCTGAATCAACCTTTCTGAAAGTTGAAGACCGCTGGCCGAAGGGCCGGCGGTCTTCGCCGTTTTGGACGCAGATCAGTGTGACCGGTATTGCTTCGGTGAACAGGTAGCAGGCGTTCATTTGTGCTTTTAGGCTCAGGGCCATGTCGACACTTAACGATGCGCAAACGTCAACGGTCACGGTTCTGTTGCAAGCGGGTAAATCCATCAAGGAGATCAGCAAGTTCGCCGGTCTTGAACGCTCAGCAGTCACCGAGATTGCCCGATCGCTTGATATCGATCCGACCTCACCGGCTCAACGGCGTGCTAAGGAATTGTTTGGCTCCAATGCGGGTCACAGCTACCAGCAGATCGCCGAAGCACTCCGAAGCGAGAATCTTAAGAACGATGACGGCAAGGCAGTGCACTACCTCACGGTCTCGACCTGGGCGGCGAACCATGGTTGGCGATGGGGCGGAAACCCTGATGGCGACTACGTGCCGCCTCGCCCAACGTCGGGCAATACCCGAGCGAAGTATGCGCTGCGGGTGTCGAAGAGTCGTTCAGCCGAGATGAATTCAGCCAAGAACATCAAGGCAGCCGTCGCCGCAGCGTGGGAGAACCTGACGTCCGGCGTGACCGACGTGGTGCAGCTTGCCGTCATCCAAGGTGCTGGAGCCGTGGGGGTTACCGATCTTGACGCCGTGCGCAAGGCGCTGCTGGCTGCTCATGGTGAGACCATCAAGAAAACTCGCGTCTAGAACAGCGGGGCTGGCGGTCGGCTCGAACGCGAAGACGGCGCCAATCGCATAGATGGACGCCGTCAGCGCAACATATCGATCGCGGTACGAACCTGCCGGGCAACCCCGACTCGGGCGTAGATCAGACCATGGAGTAGTGGATCATGGTGTAGGTCAAAGGGTGTAGATCAAAGAGAGCAGATCAAGGTATGCGCAGCACCTGGCCTGGATAGATCAGGTTCGGGTCACTGAGCATCGGCCGGTTTGCTTCGAAGATCTCGTTGTAGCGATTGGCATCGCCATAGAACTGTTGGGAGATGGCCGACAGTGAGTCACCCGACTTGACGGTGTACATCTTGGACGCGTCGGCAGGAGTGGCGACGGTGAGGTCCTCGTCGACCTTGTCGACACCGGCAACATTGCCAACGGCAAGCACGACCCGCTCGAGGGTGGCCTGATCGGCGACTTCACCTGAGAGGTAGACGGTGCCGTCGTCGAATCGCACATCGATGTCGTCGCCGAGGCCGAGCTTGGACAGGTGCTCTTCGAGGTCATCGGACTTGTTCGCTTCGGCGCGACGCTCGAGGAATGCCTCGCGGGCTTGCGCCCGTTTCTCGGCAGCTGCGTCCTTTGCTGCCGAAGCCTTTCCGGCGGCAGCGCCCTTGGCCGCCGATGCCTTTCCGGCGGCCTTAGAGACCGACTCGCGAGCCTTGGATGCAGCGCTGCTGGTGCCGACCTTGCGCTTGGCGTCGGTGGCTGCTTCCTTTGCCTGGTTCGCTGCTTCTTTGGCCTTGGCGAACTTGTCGTCCTTGTTGCCTTTAAGAATCTTGGAACCGGTGTCCTTTATGAAATCGAATACGCCCATGTCACCCTCCGGGTGGTTGTTGCTGCATCGCTGACACTGTGCCGCGTGCGGTCTTTTGCAAGTATGGGCCAACGCACCAGGCTTTGCGCTGATTCCCAGCGACCGACGCTGATAGCCCGATTCGTACCTGATCGGCCATCGATGAGCAATCCTGCCCGGTTGCCCCTCGTGCATTTGGACCATTCGTAGGCTGTGGCACATCCCCTTGTCGATCAATCGATCGGAGCCATCATCATGCGTAGACCAATAGTGCTTGGACTCGTGGTTGCCGTGTTGGCAGTCGTGCTCGTACCTGCCCTGAATCCCGATGCTCAGGCCCAGGGTGGCATCGTGATCAATGGAGATGCGATCGGCGTCTACGCCGGTCCTGAGGTTGTGATCTCGGGACAGGCCGAAGCAACCGCAGGCATTGACGAAGTGACGATCGTGGTACGCGACACCGACAATGGTCAGTACCTGCAGGCCGACGGCACCTTCGGTGCTGCTCTTGCAGACCTCGAAGCATGGGAAGCGCTTCTTCCCCCTCTCGGTACCCCCGCGGTTCACTGGCGAGTTCCAATGGTGCTCGCTGACGGCAACTACCAATACACCGCAACGGCCACATCGAACGACGGTTCCCAACTCGTCGGCTCGACGATTGCGTTTGCGGTGGCCGGCGTCGCTGTTCCGGGGCCGACCACTCTCGTCAGCTGGGGAAGTACCTGGAAGTACTACGACGCGGGCAACGAGCCGAGCGACATCGGCGGAGCCGACTGGAACGACTCGAACTACGACGATGCGGCATGGGCGTCGGGCCTGGCCGAGCTCGGCTATGGCGACTTCGACGAAAACACGGTCACGAACGAATTCGTCGGCGGTCAAAAGGTCATCACGACCTACTTCCGGCACGAATTTTCTGCACCGGATCTCACTCCGTTTGACACCATTGAGCTGAACGTGCTGCGCGATGACGGTGCCGTGCTGTATCTCAACGGGGTCGAGTTCGAGCGCAGCAATATGCCGCAGCCGCCGGCCCAGATTGACTACGAAACTCGAGCGAACGGCTCAAGCGAACAGGTTCGCACCTACATGCTTGACGCTGCGGATTTCAATGTCGGTACCAACGTGCTGGCCGTCGAAATTCACCAGGTCAGCTCCACGAGCTCCGACATCAGCTTCAACCTGGACCTGCGAGCATCGTTTGATGAAACAGCCCGGCTGAGCGACGCGACCGAGGGAACACTCGTGCTGACCGCTGGTGACATGGCGCGTTGCGGGTTTGGGGGTGACGAAGATGTCGCTGAACAAATGGACGACCTGTTTGACACCGATGCCGGTGTTTTCATTGGCCTCGGCGACCTTGCCTACAACGACGGTTCGCTGCAGCAGTTCAATGACTGCTACGACCCGACGATCGGCCGCTACAAGACCGAGACGTGGCCCTCCCCAGGTAACCACGAGCACTACACAACGCCCAACGCCGCCGGCTACAGGCAGTACTTCGGTGTCGCCGCAGGGCCACTCGCTGGCCCAGCGGGTGGACTGTGGTACAGCTTCGACATCGACGACTACTGGCACGTGATCGCGCTCGACAGTGACTGTCGCGGCGTCGAGGTGCTTCCCGGCGCGATCGATGGTGACGGTTGTGCCGTTGGATCAGACCAGGAGGTCTGGCTACGGGCCGACCTTGAGGCCAACAAGGACAAGAACCTGCTGGTCTTCTTCCACCATCCGCCTTACACCCGCAATCGCTACAACGACCATGACTACACCCAACCGCTGTGGCGGGCGCTTACGGAATACGGCGCTGAACTAACGCTTCACGGTCATGAACATCACTACGAGCGCTATGGCACGCTCGATTACTGGGGTGACCGCGACGCAACGTTTGGGACCCGTGAGTTCATCATCGGCTCCGGCGGCACCTTTCCTCGCTATAACGAGCAAAGCCAGGCGCCCGAGAGCGACTTCCGCGGCACGTTCCCGAATGGAGCCGACGACTTCGGCGTGCTCCAACTGTGGCTACGCCCGAACGGTTACGAATGGAAATGGGAGTCGATCTACGGTCTGGCTCCTACTGACTCGGGTGTGTCTGGCCTGACCCAAGCCATGCCGAGGGCAGAGATCACCGGTGTGGTGACCAACGAACTCAACGACCCTGTCGGCGGCGTTGAGGTTTGTGTGACCGCAGATCGCACCGGTGTCGAGACCTGTGTGCTGACTGCGGCCGACGGCAGCTACTCGACCGGCGACCTGGTGTCTGACGGTTACACCGTCGACTTCGTGGACCTTGGCGGGTTGTACCCATCGGTGCTCAGCGTGACAACTGGGCTTGCAGCACCCACGACCCGGGTGCTGAACCAACAGCTGATTTCTGATCAGGTGATCTCGGGTCAGGTGACCGACGAGACCGACAACAGC
>CALDYC010000009.1 GCA_937941245.1 uncultured Acidimicrobiales bacterium | reverse complement strand
GGGAGGCGGTTGACGCCTTCGGTCACCACGCCACCTACGCCACCAAGGCCTTTCTGTGCACGGCGATGGCTCAATTGGCTCACGATGCGGGCATGCATCTCGATGTCTCGACGCTTGGCGAAATGCATGTCGCGAAAGCTGCAGGTGTGCCGGCTTCCGATCTCGTTTTGCATGGGAACAACAAGTCGCTCGCTGAGCTTCGGGTAGCACTCGACGCCGGCGTTGGTCGCATCGTCATCGACAGCTTCGACGAGGTGGACCGCATCGAGATGTTGCACCGCGAGACCGGCCATGTTGCGCAGGTACTCGTGCGGGTCACGCCCGGAATCGAAGCGCACACGCACGAGTTCATCTCGACCGGGCAGGACGATTCGAAGTTCGGATTCACGGTCTCAACCGGGCTGGCCGAGCAGGCAATTGCCCGTTGTTTGGCCTCACCCGCGATTGAGCTTCGGGGGATCCACGCCCATATCGGTTCACAGGTATTTTCGATCGAGTCGTTGCGCATGTCCGCTGCTGTGCTGGGCGAACTGTCTAACCGGTTTTCGTTGGCCGAACTCTCGGTAGGAGGTGGCCTCGGAGTCGCATACGTGAACGGTGAGGAAGCTCCCACGATCGCACAGTGGGGCAAAGCGGTGAAAGATGCTTGCGCTGACGTCGGCGTGAGTGCCACGATCCACGCTGAGCCAGGTCGCTCCATCGTTGCGACTGCGGGTCTGACCGTCTACGAGGTCGGAACGATCAAGCACCTTGATGGGATCAGAACCTACGTGGCGGTCGACGGCGGCATGAGCGACAACCCCCGGCCGGTGCTCTACGGCAGCGGCTACGAGTGCTTTGTTGCGACACGGGCCAATGCGGATCGCCCGCTGGCCATGCGCCTTGTTGGCAAACATTGCGAATCGGGGGACATCATCGTTCGCGAGGGACATTTGCCCGAGGATCTCGCGGTTGGCGATTTTGTCGTCACCCCAGTCACCGGTGCGTACGGTCACTCGTTGGCATCGAACTACAACAAGCTGCCGCGCCCCGCCGTCGTCTTTGTATCCAAGGGCCGGGCCCGTCTCGTCGTGCGGCGAGAGACCCTTGATGACCTCTTGCGACTCGACCAAGGATCGCTAGCGTGACCGGCATGTCTGCAACGTCTGCCTCGCCAACCACCGTGCGGATCGGTCTGCTCGGATTCGGCAATGTCGGGGGTGCGCTCGTCGACCTCATCGCAGAACGCAAGGACGACATTGCCTCGCTGACGGGGATCGACCTGCAGCTCAAGCGGGTGGTCGTTCGAGATCTCGCCAAGCCCCGTCCGCACGATCTCGGTTCGGCTGAACTGACCTCCGACATTGCCGCAGTGACTCAAGCTGACGACATCGACCTCGTTGTCGAACTGGTCGGGGGTGTCGACGCCGCCCGTGGATGGGTCAGTGCAGCCCTCAGTGCCGGCAAGCCAGTCGTGACCGGCAACAAAGCGCTCCTTGCGGCGCACGGCCGTGAACTATTTGACCTCGCAGCGGCGAACGGCACCGAGCTGCTTTTCGAAGCGTCGGTTGCTGGCGGCATCCCACTCATGCGGGCGCTGCAACACTCGCTTCGGGGCGAGCCAATCGAACGGGTAATGGGAATCGTCAACGGCACGACCAATTTCATGCTGTCGCAGATGACCGAAGACGGCGCGGACTACGCAGACGTGCTTGCCGAAGCGCAGGCACTCGGCTTTGCCGAGGCTGATCCGACCGCCGATGTCGAGGGGCACGACGCTCAAGCCAAAGCCGCGATCATCGCGACGGTCGCGCTCGGCGGGTCTGTTACCGACGCTGACGTGCCAGTTGAAGGAATCAGCCGCGTCACCGCTGCCGACATTGCGACGGCCAAACGGCTCGGCTACGTCATCAAATTGTTGGCCGTCGTCGAACGCATAGGCGACCAGCCGCCCTACGAGGTCGCGGCCCGGGTTCACCCGACCATGGTCCCGCTCGACCACCCGCTTGCGATGGTGCGAGGCAGCTTCAATGCGGTGTTCATCGAGGGCGGGGCTGTCGGCGAACTCATGCTCTACGGACGCGGGGCCGGCGGTGCCCCGACCGCTAGCGCGGTGCTCGGCGACATCATCGCCGCTGCCGGGTCGCTTGCGCACGGGGGCGTGCGGGTGGTTCCGGGACTAACCGACGCCATCATCCACCCGCCAGAGTCGGCGATGTCGGCGTTCTACCTCGATCTCTCCGTCGATGATCAACCGGGAGTGCTGGCCGAAGTAGCAGGCGTATTCGGTCGCCACGGTGTGTCGATCCGTTCGATGGAACAGGCCGATGTCGGAGACGAGGCAACACTCGCCTTTATTACCCATGTCGCGTCCGAAGCCGACATGGCATCGACGCTCGCTGAGCTCGAGGCCCTCGAATCTGTGGTCCGTATCGGAGCCCGGTATCGGGTTGTTCCCCAGTGACTGTTTCCCCAGTGACTGTTTCCCCAGTGATTGTTTCCCGAATGGCTGCTCCCAAATGACGATGCACTATGTCAGCACGCGCGGTGGCACAGAGCCGTTGACCTTCGGCGATGTTTTGCTGTCGGGCCTAGCTCCCGACGGAGGGCTGTACCTGCCCGAATCCTGGCCGCAGGTTGTTGCCAACGCGCCCACGTCGAGTTACGTCGAAACCGCAATTGCCATCATGTGGCCTTTCGTCGACGGCGTAATTGGTCGCTCCGACTTCGAGACGATTGTTTCAAAGGCCTACGCACGATTCGAAGCTGATGATGTTGTCGACCTGGTGGATCTGGGGGACAACCAGTGGTTACTCGAACTTTTCCACGGCCCGACGCTCGCCTT
>CALDYC010000008.1 GCA_937941245.1 uncultured Acidimicrobiales bacterium | reverse complement strand
GATTACCGATGTTCGGCTCGAACTCAAGACCGGCGGACGTTCGGGTGAGTGGAAGCGTCCGTGAGCGGTCGCGGCCGGTCTGCGTGAAATATGACCGTCGCGTTGCGACCTTTGGCGGCGCGTAGTAGACACATGTTTCGTCATCCATTCGCAACATGACAGCTGCAGGTCTGCCGTGAGATTGCACGACATTCGTGGGATCCCCGATTCGCTACCCGGCGCCTGCAAAAATGTCCACTACAGGAAGTCAACCGGATCTTGCAGTACGTGATTCTCGTCTTACTCATCTTTGCCTGGGCAGCGGTTCTTGTTCCGCCGTACCTGAAGGACCGAAGGGTCTCGATTACCGCGGGTCTCCGCGGTGGATCCGATGCAGATGTGTCAGCTCAGAGATTTCTTCCGCTTGAACATGCCGCTTCGAACGTGGTTCAGCTGCATCCGACCTCAACTGTCGCTCGCCAGGGCGAGGCGGTATTCACGACACCTCCCGACGATGTGACTGCACCGGCCGTTCTTGGCAACACGTGGGCCAGCAAAGAGGGCGCCTTGTCGGTGCCGTCGACACGAGCAGCTGCCGCTGAGCGTCGTCGCCGCGTCGTCGCTGCGTTAGTAGGCGTTGCCTTTGTCACGCTGCTGGCCGCATTCGGCGTTGGCGGGATCTTTATCACGTTGCATGTGATTGCTGACCTCGCCGCACTCGGATACGTGATTTTGTTGGTTCGCCATCGCAACATGGCCAACGCACAAGCATCACGCCCTCAGCCAATTCGACCGGCCGTCACGGTTGCGTCGCCGAGAACTATGCAGGTGGCGCCCGATTATCTGCTCCGTTCAGGTACCGGTTCCTGAACCGACCCTGTCACGACGGAAGCGGTGCTCTGGCAGTGGCGCAACTGGCAGTGGCGCATCGGTAACGGCCGTATGGGCCAACGCTGCTGAACCTGGTGCACATCGTTGCCGGTCTACATTGACCGACATCACGAACGCGACGAGACCAAGACAAATCAAACGCTCAGCTTGTGTGGTGGTTGCCGTGCTGCTGTTGCTTGCTGGCTGCTCGATTGACCAGCAAAGCGATCTCACAAACGTCATCGAAGGCACCGATGCCGGGCCCACGATTGCGACCACCGAAACAACCAGTGACATCGCGCCTGCATCGAATGACGACGATGACGCGAGCGATCTCGCAGCGTTGGATCGACCCGAACCAGACGATGCGCCAGACACGACCCCGAGCGATGGCGATCAAGACGACGTAGATCCGTCTTCGGGCATCGCTTCGGGCGACAGCGAAAATCCTGCGAAGGTCGTGCTCGACGATCTTCCTGACCTTCTCGTCGCTGAAGGAGAATGGGCGGACCCGTTCACGCCCGACCAGAACATTCTTGCTGGTCAACTCGATAACGGCATGCGCTATCTCATCCAGCAAAACGACAAGCCCGGGCGCCAGATGCAGCTTCGGTTGGTCGTCGACGCAGGCTCGCTCGCCGAAACCGAAGACCAGCAGGGAGCGGCGCACTTTCTTGAACACATGATGTTCAACGGCACTGAGCAATATCCCGGCAATGAGATCGTCCGGCTGCTTGAGAGTTTCGGCGGCGCATTCGGGCCCGATATCAACGCAACCACAAGCTATGAGCGGACCGTGTACCAGCTGCAGCTGCCCGCAACCGCGCCGGATATCAGCACCGGTTTGAACGTGTTTCGCCAGTGGGCGACAGCGGCCACATTGGACCCTGAGGCCGTCATCAATGAACGGGGCGTCGTGCTCGCCGAGCAGCGGCGTCGCGCTGAAACAGCCGCTGGGCGTCTGAGCGAGCCGATCCGCGCGCAACTACTCGACGGCACCGGCCTCAATGAGCGTCCTCCGCTTGGGCCAGTCGAGAGCATCGAAACCATGACTGCAGAGACACTCAACGACTACTACGAGCGTTGGTACCGCCCGGATCTGATGACGGTCGTTGCCGCCGGAGACTTCTCGCCGGCAGAGGTTGAACGGCTCATTTCCGAGACCTTTGCGTCACTCGAAGCCAGCGCACCGCTCGATATGCCACCGAGCGAAATCGAAACCGGTCCATTTGCTGAGGCCCGGGCCGACGTGTTGACCGACGACGAAATCACGTCAACGAGCATCGAGTTGTTCTGGCGTCGGACCGATGGTGCCCTCAGGGTCCGCAACGACATCCGCGCCGCGTTGCTTGCCTCGCTCAGCATGCAACTGATTAGCACCCGGCTCGACGAAGGAGTACGTGGGGGAGATCTACCGTTCATCGCCGCGAGCGCATCGGCGACCTCGCTTACCCCGAAGCTTTCCGTCGCCAGTATTCGTGCCGAGACCCGCGAAGACGAGGTCGAGTTAGCGATGCGGGCAGCGATCGCGGAGATGGAACGAGCGCGGCAGTTTGCGGTCACCGATGACGAGTTCGGTCGGGCACGAGCAGCATTCCAGGCTGGCTTTGATCAGCAGCTTTCGCAGTCGCCCACGCGACAAGACAATGATGTCGCTGCGGCGCTGGTCGACCAGGCCGTCTCTGGCAGCCCGGCTATGAGTCCAGCCGATATGCACCAGCAATCGACTGAAGCTCTCGCCTCGCTGACTGCGGGTGACGTACGCCGGTACGTGCATGACCTGCTCGAGACCGACCCCTATGTGCTTGTCGTCGGTTCCTCGAACGACCGCGACATACTGCCCTCCGATGCGGCCCTGATCGAGACCTACCGCCAGGTCATTGGCTTGCCGGTGGTTGCTCCCGAACAGAGCACAGACCTGCCAAACGAGCTGATGGCGCGTCCAGAGGCTGCGCCGGTGGTTGATCGATTCTTCGACGAGGTGACCAACGCGACGACCGTGACGTTTGAGAACGGCGCGCGTCTGGTCGTGAAACCCTCGCAGATCACCGAAAACCTGGTCGTGCTGAGCGGGCTCAGCGATGGCGGATTCTTCGCGGAGGAAGACGAACGCCTCGTTCCGCTTCTGCCCGCGACCGCAGGCATCGTCTCAAGCAGCGGCTTCGAACGACTCTCTGCGGTAGATCTGCAAAGGTTCTTGTCGCGCTCGGTCGTGTCGCTCGGCACCGGCATCGATCGAACGTCTGAGTCGATCACCGGAAGCTCATCGTCTGACGAACTCGAGTTGCTGTTGCAGCTCGTCCACCTGCAGATGACAGAGCCAACGATCGACGAAGTTCTGGTTGAACAGCTGGTTGAACGGTCCCGGCGCACGATTGAAAACCTGCAGGCTTCGCCCGGTCTCGTCGCAACCATTGAGTTGTTCGATCTCCGCTATGGAGACTCGCCATACTTCCGGGTTTCACCTACTGCGACCGATATCGACGGCTACGACCCACAAGAACAGCTTGCGGCGTGGCAGCGCCGCTTCGCCGACGCGAGCGATTTCGTCTTCGTTGTGACCGGTGACCTCGACAACATCGACCAGGTCGTGGACCTTGGGGCCAGATACCTCGGCACCCTTCCGAGCTTGGACGGAATCGAGGATGTTCCCGAACGCGATCCCGGACTACCCGAAGCGAACCTGGAGAGCACCGTTCGCGTGGGTGTCGGCAACCAGGCACGGTTGATCATGAACTGGGAATCGCCGTACGAGCTAACCCCCGAATCAGAGATCGTGGCGTCGGCACTCGAGATTGTTGTCAGTGCTCGATTGCGTGACCTGATACGCGAGGAACTGGGCGCAAGCTACGCGCCGAGCGCAGCAGTCAGCCTGATCGATGAACCGGTCGAGTGGGTCGACACGTCGATTGATATTGAGGTTGATCCCGACCGGCTGGATGAGGTCAACGTGGCCATCGATGCAGAACTCGACCGGTTGCGCGCCGGTGACCTGGAGCAGTCGTACCTCGACAACGCGATCGAAGCACTTGTTGACGACTTCACGTTCTTCAGCAACAACGAATGGATTGACCTGCTTCATCTCTATGCCGACGACCCGACACGGTCCTCGGGTGAAGTGCGTGAACGGAGACGCATTGCGCAGAGCCTCACGCTTGACGACCTCGCCGCAGCCGCACAGGTGGTTTTCCCGCCGCAGCGATCGGTCGTCGTCAAGCTGCTTCCGGCCGAGTGAAACTCGATTGTGTCGCGAGGTGTGTTACCCGAGAACCTGCGCAACGGCGTGAATCACGAGACCGACCAGACCGCCGACCACCGTGCCGTTGATCCTGATGTACTGCAGGTCGCGTCCGACCTGAAGCTCAATGCGATCGCTGGTATCGGTGGCGTCCCAGCCGTCGACGGTTGACGAGATCAGATCGGCGATCTCGGTCCGGCTTTCGCCAGCCAGATGAACAACCGCACCGCTGACCCAGCCGTTTACTCGGGTGCGCAATGCCGGATCCGATCGCAACGATTCACCCAGGCTGAGTGCCGAAGCATGCAATCGCAACCGCAGCTCGCTTGTGGGGTCATCCGCCGCAAGCAGTAATGACGTTTTGATGTTTGCCCACAAGCCGGCCGTCCACTCGGCGGTGGCAGGGTGGGCCAGAAGCTCGGCCTTGAGCTCCTGGGCGCGATCGCGAAGTTCGGGCGACTCGCGCAGCTGATGCACGAGATGGGTGATCCGTTGATCGAGGGTGTGACGGAACTCGTGATCAGGGTCTTGGCTGACTTCGGCGATGAACGCATCTACGGCGGAGAAGATCTTGTCGAAGATGCGATCGTCGAGCGGTTCGGGGACCCACCACGGCGACTCGGACGCCAGACGCTCTCGCATGACTGCTCGATTGTCCGCCAGGACGGTGCGCATGCCCGACAGGCCCGCCTCAAAGATTGCGTGGTGATGCCCGCCCTCGACGGCGAACTCGATCGCGCGAGCAGCAAGCGGCGTCGGTTCAAACTCGGTCAGCCGCTTGTTGACGTATCGGTCAAGTGACTGTTGGAGTTCCTCGTCTCGTAGAACCTCGATGGCACTGCCGATGACGGTCCCGGCCCGGGCCGACAGCCGATGTGCATTGCCAGGTTCGCCAAGCCATTGGCCAAGCCGGTCAGCGATGTCGACTCCGTCAAGGCGGGCCCGAAGGACCTCGGGTTGCAGGAAGTTCTCTTGGACGAATCCACCGAGGGCTCGACCGATTTCGGACTTTCGATTGGGGATGATCGCCGTGTGCGGAATAGGCAGCCGCAGCGGATGTCGGAACAACGCAGTCACTGCGAACCAGTCGGCAACGCCGCCGACCATGGCCGCTTCTGCGCCGGCCTCGGCGAAACCTGTCCAGCCGGTTCCGTCCGTGGTGATGACAAGCACGAGAAAGCACAACGTCGCAACAACCAGAAGTCCAGTGGCTCGAGCTTTGTGTCGGCGTAGTTCTTTGCGCCTTTGCGCATCGTCTTCTGAGGGAGCGATCATTGAGCTAGTGGTTGACCATGTGTTCGGCCGCCATGACGAAGTAGGTATCGAACTCTTGGCGCTCCGCGGCTGGGACATCGAGAGCGTCCAGCGCTGAGCTCATATGCGCGAGCCATGAGTCGCGCTCACGTTCGCCAATCTGAAATGGCGCATGGCGCATGCGCAGCCGGGGGTGGCCCCTGACCTCGCTGTAGGTGCCCGGGCCGCCCCAGTATTGGGCGAAGAAGAGGGCGAGCGCTGCTTTGCCCGGTTCAAGATCGTCTGGGTACATCGCTCGCATGACTGGGTCGGATTCGACCCCTTCGTAGAAGCGCTCGACGAGTTCCTCAAAGAAGGCGAGACCGCCCATGCGTTCGAACAGCGTGGTCTGTTGCATTAGTTGCTCCGGATCGACTGCGCAACCTGCCGGGCGGTTGCGAAGGCCTCATCAGGGTCGCTTGCTGAACCAGCGACGACTGCGTAGCCATTGCCGTCGTGTTCGAAGAAGATATCGATGCTGTCGACGCCTGAGTTGTTGACAAAGGTGAACGACCAATAGTCGGTGCCGTCAACGGTTCGTTCGACGACCGGCGACGCGCTGGAGATACTTTGGGCGATGTCGCGAGCGCTCTGCTCGACGTCGCCGCCGGGGGTGCGCTGTTCGGCGGGGGTCGTGTCGATGGTCAGATACATGTCGGGCGCCACGAATCGTGATCTAAAGCCGTAGCCGACGTCGATGTCCTGGGCCGCGACCGACCAACCGAGTGGTAGGTCAGCACGGAAGTGGCTGCCAGAGAACGTCACCAGGTTGGGATCAGTGCTGGTGTCGGTGCTTTCGTCGGTGCTTTCGTCGGTGCCGGTTGGCTGTTCATCTGACTCGGTTGCCGCGACGGTTGGTTGCGGCGAAGGCGCAACGATCGGCGTGTCGCCCGGGGCGTCTGTCGCCAACACGGGGTCGTCACCTGAGAGCGTGTCGAGCGCGAACCAGCCGAGACCAGCCACGAGCACGATTGCGGCAAGAACCGCAGCAGTGTTGATCCAGCGGCGAGAGCCCTCGATGCGAGAAGCCGGAGGAACTGGACGCCCTAGCGGCGGAGGCACCGGGTCGTTGGCCTGGGGTGCATCGAACGGCTGTGACGGCGAAACCGAGACAGCCGGTTTGACGACTACCGGATGCTCGTCAGTGCGTGTGGCCGGTGCAGGGGGCCGGTGCCCGATGGTGGTCATCGGGGCAGGCTTTGGCGGTGTCCACTCGGGGTCAGCGTCAAGGGCTTCGCGTAGGTAGGCGCTTAGCAGACCTACGTCGCCTGGTCGATCTTGTGGCTCCTTCTGCATGGCCTGTGCAATGACGGCCATGACCGGCGCCGGTACTCCGGCAATCGGTGGCGGCGGTTCGGTCTGGATGCGATGAATCGACCCCCAGATATTTGCCGTGTCGCTAAACGCGGGGGCACCCGCAAGCAAGGTGTACAGAAGTGCCCCGAGAGAGTAGACCTCGCTGCGAATGCTCGCAGCGTTCTCGCTGAGTAACTCAGGAGCGGCATAGAGCGGCGTCGAAGCACCGACAGTGGCTGACGAGATTCCGGCATCGGTGACACGCGCAATGCCGAAGTCCGTCACCACGATCGAGCCGTCATCGGCCCGCAGCAGGTTGCCGGGTTTGAGATCTCGATGCAGCACGCCATGAGCATGAGCGTGTTGGATCGCGCTACACGCAACCTGGACATCGCGTACGGCGCTGCGGACCGAAGCTGCACCGCGTGTTTCGAGTTCGTCTTGCAGGCTGCCATTCGAGAACAACGGCATGATGAGGTACGGTTCGCCGGCTGCGGTGAGCCCTGAGGCGAGCACTTCGATAATGGCCGGGTGGCTTTGTAGCCGTTCGGCGGCGCTGAGCTCGCGTTCGAAGCGCCGCTCGACTTCGTTGCCGCGCATGCCCCGCAGGACCTTGACTGCGACGGTGCGTCCGGACTCGTCGACTGCTCGGTACACGAGCGCGCTTCCACCGCTTGCGAACAGCTCGGCATTGCCGAGGCCATCGATACCGAGGTCAGCCACGGCGACCATCATTGCGGCAATCGAGCCGCTCGCAGCGGCACCCCAAACAACAGCTGTCCATTACGCGGAGTGATGTTTCATGACCGCTCTGATGTCAACTTCGATCTCGGTGCCGAGGTCGGACTTGTCATGAATGTTGTAGAGCTCCCGGGCGGTCGCAGCTTTGTGAGGCTCTTCGAACAATTCGACCATGTCCGCGGTGATGAGAGCGGGGTGCGGAACACCGCACGCATGCGACAGTTTGAGAATTTCGCTGCGCAGACCAACGATGTAGTTTGCTAGTCGTGTTGCTTTGTCGGTCGGGTCGAGACCGCGCACGAGCCACTTGTTGTGAGTCGTTATCCCGGTGGGGCAGTGGCCGTCGTGGCACCGTTGCGCCTGAATGCAGCCGATAGCGAGCATGGGCTCTCGGGCTACGCCGATGAGGTCGACGCCCATCGCAAATGCCAGCACGGACTCGGCGGGAAATCCCAAACGACCTGAGCCAGAGAAGACGATGTGGTCGTCGAGCCCCTGCTCGACGAACGGGCGATGCGCCCGGGCAAAACCGGCTCGCCATGGCAGGGCAACGTGATCGCTGAACGACAGCGGAGCGGCGCCGGTGCCGCCTTCGCCTCCGTCGATCGTGATGAAGTCCGGGCCCTGCTGCCGGCTCGACATCTGCGTTGCCAGTTCATCCCAGAACTGTTGCTGGCCCACTGCAGATTTGATGCCCACTGGCAGTCCAGTGGCATCGGCGATGGCTTCGACAAAGTCGATCAGACTCGCGACGTCGCCAAAGGCCGTATGCCGATTGGGGCTGATGACCGTTTCTCCGACGGCAACGCCGCGCGCAGCCGCAATCTCTTTAGTGACCTTCTTGCCCGGCAGTACACCGCCGAGCCCAGGCTTGGCACCCTGTGACAGCTTGATCTCTATCGCCTTGACGTTCGCTGATTGGACTGTTTCGACCATGCGGTCCATCGAGAACGTGCCGTCGGTATTACGGCAACCGAAGTAACCGGTGCCGACCTGATAGATCAATCCGCCACCGTGGCGGTGATGGTCTGCGATGCCGCCTTCTCCAGTGTTGTGCAGCGAGTCGGTCAGCTCACAACCTCGGTTGATGGCTTCAACTGCCTGTGCGCTCAACGAGCCGTAGGACATCGCTGAGACGTAGATAACCGACTCGGGTCGAAAGGCTCCGGGCCGGTCGCGCCAGGCGCCGACGACCTTTGCGCACGGCACCGGTGCATTTTCTGCAATGGGCGTTGCGTCGGGGAACGTGCTGTGCTTGATGATTAGATGACTATCGCGGTCGATGTCGTTGTCGGTTCCGAAGCCGAAGTAGGCGCTCTTCTTCGCCCCGGTATCGGCTACCCAGCGACGTTGATCGCGGCTAAATGGCCGTTCCTCGTTGTTGGCCGCGACGATGTATTGGCGCAGTTTCGGCCCGCTGCTCGACAGCAACTTGCGGAAGTGGCCGACGACCGGAAAAGTCCGCAGCACCGGATCCGCGGTTTGCACAAGGTCTCGAATTGCCAGCGCAACGAGCAACGCGAGAATCACGATTAGGGCAATGAGCCACCAGGCCATGTGCGAACGCTACAACTCCAGGGCGGCGCTGATGGCGAGCCACGCAAGTTCGGTCATGTGCGCGTATCCGACGTCGCTTGGATGAATGTGATCCGCTGCAAGCGCCCCACGGCCCGATGGCCAGTTCCAAATGTTGAATAGATCAACGTCGCCGCGTTCGCTGGCCTGCTCAAAGACCGCGTTGAGTGCCTTGGGGCGAGGGCCCGGGCCGTTCAACCGCGAGACCAACGTGGCGGATGGAAGCACCTGCATCGTTGCCTGCGCGTCGCTGACGATGTTGTCGGTTCCTCGACGCCACATCAGGTCGTTTGAACCAATCACACAGGTAGTCAGCTGAGGTTCGAGTTCAGCTGCTCGAAACGCAGGCATTTGGTGGTCGACCACGTCGTTGAATCGGCCGCCGCTCATTGCGAGCACGATGACCCGCCACGGGTCGCCGGTCTCGGCACGAAGCTGGTCCGCTACCTGGTGAATCCACCCGTTCTTCCAGGTCGATGCACCGACCCCCTGCGATGACGAGTCGCCGAGCGCGACCCAGAGTGGCCCGTCAGCCCGCAGTGCGAGTGCGTTGTGTTGGTCCCAAGCTTCGGCATATGGCTTGACCTGAGATTCAACCTCGGCGATGCCTTTGATGAATCGCCCGGCAATCCGTGGCAGGTTCACCCGACGTTTGCGGCGCAGCCTGGGGAGTTGGTAAGGCGCGTTCGACCCCGCGGTTTCCGTCACGGGCTAGAGGAACACATTCAACAGGCCGAGCAAGACGACCACGAGCGAAACGATCGTCAAGATGAGAGCGATGACCGCAAATAGCTTGCTGTGGTCGTTTGGTGGATTTCCGCAGCGGCCGATGACTTGCCACAGCGACTGCACGGGGCGCTTGGATGTCAACTGAATACGGCGACGGGCGACTGCGCTTCCGTGGACGATGATCCACGAAGCAGCAGTCAAGATCAAAAAGATGATGATAAGCCAGACGCTGCGCCACAGCTTGCTCGTGATCTGGGTGCTGATCGACCGTTGCAAGATGCCGATTACCGGCGAAAGGATTGCACCACCGAACAAGAATGTGGGCAATGCCAACTTGCTTCGTTTGAAGCCGGGCATGATCCGTTCGGTGTGGATGCGCGCCCGGGTCAACATGGGTAAGTGCTCCCAGCCTGCGGGAGAAGCGGCCTCGCGACGTTCATACAGACGATGCATGTGGTCGATCACGCTGCCGACATAGCTCCGCACAATGAACTGAGTCACGATCTGCACCAGAAACTGCACGACTGGGGCAACGAAGCCGAGTTTTGGTACCGGAATCGACCGGTGACCATTGCGGTCGAGGACTTCGAGAGAGCGAACTGCCAGGCCGTGGGCCTCTTCGAATCGTGTGGGATGACCGAGAGGACGTTTGGCGCCGAGTTCGAGCACGATGTCACGGTCGACGCTGCTCTTTGCGCCGAGTTCGGTCAGAAGCTGGTCGGCCTCGTCATCGTCGGCTTTGCGGAGGAGCTGGAACGAATCGAGGCGGCTGATGATGTCATCGATGCCGAGGCCGTCACCATCGGTGTCGAGCCGCCATTCACGTTCACGTTCACGTTCACGTTCGTATCCGGTTAAGCGGTGCGTATGTGGCGATTCGCCGGACATAGACCCGACGTTACCGCTGTCTGCGGCGGGTGACAGTGGGAGCGACGCCGTTGGGGATCCTACGATGGACCCATCGCTTCTTCTAATAACCGCAACGACCACGTGACCGCTGCAGCGTTGGCCTCGCAGGCGGGTGAGTACCTACGAGATATGCAGGTCGAACTGGTCGAGGGCGGCGAACGTGGCGGCTGGTGGCCCGAGGAACGGGCCGATGCAGCAGGTCATGACTTGCTCATGCAGCTGCTCGGCGAACAGCGCCCGGACGACGGCGTGCTAAGCGAAGAGGGCGAGGACGATCTGGCTCGCCTGGGCCGCGACCGGGTGTGGATTGTTGACCCGCTCGACGGTTCAAGTGACTACGGGTGGGGGCGCGCTGAATGGGCGATCCATGTGGCACTGGTCGTCGGCGGCATCGGACATGCCGCGGCCGTAGCTCTCCCGGTGCACGGGCTGGTGTTCTCGACGGCGGTGGTGCCCACCGTGCCTGAACGCCAGAGCGACACCCCGGTGGTCGTGACTGGTCGTTCCCGCGTGCGCATTGACGGGGAACGGGTCGCTCGCGCTCTTGGCGCTGACCTGATGGCCTGTGGGTCGGCGGGCGTCAAAGCCATGCTTGTTGTCACTGGCCAGGCCGATGTCTATGTCCATGCCGGGCCGCTATGGGAGTGGGATGTGTGCGCTCCAGCGATCGTTGCCCAGGCTGCCGGCCTGCATGTCAGCGACGCCGCTGGACGACCGCTGACATTCAACAAGCAGCGCGCGGTGAACCCGGGATTTATCGTTTCGCGTCCCGAGCTGGCTGGAGCCGTTCTCGACTCGTTGAGCTGAGACCTCGCACGCACCCAGGCTCGCGCTGCAAACGTGGGTCGTACAGCAATCCTGGCTCGTGCTGTGGGCTGAGGCGGTACCTTGCTGGCATGGTTTCGCACGCACGAGCTGTGCCCCGAATGGACACCGCGTTCGATGCAACGGTGGCAATTCCGGGGTCAAAGAGCATCACGAACCGCGCAATCGTGTGTGCGGTGTTGGCCTCGGGATCGAGCACCTTGCGAGGCGCTCTCGACGCTGACGACACCCGGGCCATGCTCGGTATTGCTTCGGCGCTCGGCGCCAATCCGTCGTCGCTTGACGACTCGTCCGATATCACGATTGCCGGCACCGGCGGCGTGTTGATGGCACCGCACCTGGGCCTCGACGTTCGCATGTCGGGCACCACGGCGCGGTTTGCCACGCCGCTAGCCGCTCGAGTTGGCACCGCCGTGCACGTAGACGGTGCGCCCGAGATGCGGGCTCGGCCCATGGCCTCGACCGCCGATGCGCTGCGTCTGCTCGGATGTTCCGTCGATAGCGATGTGCTTCCAATGGCCGTTACGGGACCGTTGCGAGCCGGCGAAATCACGCTGCCAGCCGACGTGAGCAGCCAGTTTGCGTCCGGGCTCATGCTCGCTGCGCCGGGTCTCGACGGCCCGCTCGCCATCGAGCTTGCGGGTGACGTGGTTTCGTGGCCCTACCTGATCATGACTCAACGTGTCATGCAGGCCTTTGGCGCTGATGTCGAACAGGTCGATGGAAATCGATTCATCGTCCAACCACAGCCCTATGTCGGAACTGACTTCGCGATCGAACCTGACGCGTCGGCAGCGTCGTACTTCTTTGCCGCCGCAGCGGTGACCGGCGGGCGGGTGCGCATCGACGGGCTGTCGGCCGCCTCGCTACAGGGCGATGTTGGCTTCGTCGACGTGCTCGAAGCAATGGGGGCCGAGGTTGACAAGCAAGCCAATGCCATTGAAGTGCGCGGAACCGGCGAGCTGCGCGGCATCGATGTCGACATGTCGGACATATCCGACACCGCCCAGACCCTTGCCGCGATCGCTCCCTTTGCCAGTGGACCAACCCGGGTTACTGGCATTGGCTTCATTCGGAACAAGGAAACCGATCGGATCGCAGCCGTGGTTGCCGAACTGAATCGGCTCGGCATCGCAGCGGTAGAAGAGGCGGACGGTTTCGTCGTACACCCAGGTATTCCGCAACCCGGCCGGGTGGCCACCTACCACGACCATCGCATGGCAATGAGCTTTGCGATCACCGCGTTGATGTCAGACGGCATCGAGATCGACGATCCCGATTGTGTGGCCAAGACCTTTCCTGGGTTCTGGCAGGTGCTTGACGACCTGCGAGGCTAAATTTCACCTCGTGCACTTCAGTCTGTCTCTTCGGTTCGCGATCGTCCTGATTGTCGGTCTGGCGTTCGTCGCGACGAGCTGCCGCAACGAAGACAACTCGACGCCAGACATCGAGCAACAGGACCGCATCATCGCGACTGTCACGAGTACCGACGATCCAACGGTGTTCACGGTCAGCTGGTTCCCCGCCCCATGTGAGCGCTTTGACGACGTTGTTGTCACCAACGATGAGGACTACGCGAATCTGCGGGTCCGCGTCACCGTCGATACCGCCAACTGTCCCGAGTCGTCTATTTCGGAGACGGTCGTAGATATCGGTGAACCGTTGGACGGTCGTCGAATTTGGGATAAGGCGTTCAACAACACGGTGGCAATCGACGCCAGTTGAGCGCTCTACGCTCGGGGTGTGGCACGTGAGGACAACCCGCAGGCATATGCACTTGAGGTGAGCGAGCGTCGCAGCGCGATGCGCGTGTACAACGTTGTCGTCACGTTCATCCGGCGGATCATGAACCCGTACTTTCGTGTCGAGGTCCAGGGCGAAACGCAGAACCTGCATGCCGACGGTCCCCTCATCTTGGCCCCGGTGCACCGCTCCAACCTTGATTCGATGTTGGTGGCAGGAGCGTCGAGTCGGCGTTGTCGGGCTCTCGCCAAGGATTCGATGTTTGCCAAGCAACCGTTTGCGTGGTTGATCAGTTCGCTCGGTGCCTTTCCGGTCGCTCGTGGTACTGCGGACCGCGAAGCGCTCCGGGCAGCCCGCATGCTGCTCGACAAGGGCGAGGCGATGTTCGTATTTCCCGAAGGCACCCGGCAATCAGGACCCGAGGTCGGCGAAGTGTTCGACGGCGTTGCCTACCTCGCGGCGAAGACCGGGGCTCGAGTGGTGCCCGTGGGCATCGCCGGGACCGAATCAGCGATGGCACCGGGCACCACATTTCCCCGTCGCTCTCATGTGGTGCTCGTGGTTGGCGACATCATTGACCCACCGGTTGCTGCGGGCAAACGAGTGACGGTCTCTGATCGGGCAGCCTTTAGCAACAACCTGCGCGATGTCTTACAGAAGCTTATGGACCAAGCCCACCGCGCCACCGCGGCATGACCGCCGGATCGGCCCGGACCGGTCACCCGGGTCTAGCCGAGTTTGGCGAGACGATCTTCGCCACGATGTCGGAACTTGCCACCCGCACCCAGGCCGTCAACCTCGGACAAGGCTTCCCTGATAGTGACGGCCCGCCCGAGGTGCTCGAAGCCGCTGCCGACGCGTTGCGAAACGGGTTCAACCAATATCCGCCGTTGTCGGGACACCAAGTTCTGCGTGCCGCAATCGCCGAACATCAGCGCACCTACCGAGGGCTCGAGGTTGACGCAGATTCCGAAGTCCTGGTCACGGCTGGAGCTACCGAAGCACTGACAGCATCGCTCATGGCTTTCGTCGGTCACGGCGACGAAGTGATCATGTTCGAGCCGTACTACGACAGTTACGCCGCTGCTGTCGCTTTAGCTGGCGGCGTGCGACGAGTCGTCACATTGCGCCCGCCTGACGATGGAGTTGGCGCATTTGGCTTTGAGCTCGACGAGCTGCGGGCGACCGTGAACGACCGCACCCGCGTCCTGCTACTGAACACGCCACACAACCCGACAGGCAAGGTCTTTACCCGCACCGAGCTCATGCAGCTTGCCGAAATCGCCTGCGAACGTGATCTGTTGGTGATTGCCGACGAGGTCTATGAACACCTGACCTTCGACGGGCACCAGCACATCTCGATCGCCGCGCTACCTGGCATGGCTGACCGAACGATCACCATCAGCTCAGCGGGTAAGACGTTCTCGGTCACGGGTTGGAAGATCGGATGGGCCTGTGCGGCGCCGCCATTGATGCAGGCGATCCGGTCGGTCAAGCAGTACCTCACGTTCGTGAACGGCGGGCCGTTCCAGCCGGCAGTCGCTGTCGGCCTGGGCCTAGGTGCCGCATACTTTGCTGGCGTCGCCGCTGACCTGCAGGCACGGCGGGACCGCCTGCGTGCAAGCTTGACCAACGCTGGCTTTGTGACGTTTGCGAGTCAGGGCACGTACTTCACGACGGTTGACATCAGACCGCTCGGAACCGATGACGGTCGCGCATTTTGTCTGGCTCTTCCTGAACGGGCTGGACTTGTGGCCATTCCGTCGGTGGTCTTCTACGACACTGAACCCGAAGGTCGGCATCTGGTGCGCTTCGCGTTCTGCAAGAGCGACGCCGTGTTGGATCAGGCCGCCGAACGCCTGGCTGCGTTCAGCTAGCGGTACCGGGTTGGCTGTCAGGCAGTGACGGTCACGCGGCTGACGACATCTTCGGCGAATCCGAGGGCTAGCGCTTCGACGTCGCGAGCACGCATCGCCTCGCCGGCGATGACGTTGGCGCCGAGTTCGGACTCGAGCCAGTCAGCGAACAGGTCAATGCAGTTGCCAGGGTGAAAGGCATAGGTCATAAAGGCTGCAGTCGGTTTGTTCCAGAGCATGGGGATCTCGCGGAGCTTGCCGGTGTCGCCAGGTCGGTGCCCGAAAAGAATCAGACCATCGACCCAGGTGCCGACACAGACGATGTCAGCGGCTGAAACTTCGGCGAAGTCGAGCCCGTCAAACGGGCGAACAAGCGTGTCATGGCCCAGCTCGGCGAATGCTCCACCGATGAACTCGGCAGCGCGTTCGGTGTTCCCGGTGCGACTGCGATATGTGACGAGAATGTTCACCTCCATAAGTTAGCCGCCCAAGTAGACGGCTTGGTGGGAGCACCCACGATCCGTGAGGTAGGCGGTGGCTGGCCGGCATCGACCAAGATGGTGCAGTGCCCCGATCTGACAACGCATGTACACCGTTCACGCTGCGACACAGCCTCCATCCCGCGGACCCTGTGGCTGCGTCGCCGTGGGCAAACCAATCGGCGGCGGACCGACGAGCGCGGGCTGATCGCCACGTCGTAGCCATACACGTGAGGTGTGCCCTGGTCGAAGAAGACGAACGCAGGCTCTCGTTCGACTTCGAAGAATGCGCTGTCCTCGACGACGGGTCGCTCCTGACCTTACGAACTGGCCGTGGCTACAGCACGTCGATAAACCAGGGCAACCCATGGAGGCACGAATCGGTAGCTTCGATGACGCAGAGCGTGTTTTCGGTGCTTCAGCCTGAGATTCCAGGACAGTGGTACTCATGGATGCCGACGGTTCTTGACGAGTATGGCGTTACGGCATCTGAGGCAGGTCTGAGAAGCGTGCCCTTCGAGGTCAAACTCGACCGCGAAATACTGCAGCGCATCGCTGATCAGCAGGATTGACTCAGATACGAGCGATGTCGACCAGTTCCATCACCGCATGTCCAGCTTCGATCGATGCATCGAAATCGACCTGAGCGGTGATCTTCCACTCGAGCCAGCCGGACGGGTCGACGATGGTCTGGACGACTTTGCCGGTAGCGGCATCGAATTCGAAGTACTGCGGTCCTCGCGCTGCAGGGCTGTCGTCGACCGATTCGTGGGCATCGAAGTACTCGGCGCCGCGTGCGAGGAGATCGTCGAAACTCAACTGTCCAGCGTCGGCAAGGTCTGACCACCGCCGACGAGCGAACTGGGTGATCCACCGAAACGCCAAGTTGCGCACCATGGCTTTGAACGCCCGCTCGTTGGTTGTGACATTGCGCCGTTCGGGAACAACATCGGGTTCTGGCTCATCAGGATTGGTGAGCCGTTCCCATTCGTCGAGCAGGCTTGAGTCGACCTGGCGGACGACTTCGCCCAGCCATTCGGTGAGTTCGTAGACGTCGTCGGTCTTGGCATCTTCCGGGACGTTTTGGACCAGGCCTTTGTACGCGTCGCCGAGGTAGCGCAGCAGCACGCCTTCTGACCGTTTGAGCCCGTAGTGGTTGACGTACTCGCCAAATGTCATGGCTTGTTCCCACAGTTCTCGAGCAATCA
This sequence comes from uncultured Acidimicrobiales bacterium, assembly GCA_937941245.1. Lineage (GTDB taxonomy): Bacteria > Actinomycetota > Acidimicrobiia > Acidimicrobiales > UBA10347 > UBA10347. The sequence continues at coordinate 8,509 of CALDYC010000008.1, read as the reverse complement.
ACTTGGGCTCCACATTGTCGTAGCCGACCCATGGATGGTTGTTTCGGAAGATGTCAAAGGCTGGGTACAGGAAGTCAGCCAGCGGTTTGGGTGGCTCGAGCTGGTCGAGCTTCTCCATGCGTTCGTCGTACTCGACGCCATCGCGCTTGAGTTCACCGATGAGGTCGGAGCGCATGCGGTTGAGCTGAGCAGCGACGACCACACGGGGAGATTCGATGACGGCCTCGACGACGCTGAGGACATCGTTGGCATAGACCGGGTCGTCACGGTCCAACGCGTCGATCGCTTCGACGGCGAACAACGACAGCGGCTGTGTGAGCGCGAAGTCGTCTTGCAAATCGAACGTGACCCGAACTCGACGATCGAGGTCATCAGGTTCGGCTAGCTGCTCAACCACGCCCGCATCGCGTAGTGACCGATAGATGCTGATCGCCCGGCGGGCGTGTTGGCGCTGTCGTTTGCGAGGCTCGTGATTGTGCAGCAACAGTTTGCGGGTGGCCGCACATCCGTCGCCGGGACGATCAAGCAGGCTCATCACCATGTGGTGACTGACGACAAATCGAGAATCGAGGGCCTCCGGCGCTCCGTTGATGAGCTTGGTGAAGGTGTCCTCGTTCCAGTGGACGAAGCCGCGTTCAGGTGGCTTCTTTTTGACGAGCTTCTTGCGCTTTTTCGGGTCGTTCTCGGCCTTGCGTTCGGCCTTGAGATTTTCAACGACATGCGCCGGCGCCTGGGCCCAGACATCACCGGCGGTGTCAAATCCCTTGCGTCCAGCTCGTCCTGCGATCTGTTGAAATTCGCGTACTTTGAGCGTGCGGGTGTTTGACCCGTCGTACTTGCACAGCTGCGAGAGCAGAACCGATCTGATCGGCACATTGACGCCCACGCCGAGCGTGTCCGTGCCGCAGATGATCTTGAGCAGGCCCTTTTGGGCCAGCCTCTCGATGAGCAATCGATACTTGGGAAGTAGGCCAGCGTGGTGCACACCGATGCCGTGGCCAATGAACCGCTTCAGGTCCTTGCCGATCGGGCTATCGAACCTGAAACCACCCAACTCGGCCTTGAGTTCTTCCTTTTGGTCCTTGGTCAACACATTGGTGCTCATGAAGTTCTGAGCTGCTTCGGTTGCTTCGCGTTGAGTGAAGTAGACGACATAGATCGGCGCCCGTTCGATCTCGAGGAGTTCTTCGACCGACTCGAGCAACGTGGTTTCTCGCCACTGGTAGTGCAGCGGTACTGGCCGAATCGTTGAGCTGACCAAGCTGACCGGTCGACTGGTGCGTTCAGCGAGGTCGGTCTCAAAAAAGCTGGTATCGCCGAGCGTGGCTGACATCAGTAGAAATTGCACGTTGGGCAGCTCAAGCAGCGGAACCTGCCATGCCCAGCCGCGTTGGCGATCGCTGTAGTAGTGGAACTCGTCCATGATGACGACATCGACATCAGAGTCTGCGCCACTACGTAACGCCATATTGGCCAAAATCTCAGCGGTGCAACAGATGATCGGAGCGCCCGGGTTGACCGAACCGTCACCGGTGATCATGCCAACGGCTTCGGTGCCGAAATCGCGACAAAGGGCAAAGAACTTCTCGCTGACGAGTGCCTTGATCGGTGCGGTGTACACGCTGCGCCGACCGGCGGCTAGCGCGGCAAAGTGGGCGGCAGTGGCCACAAGCGACTTCCCCGAACCGGTCGGGGTCGCCAGGATGACGTTGTTGCCACCGAGCAGTTCGAGGACCGCTTCTTCTTGGGCCTCGTAGGGCTCGATGCCGGTTGCTTCGAGCCAGTCGTAGAACCCGTCGAGGATGTCGTCGGGATTTCCGGTCTTGGGTAGCCGCTGAAGCAGCGGCAGCTCAGCCACCTGGGTCTACGTCGGGGTCACGGCGCGCAGCTCGATGATCACGGACGGCGGTCCATACTCGCTGTACAAAGAAAGCTGCAACGGCTGCAAAGGCTACGGCGAGAGCGAGGGCGACGAAGTCAAGTCCCTCGTCGGCAGGCAAGCCGATTGTGATCGGTTCGGGTTCAGCCGCTCCGGGCTCGAATCGGAACCCGAAGTCCCCCTGCGTTTGATCACCATCGGTACCAAGAACATCAAAGGTCACTCGATAGACGCCAGGGACGTCGAGTGGTTCGATCGGAATGACGATCCGGTTGTCCTCGCGCACCGCTGGAGATCCGATCTCATTGCCAGCCGGGTCAAAGAGTCGGACATCGTGATCGGCGTTGAGGTCGAGCGCGCCGAATTGCAGGATGATCTGATGGAACGAGCCGCCGACGGTCGCTCCTCGCCGGGGCGAGGCCTGTAGCAGCTCAGCGTGGGCTCCGGCTAACGGCACCGAAGCTGCGCCGACAGCGATAGCCACAATGGCTGCGATCAGAAGCTGAGATACGCGTCGATAGCCGCGTCGCGTCTGAAGCGAACTGTGCGGAGCTCGCTTGTGCACGAAGGTCAGGCGCCGAGGCGCTCGCGAGCAGCCTTAGACCGCTCGATCAGATGAGGCGGAATCAAGGCTCTCAGTTTGGCCAATGGATCATCGCCATCGGCAGCAGTGTCGGTTGCGCCGGCCCCGCCAGCGGAATCAGCAGCGGAATTGGCTGCTTCGGCTGCTGCAGCGGCAGCTTGTTCGGCTGCCTGCTTCTCTTCGAAGAACTGGACCCAATGTTCGGGACGGACAAGATCGTTGGCGTCGAGCTGGCCCATGTCGACACCGTTGTCAAAGAAGACCCAATACCGGACCCAGTCGAATCCATTGATCATCTTGACCTTGCCCAAGGACCCAGAAGGCACGCCGGGCAGGTCGACTGTTGCCCGAACAACTTCATTCTTGCTGAACTGAGTTCGGAAGTCGGGGGTGCGAGAGAAGAGTGGCATCGTCAGAAACATCGGTTGACAGCGGAGCAATCCGAATCTACCTCGGTAGCGCTCGGCTACCCTCGCACGGTGGCGATGAACCCGGCGAGTTTCGACTCGGCAGTGCGGACCTTTCTGTCCGAACGCCATCTCGCGACACTCTCGCTCGTCGTCCCCGGTCACGGGTTGCATGTGACGCCGGTCGGATTCACATTCGAGCCCGAGGACCAAACGGTGCGGGTCATCACGTTCTCGGCATCGAAGAAGGTGCGTTTGATCGAGCAGCATGGCGAGGTCGAAGCAGCGGTTGCGCAGGTTGACGGGGGTCGATGGCTGACCCTGCATGGCCTGGCCACGGTCTCAGCCGATCCGGACGTCAACCGCGACGCCGAGCACCGATACGCGCAGCGCTATCGGCCGCCCAAGGACCGCGGTTCAGATCGACGCACGATTCTTCTTCGCATCGACCGAGCGCTCGGGCGGGCGTGACGGTGAAACGCCAGTCGGTTCGGCCGGCGTTTTTTGGGCGGTTCGCCGCAGGTTTGCTAGCCGCAGTGTCGCTAGCCGCAGCCTTGCTAGCCGCAGCGTTGCTCGTCGGCTGTGGCAGCCATCAGCTTGCTGACGAGGTCCGACAGGCACTCGACTCGGGAAATGGGCGCATCGCCGATCTTCGTGACGGCGACGCCGAACTGGTCGATCTCGGTGCAGTTCTTGCCGCATCCGAGCGTGCTGACGTGGTCGGAACCCGGTTGCGCGTCGTGATCGTCGATGCCGAGAGCGATCTGATCGATGCCAGGTCTCTGACAGACGCGTTCGGGGGAACAGCGTTGTCATATCGGGCCAACGGGTCGCAGTTCGAAGCTGCGAGCGCCGATGCGTCGATCGACCAACTTGCTGAAGCAATGACTGTTGCGGCCGAACGGTCGACCGTGCACGCGTCGGTGGGAGCATTCGTTGACGTACTCCAAACACAGGGACTCGAACCGCCGAAGCGCAATGTATGGATATCCGTGGTGCTCGCCGTGTGCGCGTTGTCAGTGGTCTTCGTCATCTGGCAAGTCCTCAGGTTTGTCAAGGCTCGCCGCGAACGCAGTGATCGTGTAGCGGCTTTCGTTACACGGCGAGAAGCGTTATCTGCACGCGGTGGCGCGCTCGTACCTGAACTGAAGTCGATGGCGAACGCCGCTCGTCGAAGCAACGCGACGCAGACGTCATGGAACGGCCTCGCTACCTTCGCCAAATCAGTCCCGAAGACACTGGCCGAAGCTCGGACGACCGCAGACCTTGACGCGATGGAAATGCGAATCGACCGAGCATTTGCCCAGGCACGGGATCTGCGCCGTGCTCTCGGTGTGTGAGCATCGCCCCGCGTGCTGTCGCACTTGCTGACCACATCAGTGCACCCCACATCAGTGCACCACCGACCAGCGGTGGATGGGCTGCAGTGCTGAGCCTGTTGTAGGGCAACGGGGCAAACCGAGTCTCGGGCGTCAGCGGCCGTCGCGGCCGCCGACGCCGAGAACCAGATCAGGTGATGTCGACAAACTCGATGCGCCGGTTTTGCGCTTTGTCAGCAGGGGATAGCTCAGGGTCGACCTTGAGGGCCGTCTCGCCGTAGCCCCGAGCAGTCAACATGTCTGGATTGACCCCATTGGCCGTGAGATATGCAACGACCGAAGCCGCACGAGATTCACTGAGTGTCTGATTGAAGTCTGCTCCGCCGTCGCTGTCGGTGTGCCCCTGTACCTCGAAGAGCGTGCCGTCGGGCAGGCTTGTCAGGGTGACGACTGCTTGATCGAGCGTGGCGACTGACTCGGGCAGGATCTCCGCGCTGCTGACTGCGAACTGGATTGGCTCAAGTGCAAAAAGTTCGTTGATGTCGCTGGTTGCTCGGCTCCGGCTGATTGAGCGAGGGATGAGCACGCCCTCGACGATGTGGACGATGCCGTTCGATGCTTCGATATCAGCGGTGAGTACCGAGGCCCCGCCCGGAAGCGTGCCGTCGGCTCCAACGGTCAGAATCTCGCCAGTAAGCGTTTCGAATTCGGCACCTGGGACCACCTGATCAGAGGTCACGATTCCGGGCACAACATGGAAGCCAACGGTGCTTGCCACTTGATCTTCGTCGAGCCGGCCGAGTAGATCGGCGGCGCTGAAGAACGCGGTGTTCGTTGGGGCGAACACTGTGAACGGGCCAGCGTCGGGGTCGCTCAGCGTGCCGGCTAGACCGAGGTCAGTCACGATCCCGGTCAGCGTCGAAAGGTCAGCCGTGCCGCCCGCGATCTCTCCAATGGTTAAGGCGACTGGTTCGGCGGTCGGCTCGGCGGTTGGTGCAGCTGTAGGTATCGGCGTGGGCTCGGGTGTTGGCACCGCTGTGGGCACTGCGGTTGGTTCAGCAACGGCGACCGGTTCAGCAGAAACGTCTTCAGCGGGAGCCTGGTCGGCTACGTCACCGCCATTGTCTGCGCACTGCCAAAGCACCAGGCCAAGAATCAACATGAGGAACGCAGCGAGCGCGGGCAGAAGCCACGCCACGCCGCCCTTGTCATTGTCACGCGAGATACCGATCTCGGTCGGCGACCCACCGGTTGACCGTGCACCGGTCGATGCGGCACCGCTTGCTACAGCGACCCCGGTGCCGGTGGCGGCAACCGCCGCGGTAGCTGCCGTGGGCACTGAGCTGGCTTCAGGAATGAGAGAGGTCAGGCCACCTGCGGCTTTGAGCGAGGTCAATCCCTCGGTGAACGTATTCCGATCCTCGTCAGATACCTGTCCGAGTGCCTGCGCGACGGCCGGATCAGCGAGGTCAGCTTCGGACTGCAGCAATGCCGTGAAGGCTTCGTCATCGAGACCGTTATCGGCACGGGCGGTGCCGATGGCGCTGAGAACGACGGGCGCCACCATGGGGAGGAAGCGAGTCACGTGCGAAAGGGACAGATCAGTTGTGGAGCTGATTGCCGATTCGACGGCGCTACGGCTCGAACCGAAGATCGACCCGACCAACGACGAGGCGCCGCCTGAACGGTCGCCAGCGCTGAAGAACGAGCCCGCTGCTTGGGCGAATGCGCCCTTGTCTGCACCGAGCAGACCAGTCACCGCGCCCAGGCCAGCGGGTTCAGCGGCCTGTCGGCTCAACCCGGCTGCAACGGCGGGAATGCTGGCGCTCAGAAGTGAGCGGCTCTCGTCGGATGTGGTGCCAGCGGCTGCACCGAGAGACCCGAGGGCGTCGGCGTCGCCGAGCATTGTGCTGATCTGATCAAGCAAAGTCATGCCCGAGAATCTAACGACCGGCTCCCAACTCACCACCAACTCATCTGTCGTGTCGAACTAGGTTGGAGCGATGACCGAAATGACAGATACGGCGACCTTCTACCCCGGAGCCGTTGCTGCCCAACGGCCCGACCATGCTGCGATCGTCATGGCGGCGACCGGTGAGGTCGTCACCTATCGCGAACTTGATGACATGGCGAATCGGTTGTCGCAGCTCTTTCGTGCTGCAGGTTTGCAACGCGGCGACCATGTCGCGTTCTGTTTAGAGAATCGCGCCGAGTTCCTACCCATTGCATGGGGCGCGCACTACGCGGGCCTGTATTACACGGCGATCAGTTCTCGCCTGACATCAGAAGAAGTTGCCTACATCATCAACGACTGCGGCGCGCAGGCGTTGATCACCTCGCCATACCTGAGCGAGATGGCCGTCGACGTCATCGACTCGACGCCTGAGGTGAAAATGCGTCTGAGCGTCGGTGGGGCCATTGTCGGCCACGAGTCGTTCGAGGATGCAATCGCTTCTCAGCCAGCTGCGCCGCTCGAAGCCCGAACCGAAGCGGCAGACATGTTGTATTCATCGGGTACGACGGGCCGCCCGAAGGGCATCAAGGTCCCGATGCCCGAGGATCCGCTGGGGACCGCGCCCGGACTGCTGCTGTTGGTGACCGGGCTGTTTGGGGTCAACGCCGATGCGGTGTACCTGTCGCCCGCACCGCTGTATCACGCGGCTCCATTGCGTTTCTGCATGTCGAATCAACGTGTCGGCGGGACGGTCGTCGTCATGGAACGCTTCGACGCCGAAGAAGCGCTCGCGGCAATCGAGAAGTACAAGGTGACCACGAGCCAGTGGGTGCCAACGATGTTTGTTCGCATGCTGAAGCTCGATGACGAGGTGCGCAACGGCTACGACGTATCGACGCTCGGTGCAGCCGTGCACGCCGCCGCGCCGTGTCCCGTCGAGGTGAAACACAAGATGATCGACTGGTGGGGGCCGGTGCTCCATGAGTACTACGCCGGCACCGAAGGCAACGGGTTTTGCTATGTCGGAAGCGAAGACTGGCTTGCCCACCCCGGGACGGTAGGACAACCCCTCATTGGTGAGCTTCATATTGTTGACGACGACGGCAACGAGGTGCCCGTCGGCGAAGCGGGAACCATTTACTTCGGAGAAGGTGGCGAATTTGCGTACCACAACGACGAAGAGAAGACCGCGTCGTCTCGGCTGGCCAACGGCTGGTCCACGTTGGGTGATGTCGGTCGAGTCGATGAGGACGGATTCCTGTATTTGACCGACCGCAAGGCATACATGATCATCACCGGCGGGGTGAACGTGTATCCACAAGAAGCTGAGAACGTGCTCACCATGCACCCTGAGGTGTATGACGTCGCGGTGATTGGCGTGCCAAACGACGACTTTGGTGAAGAGGTGAAAGCGGTGGTGCAGCCAGTCGTCATGCCTGCCGACGACGAAGCAGCGGCAGCATTGTCGCGCACCCTGATCAGCTTTTGTCGAGAACAACTTGCCGATGTGAAGTGTCCCCGCACCGTGGACTTCCGTGACGAGCTGCCCCGGCACCCGACTGGCAAGCTCTACAAGCGTCTACTCAAGGACGAGTACTGGGCCAACACTGGCCGCAGCATCTGACACTGCGCTGCATCTGACGCTGGCTACATCTGACGCAGTGCTGCATCGGATTCACTGCCGCATCTACGTCGCTGCCGTATCCGCGGCCCGACCAGCCGTTACGTGGTCGGTTCACCCTTTCGATCCTCGAACAGCAGCAGTGCCTGTTCGAGGTCGTCCCAACCGACCTCGGTTGCGGTCTCATCGCTGCGCAGGGTCGCGAGCGCCGCTTCGCGCAACACGCCGGTGAGGTCAGCGAATGACAGTCCGTCGGTGCGTTCAGCCAGGAGCTCGCGGTCCACGCTGTCGGCCAAGTTGACGTCGGTGATCTTCAGCAGAGCATGGCGAGCCGCGGTTTTGGGCAATCCGAGCTCGATGTGGCTCTCGAAACGCCCGGCGCGCAGCAGCGCGCTGTCGATGAGGTCTTTGCGGTTGGTGGCAGCAATCACCGCCACCCGGCCGCGATCGGAGACGCCGTCGATCTCGGTGAGCAGCGCCGCTACGACCTGATCGGATACCGAGCTTTGTGAGTTGCCGCGAACCGGAGCGAGCGCGTCGAACTCGTCGAAGAAGATGATTGACGGCGCGGCATCGCGAGCGCGTTGGAACACGGTGCGAACGGCGCGCTCGCTTTCGCCGACGTATTTGTCGAGCAGCTCGGCGCCCTTGACCGCAAAGAAGGCGCTTCCGGCCTCGTGGGCGAGCGCCTTGACGACGAACGTCTTGCCGGTACCCGGCGGTCCGTAGAGCATGATGCCCTTGGG
>CALDYC010000007.1 GCA_937941245.1 uncultured Acidimicrobiales bacterium | reverse complement strand
CCGCAGCCATCTCCTGCACCGGCGGCTCGAAGCCGTCGACGCTACTGAACATGATGCGCTTGGAACCAGCACGGTCAGGATCGTCTTCGGTGTCGACGATGATCATCTGACCTGCCCGAAATTCTTTGTTGAGCAGGCACTCAGACAGTGGGTCCTCGACCATGCGTTGAATGGCCCGACGCAATGGACGTGCACCGAGCTGCGGGTCATAGCCGTTCTCCGCCAGATGCCGTTTGGCGCTGTCAGTCAGTTCCAGACCCATGCCCTGGGTTTCGAGCTGGGAGCGGACCCGTTCAATCATGAGATCCACGATCTGCACAATCTCGTCGAGCGTGGGTTCGTGGAACACGATCGTGTCGTCGATGCGGTTCAAGAACTCAGGGCGGAAGTGGTCCTTCAGCGCGTCGTTGACCTTTTCCTTCATGCGCTCGTAGCTGACGGCCTCGTCGTTTTTGGTAAAGCCAAGATTGGCCTTACGCAGGTCGCGGGTGCCGAGGTTCGACGTCATAATCAACACGGTGTTGCGGAAGTCGACTGCTCGACCCTGGCTATCGGTTAGACGGCCCTCTTCAAGAATCTGAAGCAACGTGTTGAATACGTCGGGGTGGGCTTTTTCGACCTCGTCGAACAGCACAACCGAGAACGGCTTGCGGCGGACAGCTTCGGTGAGCTGACCACCCTCGTCGTACCCGACATAGCCGGGAGGTGAGCCCACCAGCCGGCTGACCGTGTGCTTCTCCATGTATTCGGACATGTCGAGGCTGATCAGCGAAGACTCGTCGCCGAACAAGAATTCGGCGAGCGTCTTGGCCAGCTCGGTTTTACCAACTCCGGACGGGCCGAGGAAGATGAATGAACCGCTCGGGCGCTTGGGGTCTTTGAGACCCGCACGGGTGCGTCGGATCGCACGAGCGAGGGCCTTGATGCCCTCTTCCTGGCCGATGATGCGCTTGTGGAGTTCTTCTTCCATACGCAGCAACCGCGCGGTCTCTTCTTCGGTCAACTTGTAGACCGGGATACCGGTCCATACCGAGAGCACGTCAGCCACGGCTTCTTCGTCGACCTCGTCAAACAGGTCAACACCGCTTGACTTGATTTCTTCTTCGAGTGCAGCCTTTTTGGCTAGCAGTTCTTTCTCGCGGTCACGAAGCGAACCGGCCTTTTCGAAGTCCTGCTCTTCAACCGCAGTCTTTTTGTCTTCGATCACCGCCGCGATGTCGTCTTCGACTTCTTTGTAGTCGGGCGGTGTTTCCATGCGCTTAATGCGCAAGCGCGAGCCGGCCTCATCAATGAGATCGATGGCCTTGTCGGGAAGGTGCCGGTCAGCGATGTACCGGTCGGCGAGATTCGCCGCTGCGACAAGCGCTTGATCGGTGATCGTGACTCGGTGATGGCTTTCGTAGCGGTCACGGAGACCCTTGAGGATCTCGATCGTGTGGGCAACCGAAGGTTCCTCAACCTTGATCGGCTGGAAACGACGTTCCAGAGCAGCATCTTTCTCAAGGTGCTTGCGGTATTCATCAAGCGTGGTCGCGCCGATGGTCTGCAGTTCGCCACGGGCAAGCATGGGCTTGAGGATCGAAGCGGCATCGATTGCGCCTTCGGCGGCACCTGCGCCGACGAGGGTGTGGATCTCGTCGATGAACAAGATGATGTCACCGCGGGTCTTGATCTCTTTGAGAACCTTCTTCAAGCGTTCTTCGAAGTCACCGCGATAGCGGCTACCGGCAACGAGTGCACCCAGATCAAGGGTGTACAGCTGCTTGCCTTTGATCGTGTCAGGCACGTTGTCACTGGCAATCTTTTGGGCCAGGCCCTCGACAATGGCGGTCTTACCGACGCCCGGCTCGCCGATGAGCACTGGATTGTTCTTGGTCCGTCGGCTGAGGATCTGCATAACTCGTTCGGTTTCACGGCTGCGGCCGATAACCGGATCGAGTTCCTTATCGCGTGCGAGCTGAGTGAGATTGCGGCCGAACTGGTCGAGTACCAGCGAGCCAGAACCGGTTTCGCCGCCGCCACCACCCGCGGTGGCTCCCGCCTTTTCGCCGCCCTCTCCTGAGCCGGGATTGCCGGGTCCGGTGTAGCCGGACAGCAGCTGGATGACCTGCTGGCGTACTCGTGATAGGTCGGCGCCCAACTTGACCAGAACCTGGGCTGCGACGCCCTCGCCCTCGCGTATTAACCCAAGCAAGATGTGCTCGGTGCCGATGTAGTTGTGGCCGAGCTGGAGCGCTTCGCGCAATGAAAGTTCGAGCACCTTTTTGGCGCGCGGCGTGAACGGAATGTGCCCACTCGGAGACGTTCCGCCTTGGCCGATGATCTCTTCGACCTGGTTGCGCACCGCATCGAGTGAGATGCCGAGGGACTCGAGTGCCTTTGCGGCCACTCCTTCGCCCTCATGGATCAATCCAAGCAGGATGTGCTCGGTGCCGATGTAGTTGTGATTGAGCAAGCGCGCTTCTTCTTGCGCCAGCACAACGACCCTGCGGGCCCGGTCGGTAAATCTTTCAAACATGTGATGCCTGTGCCCTTCGTGAAGGTCTAGCGAGTGTACCTATGGCCTGTGTCAGGCCACGTTTCGCCCCCGGCGAGTGCGATGAATTCTGGAGAATCGAACGAGAGGCCTGGGACAACCTCACTTCGCCGTCCGGCATTCCCGAACTCTGCAAGCCGCTGCGTGTCGCAGGGCACACACGTCGCACGGGCTCCGACTCCGCGACCTCAGAAATCTGGGTCTATCGTTCGACGCATGGCTTCGGTAAACCCGCTCGGGGTACTTCCGACACTTGAAGACGACTTGTCGCGCGTCGAGCAAGCCCTGCTCGATGCCTGCAAGAGCGACCTCGCCATGCTCAACGACTCGGCTTCGCATCTGGCCCGTGCCGGCGGCAAGCGGGTTCGTCCCGGGTTTGCGATTGCCTCAGCGGCCATTTCCCATACGAGCGCACGGCCCGCTGACCAGGCCGTGATCATGGGCGGCGTCGCCGTCGAGTTAGTGCATCTCGGTTCGCTCTACCACGACGACGTTATGGACGAGGCCACGACCCGTCGAAGCGTGCCCGCCGCCAACCAACGATGGGGCAACGTCGTCGCAATTCTCACCGGCGACTTCCTACTTGCCCAGTCTTCGATCATTGCTGCTGCGCTCGGAACAGACGTGGCCGCCCTTCTTGGCGAGACGATCGCGCAGCTCAGCGACGGACAAATCCGCGAGCTTCAAGACACCGACAACCTCGACCGCACCGCCGAAGAGTACGACGCCGCGATCAGCGGCAAGACCGCCTCGCTACTTGCGTGTGCCTGCCGTATTGGTGCCATCACCGGCGGGCTCGACCAGCCGCTAGTCGACACACTCACCGAATTCGGCCATTCCTATGGCATGGCGTTCCAAGTCGTCGATGACATTCTCGATGTCGTCGCGACCACCGAGCAACTTGGCAAGCCGGCCGGCAACGACATTCTCGAAGGCAACTTCACGCTTCCGGTACTTCGGGCGCTGCGGTCCGAGAACGGTCGCCAGCTTCGGGAACTGATCGAAGCTGGCCTCACCGCCGAGACCCGCGACGACGCGCTTATTCTCGTTCGCACCAGTCCCGGTATCGCCGACGCGCTCGATGTCGCCCGGGGATGGGCCGACAAAGCCGCGTCGTCGCTCAGCGCACTACCCGAATCGCCCGGCGCAACTGCGCTACGGGCCGCCGCCACGCACCTCGTCGACCGGGCCCGAGCACCGCTCGGCTGATATGACCCATCGGAGCTCGCGTCGCACGGCGCGTATCGTCGCCAGCGCCAGCGCGCTGTTTCTCTTTACTGCCTGCGGCGAAGGATCGCTCACCGTGCGCGAACCACAGGCTGTCGATGTATCGAGCGCTGCGGTCGTGGTCTTTGATGACCGCGACCGAGATCTCGTCTGGTCGAACCGCGATGCGGCCGCTCCCGAAGCCACCGTGATCGTGCATGACCAGAACATCTCAGTTCGCGAGACGCTCACCCCAGACGCTGACGGTCGGGTTGAACTGGCGATTCCGGACGGTGTCACCGATCTGGTGGTCGAAGTGAACGTGTCACTTGAACCTGCCGAGGGATCCGAACGTCGAGTACCCGTCACCGTCTACGCCAGCGGCAGTCCCGGGTCGACCTCGCTGGTACCCCTCTCGTTTGGGTCCTGCCCGTCACTTGACGAATGCCCCGATGTATTGCTGCCTGATCTGGTGCCGCTGAGTCAGCTTCCTGACAGCATCACCGGCGAGCTGGCCGAGGACTATCCGGGCCCTGACCAGTGGTATCTCGACCGTGAGACCATTCCCGGAAGCACGCTGCTTCGCATTGCGACCCTCACCGCAAACCTCGGAGAAGGGCCGCTCATTGTCACCCGCGGGGCAGTCACCACTGACCTCAGTTCGGCCGACGTCTATCAGCGGCTACTCACCGGCACCGGCACGCACGTCGACGTCAAGACCGGCTCGTTCACCCATCACGAAGAGCACGAACATGTGCACCTCGATGCCTTCGAACAACTCCGCCTTCTTGACCTCGAAGGCAACGAAGTAGCCCGTTCAGAGAAGCTCAGTTTTTGTCTGACCGATGTACTCGCAGTCGACGACGACCTCGTCAGCGAAGCTCCCATCCGCGTGGACCTCGAACCATGGGGATGTTCGGCCTATGAGCAGGGCATTAACGCCGGTTTCGTCGACTATTACGGCCCCTCATTAGCTGACCAATGGATCGACATCACATCGGTGCCGTCGGGCACCTACGTGGTCGAGTTCACCGCCGATCCCGACAATGTGCTTATCGAGTCCGACGAGACGAACAACGTGTCAACATTGCAAATCGAGCTCGACCTGGAGCTCTGATTCGAAAGCGCCCTCGTAGTCCGGCAACTACAGCCCTGCGAGCCCAACTCGATCAATTAGCACTGCCAGTTAGCACTGCAAAGCAGCACTGCCAAGCAGCACTGCCAGGCACGGTCAGCTTGTGGCCAGAACCTCGGTGTGAAAGTCCGAAACCGCCCGGTTGAACGCTGAGGCCCGGGTGACGACCAGTCCGTGCGCCGCGCCGCTGATCACCTTGAGCGTGGCGTGCGGAATACGGTGTTTGATCTCTTCGCTGTCGGCAACCGGAGTGAGAATGTCTTGGCTACCGACCACGATCAACGTAGGCACGGTGATCTCACCAAGCTGATCGGTCATGGCCTCGTCAATGTCGGTGATGACCGCAATCTGGCCAGCGACGCCTTGTTTGGGAGCGCGGACCATAAGCGGGGCGAACAATGGCGCGATCGGAGCGACCCAGCGCACGTAGCGAGCTGCCGCTATCCAACGCAGGTTCTCTCGGGCAAATGCCGATACCCCGCCGGTTTCGAGCAATTCGACCCATTCAGACATCAGATCGTGGCGCCATGCCTGAACCCGGCAGGCGGTCGATGCCAGCACGAGCGACCGCACCCGATCAGGACGCAGGACACCCATCCCCTGGCTGATCACCCCTCCTAGCGAATACCCCATCACATGAGCTGACTCGATGCCTTCGGCATCGAGCACCGCACACACATCGTCGACCATGGTGACCAAGTCGTAGCGGCCGGCCGGTTTATCGCTCAAACCGCTGCCGCGATTGTCGATAGCAATGCAGCGAAATCGGCGACCGAGACTGACCCGCTGGCGCACCCAGCCCCAACGATCGACGGCGAGACCCATGATCATGACCAGAGGTTCACCGTCGGTCCTGCCGAAGTTGTCATAGTGAATGCTGGTGCCATCGGCGGCATGCACGTGCGGCATCAGCGGGCTCCCGATGCCAGCGGCGAAAGTTCATCAAGTTCCAGCAGCTCGCCGACGTTGTAGAGATCGGTGAAGACGTCCGTCGATGTCAATTGCGGCTCGACTCCTACAAGGCCAGCCAAGTCTGACGGCGCAACGGCTTCGCCGCGGGCCATGAGTTCAAGCAGGTGTTCCGGAACTGGACTCGCAACAAGGTCCAGCAGCGGGCGCCCGAGGCGAATCGCAGCAGCCGGAACCGGAACGGCGATCCGCCGTCCGATGGTGAGGGCCTGTAGCAACGTGATCGGCTCGGGAGCGACCACATTGAGCGGACCGACATGGTCCGCAAGCACCGCGGCCGCGGTTACGGCGGCAGCATCGTCGAGGTGGATCACGCCAACGGTTCGAGTCGTCAGCGGAACTGGCACCGCAGGAAGCCGCAAATATCGCCCGAGCGGATTTGGCAAGTGCGAGGCCATGATCGGAGCAAACCTCAGCGCAACCAGTTCGGCGTCGATCTCCGCGGCCGCCTCTTCGACGCGGAGCTCAACCCGCAAGGCCATGCGCCCAAAGGTCGTCGTCGGCCGCAAGGCCATACCCACGGCGGTCGTTTCGCCAGCACGGCGGGTGCCATAGATGGCCGACGATGAGCGCGCCACGATGCGCGACACCGTTCCACATGCCTCGACCGCACTAAGCAGCGATTCGGTTCCGGCGACGGTTCGCGAGAGCGCCTGGCCAGGTGAGGAGCGAGCTCGTGGCTCGAACACCCAGGCATGCACGACAACCGTCGGCGCAAAGTCATCGAGAATCTGACGGACTCGGCTGGCTTCGTGGGGGCGCACGAAATTGAACTCAGCATCGCGAATCCAGCGGCGTGGCGGTTCAAGGTCGAAACCGGCGATGGCGGTGACCCGCTCGTCGGCTGACAACGCCAGCCCGACGGCAGTGCCGAGCGCTGATCCCATTCCCGCTATGGCGACTCGCATGCCAGCGACCTTACGTGCACAGGCTCACGGTTCTGCGCTCGCTGCACAGGTTGTCCAAGATGGTGGCCGACCGACGTCTGCTTTGGCTGCAATGTGAACTCTTCAGCGCCGTGAGTCGCTTCGCTCGATCGCTCGGTCGTCTGTGCCGAGGTAGCTGGCAATCACGAGCGGATTGTTACGGACCTCATCGGGGGCGCCGGTTGCGATGACCGCCCCCTGTTCCAGGCAGTACACCCGATCCGAAATGGCCATGATCATCGGCATGTCATGCTCGATGATCAAGATGCTGGCATCGAGTTCTTGCCGTATTTGGGTCAGCAGCGGCCCGAACGCTTCGGATTCTCGCTGCGCAACGCCGGCAGTTGGTTCGTCCAGGCAGAGCAAACGCGCATCGAGGGCGAGAAGTCCAGCGAGCTCAACAATGCGCCGAGTTCCCGTGGAGAGTTCGCTCACGTAGTTCGACGCGTAGCGACCCAGTCCCAGAAAGTCGATCAGTTCCGATGCTTCGGACCGTTTGACTCGCTCGGCCTTGGTCGCGTGCGGAAGCAGCAGCGCCGTCGATAGCAGTCCAGTGCGACCGCGAGCTTCGAGTGCCACCTGGACGGTTTCGCGAACGGTCAGCTCGGGGAACAGCGTCGCCGCCTGAAATGTGCGGCCGAGTCCGTTGCGGGCACGACGGGCCGACGACAACGAATCGACCCGTTCTCCCATGAGCGTCACGTGGCCCGTCGACTGCACAAATCCGCCGATGGCGTTCATCAGGGTGGTCTTGCCAGCCCCGTTCGTGCCGATCAACCCGACAGTCTCAGATTCGTGGACCTCAATGCTGACGTCATCAACGGCAAGGTTTCCACCGAATGACACGCGCACATCGCGGGTTTCGAGCGTGGCGGGGGTCCGTTCGCCGACTGTGGTGCGACGGGTCAGCGATGTCGGTGCAGTGGTTGGACTGACCACCGTTGACTCTGGTAGCCGGTTGTCGACGAACCGAAAGATGGCGTCGCGCACCGCGTAGGCGATTTGCACGAACCCGCCCGGGAAGTAGAGCAACAGGAACAACAGGCCAAGACTTGAGGTGAACAGGGGTACGAGTTCGTTGTCGGGGAAGAACCCGCGCAGACCTTCGATCCAGAGCGACCCGAGTAGTGGTCCGACAACCGTGCCGAGTCCGCCGATGACGGCCATCGACACGATGCCAAGCGATTCGAACGGCAAGAAGAACCGCCCCGTCAGCGGGACCTGTTGGAGCAAACCACCGAGTGCTGCGCCACCGACACCGGCGATCGCGCCCGCGATCGCAAATCCGGTGAGCCGAGTACGGGTCGGACTGACGGTGTACGCGGCTGCGGTGTCCGCGTTGTCGCGCACCGCGATGATGCTGCGGCCGACCCCGGTCCGGCGCATACGCCCGACCGCCGAGAAGCAGACGACAAGCAACCCGAGCAGAAACCAGTAGTAGTTGCGTTCGGTATCCAAGCTGATCCCAAACAGCTCACCTCGCTGAAAGGGGACCGAGCCTCGATTGCCGTCAGAGAAAACGTCGATTCGATAGAGATACTGGTTAGCCGCCAGGCCAAAGGTGAAGGTGCTAACGGCCAGGAACAAGCCCCGAACCCGAAGTGCTCCCACGCCGACGATCACCGCCGCAAGCGCACCGGCAAGCGCACCACCAAACATCGATACCACATACGGAACACCCGCCCGGAAGAAGGCAGCAGCTGCAAATGCTCCGATTCCGGCGAACGCCATCTGCCCAAGGGACAACTGGCCGGACCAGCCGGTCACGACGGTCACCGATAGCGCGCACAGTGCGTAGATGAGAATGGTCGAGTACACGATGTGCCGTGACGGCGTGTTGACCAGGATCGGCAACACGACTGCGACAGCCGCGAGACCGCCGAGCCACAGCCTGGCGAAGTTCCGTACCCACCACAGGTTCTCGAGTCGTGGCGGCACCGGAACCGACTGCGGGGCGAACGAGAAGGTTGCCGTCTCCTTGTCGGACCGCGCCTGCAGGTAGACGGCAACAGCGACGGCGAGAAACAGCAGGAAGTCAAACAGTCCAGCGGTGTCGACAAAATTGAACTGAACAATCGATTGGACCACGCCGATAAGTACGCCCGACACAAGCGCTCTTGGGAATGAGACCATGCCGGCGATTACCGCCGCGGCGAGCGCTCGGGCAAGCGTGTTCGGTCCGAGTGAAGCGAAGCCAGCGACCGCGCCTTGTTGCCCAGCAAGCAGGATCGCCGACAATGTGGCAAGAAACCCGCCGATTGTCCAAACCATTGTCGACACAAACTTCGGGCTGATACCGGACGTACGGGCCAGCGGAGCGTTCGATGCGCTTGCTTGCACCGTCTTGCCAAACGTGGTGCGCCCCATGACGAAGCCAAGCACGACAGCGACGGCGGGGACGACGACCAGGATGGTGACCTGTTGACCAGACATTCGCAGGCCCGCAACGTCATCCCATTTCGACCCGATCGGCACCGGATACCGGGGACGTCCTTGCTGATTGACGTCGGGTAGCGCAGACACGATTGCCTGCATCAGCTGTGCGACACCGATGGTTGCCACGAGCAGGATCACGCGCGGGGCACGAAACAAACGCCTGACAACAACGAGTTCGACGATCGCGCCGAGCAACGTTCCAACAACGAGCGCGATGATCAGAGCAACCCAGTACGGGAAGTCGTAGTTGACGACCATCAACGCCATTAGCGCCGACGCCGGCAGCCCCATGTTGCCAACGGCAAAGTTGATCACCCGGGTCGACCGGTAGATCAGCACAATGCCCATAGCCAGCAGGCCGAACACCATGCCGTTGACGATGCCGTTGAAGAGCAACTGAGAGGTGCCGCTGACCGAGAAGAAATCGAAGCTGAAGTCGAGCACGTCAGCCTCCTTCTGAACCGAGGAACACAGCCCGGACAAGGTCATCTTGTTCAAGCAACTCATCAGCAGCGCCTTCGAACTTGACCCTTCCCTTTTCAAGGAATACGGCACGGTCCGCGATCGAGAGCGCAATGTTCAGCGACTGCTCGACGATAATCATCGTCGTCCCCTGCGCTTTGAGCTCTTCGACGATGGTGAGCAGTCGCTGCACAACCGTCGGCGCGAGACCCAGTGAGAGTTCGTCGATGATCACAATTTCGGGGTCGTGAATGAGCGTCATTGCCAGCGCCAGCATCTGCTGCTGACCGCCCGACAAATCGCCAGCCCGGGTCTCTTGACGACCGGCGAGTTCCGGGAAACGCTCCCAGGCCACCGACAACCGGCGAGCACTCTCATCGCTGTCGGCTCGGTAGGGGTACGCAGCCATCGCCATGTTGTCACCGATGCTCAGGTCTGGGAACACGCCGGCCCCACCGGCAAGCATGTGTATGCCCATCGCGTTGCGCTTCTCGGCAGACACAAAGCTGATCGTGCGCCCGTTCAGCCGGACGACCCCGCGCTCGGGAGTCGCCAGGCCAGCGATGATTTTCAGAATCGTCGACTTGCCTGCCCCATTCGTGCCAAGCAGGGCAAGAACTTCGCCCCGTCTCACTTCGAAGCCGACGTCAAACAGCACCTGCACGTGCCCATAGGAGAAGTCGACTTCGTTCACCTGAAGAACGGGAACGCTCTCGGGGTCCAGTTGTTGTCGGCGGTGCTCAGCTTCTTCTTCGCGCAGCTCACCGACGACCATCGACAAGTCGTGGTTGATAAATCGCGCCCCGTTCAAGATCATCAACGAACCAATGAGCATGGCTGGAACCGTCAACAGCACGACGGTGACGCGCGGTCCGTACACGTCACTGAACATGGCCGAAAGCAGACCGCCTCCGGTTGCGCCGACGAAGAAGATGTACATCGTCAACAGCGCGGTACCCAGTCCGCGGAGGCGATACGGCACGATGCCCTGGATGATCGGGCCAACCATGGCGAAGGCCGACCCGGTGAGCAGGTTCACGAATACGCCGACACCGGCAAACAGCCAGACGTTGGGCATGAAGTATTGGATCGGCACGAGCACGGCGACCGGCAACAACATCAGACCAAGCAGGGCGAGGGCACGTGACGGGTCGGCTCGATACACCGCATCGAAACGTCGGCCGACAAACGGCACCGCTGCGATGATTCCGACGCCGCTGACGGTCTCGACAATGCCGCGACCAAATGCGTCCAAACCAAAATGGTCTTCGAGGAACAAGTTGCGGAGCACCGGAGCGGTGAACAACGCGAAGCCCATCGCGGCAAATGCAACGACGACGGTCTTCATCGTCTTGATTCGCCACAGCCGCTCGAAGGCAGCTTCGACCGAGACGGGTGCGGGATCTTCGTCTTCGATTGCTTCGCCGAGGACGTCTTTCTTTTCCCACTGACCGCGTATCGGCTCGGGGAGCTTGAAGGCCAGTACGGCAAAGATGGCGACTGGCACGCCGAGTAACAAGTAGGCCCAGCGCCAGCCTTCAGTTCCGCCAGCCAGTGCGGCGATGCCACCCACGAGCGCTGGGCTCGCAACGCCGATCGCTCGACCAACCATGGTGTTGAGGGCCCCGATGCGCCCGCGAACACCGATCGGGTAGGTGTCAGCAATCAGCGACGAGTGAACGGTGATCGTGTTGGATTTCGCGATGCCGACACCAAAACGGGTCCAGAACAGCATGAACGCGTTGACCGCAAGCCCAGACAGAAACACGAAGAAGGCAAAGACCAGCGACGCGATCCCGATGATCGGAGATCGCCGATACCGGTCGGCCAGATATCCCATCGGCATGGCGCCCAGCACAAAGAACGACGCCGACGCCGAACTAATGAAGACGATGACTCCGTCGCTGACACCGAACGAGTCCCTGATGTCGGGGGCGAGCACGCTGAGCGCCGCAAGTTCAAGCTCGTCGAGACTGTTGAGCACCAACAGAATCATGAACGTGGTCATGCCGCCTTTGGCTAGCCCCTCACGCAGGCTTAGTTCCTCGGCTCCGACGCCCGGAAGGGCTTCGGTCTCAAGCTCAACGAATGCGTTTTCGTTCGCGGCATCGTCAAGACGCGACGCTTCTTCGTTGAGCACGGCGGCTGCAAGCGATGCCACACCGTCTTGGGACGATGCCGAATTGTCGGTTCCGTCCCCCTGTCGTTCAGCCATGAGCCCCCTTGCTTCACACAGCTGGAGCGAAGCGTATACCCTGATCTGACGCGACGTCAGATTCGCCGCGGCCATCGGCTGGTCAGGGGTTCAGCCGAGTTGTTCTTGCACATTTGGAGGGTTCCTGCATGACATCCACACCAACCACTACCCGGCGATCCACGCTGCTGGCGCTGCTCATGGTGCTGGCCATGTTCGCGTCAGCATGCGGTGGGAGCGACAGCGGCGACCAGACATCGGACAATGCGTCGTCGACCGACGTGGCTGATGCACCCGACGACAGCGACACCACCGACAGCGACACCACCGACAGCGACACCACCGACAGCGACACCACCGACAGCGACACCACCGACAGTGAGCCGGAAGAATCTGAGGCCGAGGCAGCTCCTGAGCCCGACCCCGAAGAGAACCTCGAACCCCTAACTGCGTCGGCTCGCGGCGTGACTGAGACCGAGATGCATGTCGGTATCACCATGTTGGACTTCGATGCCCTTAAAGAGTTCGGATTGGCACCTGAAGGTTGGGGTGACCAGGTCGGGGTCTACCAGTCCTACATCGACGACATCAATGCCCGAGGCGGCATTCACGGACGCACCGTCGTTCCCTACTACGAGAAGTACAGCCCATTGGGCCGCACCGAAGCCGAAGCAGTCTGTGCATCGCTCACGAAAGACGTCGAGACCTTCGTCATCATTGGTGGATTCCTCGGACCGGCCGAAGTAGCGAACGACTGCATCGTCGACATCAACGACACGATCCTCATCGGCGGACGGCAGACACTCGAACGCCTCGAGAGCGCCAAAGCACCATGGGCCGACACCGCCACGTTGCGTGAACGTCGACTTGGGGCCTTCCTGAACCTGCTCGATGAGACCGACCGTCTAGAGGGCCGCAGCATTGCGGTCATCGGTTCGATCGAGCAGGAAGACATCTATGACGTCGCCGCTGACACCATGGCCCAATACGGGGCTACCCCGGTACTCGAGGCCCTCAACGACGTCCCCCAGGGCGACACGGTTGCGACCGATGCCCGCTGGCAGGTGCTGGCCGAGAACATTCGAGCAACCGGCGCCGACACGGTGCTTCTGATCGGAAGCACCCAGGGCGGCCTTCGCGGCATTGCGGCAGCAGGACTCGATGTTGAGACGTGGGTGCTTGAGAGCACCGGCCTCGAAAACCTCGGCCAGGAAACGACCGCTGACGACGCCGAAGGCGCGATCACCATCACGAGTCTCACCGACCAGCAACAGTGGGACTCACCGTCGATGGCCGAATGCCGCGACGTGTATTACGCAACTGCTCCCGATGTCTCCACCAAGGATCCCGACGACCATGCGGACGGCGAAGAGCGGTACTACAAGTCGGTACACCTCTACTGCCGCAACATGCGAATTTTCGAGACCCTGGCATTGGCAGCTGGAAGAAACCCGACCCAAGAAACATGGCAATCCGCGCTTGACAATCTTGGCAAGTTCGAGCTTCCGGGAGTGCCGTACGCATCGGGTGGCAAACCAGACCTCAGCGACACATTCCAACTTGCGCAATTTGACATCACGTCCGGCGAAGCAGGTGGTCTGGTCTCGATCTCTGAGATCATCGATGGCAGCTGATCAACGATGACCGAGTCCGAAAGGCGGTACCTCCGGGTGCCGCCTTTCGGCGTTTTGGGACCGCATGCGCAGAGTGCGTGTCTGCATCTTGGTCCGGCTTGTGTGCACCTCCGATAGCAACTGGGACTGCCTACGATCGACAGATGGCCCGATCGATCAGGTTGGCGGACAGCGACGACCGCACGGCAATCGAGAGATGCGTTGAGCGGGCCTACTCGCCCTACGTCGAGCGGATGGGCAAGCTTGCGGCCCCGATGCTCGCCGACTACAAAGACCTCATCGCACAACAACGTGCCCATCTCGCGGTCGACGACGACTGCGTGATCGGCGTGATCGTGATGTGGGCGGTCGATGACCATTGGTATGTCGACAACGTCGCTGCCGACCCGGATCAGCTCGGATCAGGGGTCGGAACGATGCTGCTTGACCATGCCGCTACCACTGCCAAACAGGCGGGGTACCGCGAGGTGCGGCTCTACACGAACGTGACGATGATCGAAAACCTGGCGTACTACCCACGACGCGGATTCGTTGAGACCCACCGGGCATTTGACGCCGGATATGAACGGGTCTACTTCAGTCGCGTCCTACCCGAAGCCCAGCCCTGACTGTCGAGCGCCGCGCCAACCAGGCTGACGCTAGAGCGACGCCGGGGGCTGGCTCACGAAACAGAAATCAGACGCGTCGTGATGACCGGAGGCTCGGCTGGCTCGACAAACCGCAAGCCCATCACGCCGTGGTCATGATCGCCCGGGTCAACCCGGTTGCCCGGCCCGTCCCAATGAGCGGCTATCACGATGGTGACTCGACCGTCCGCTTCGATGCTCGCGGTCTCTGACGACAGGTACCCGGCGCCGGTCGTGTAATTCGCCAAGTTCTCCATCCAGTGGTTGCACAGCTGAAAGTTCCACTGCCGACAGGGCGGCGGAACGAAGCTGATCTCAAGTGCTTGGCCTGCGGCAATCCGCCAGTAGCCGAACTCGAAGTGGCGATCGTCAGGTGATCCTCCGATGCGTCGGTAGTGCTCGTTGGTGAGTTCAAGTTGGTTCTCACGGGTGCGTAAGTCGCGGGTCCACAGCGCGTAGTCAGCCTGTATCCCGAGCACCATCTGGGCTCCGACTGCCAACCGTGCAGACATATCTGCAGGCGACGGAATCCCCGGTTCATGTACGCCGTCGATGGGCTCGATGGTCAACGTCGGCTTGACCTGATGTGCACGGTCGTCATAGACAACTCGCATCATGAGTTCACGGGTGCCATGTGCCATCGGCATGTGATTGCCATCACGCGCGTCGACCGAGAGTACGAAGTCGACAGCACCATCGTCGTCGGTGAAGTCATCGAGCGTGGCCGTGAACGGTGTAACAGCAGAGTTTGGGTTGAACTCATCGAGCACCTCCGCTGCCATAGATCCGAGATTTCGGGCGCCGACCCATTCCGGCACCGGCGGCGTCCACGCCGACATGTGGACATGTGGGGCGGTCCCGCGGCTGCCGGTTATGCGATACGACACGGCCGAATCGACCGGCTGGACGACATGATCCTGGTCGGGCGACTGCACACCGATGCCGCCCTTGAGGGGCGGTGGAATGACCACGATTCGCTGCGGCCCGGTCGGGGCTTGACGTTCAATCGCTCGGAAGGACGACATCAGCATCATTCGGGTCAGGTATCTGAATCCCTCGACGCGGTCGTCATCGTTGCCATCGGGAGTCTCGCTGAGCACGACCCGGCCAGCTGCCTTGAGCGTGTCGCAGAAGTCGTCCCAGGCCTGCCCGCTGTGCAGGCGGTCATGGCGAGCCTGATCAAGGTCAGAGTCGGGGGTGCCGGCGGACGGCGGTGTCGGTGAACCCATAGGCCGGCAGCCTTTCAATCACGTCAACCCCCGTCAAACTGTCCATGTGGTTGCCGGTGTCGCCACACACCTCAGTCGGCCTGCGCATTGCCCGGGTGCAAACGCAACGTTCTACTCTCAGATTATGAGCACCGGCCGCCCGAACATCTTGTTCATCGTTTCAGACGAAGAGCGACGCAATGGCTGGATGGGCGACCGGGTATCGCTACCGGGCCACGACCGGCTGCGCAACGACGGCATGAGCTTCACGAAGTATTTCACCCATGCGTCGCCGTGCTCGCCATCACGAGCCAGTCTGTACACGGGCAGCTACCTCGCCGAACATGGCGTCGTCAACAACGTCAGCTTCCCCGCACATGTCGAACTCGACCCCCGGATTCCAACGGTCGGAAGCCTGCTGCGCGACGTGGGCTACGAGGCGGGCTATGTCGGCAAGTGGCACCTGACCCACAGCGAGTTCCCGCAGCTTGAGACATTCGGGTACAGCGGATGGCAAGGAAACGATCAACACTTCACCGGTAATGCCTGGACCGGTCGGCACTTCGATCCAATCATCGTTGACCATGCCGTCGAGTGGCTCGATCAGCACGCTGGCCGAAGCGACCCGTGGTGCCTGACCGTTGCGCTCGTCAATCCGCACGACATCATGCACTTCCCAATCGACCAGCCGTCGTACCAGGCCAAACACGAAGAGGATCGAAGGGTCTTCGAGTTCATCCAGAACTTGCGGCTCGGCGACCTCGACCTTGCTCCGCTCTCTGAGGACTACCCGGAACGTTTCGACGAGTTGCCCGCCAACTTCCGCGATGACCTCAGCACCAAGCCAGCGATCCAGAGCGCATGGCAGTACGTCCGAAACAACGAACACTTCGTTGGTTCGATGGACCTCAACGATGAGCGTTCATGGCTGCGATACCTCGACTACTACGCGTGGCTCCACGAGCAACTCGATGTATCGCTCAGCCGGCTTCTCGGGGCGCTCGACGCACTCGGCATCTACGACGAGACCACGATTGTGTACACCTCGGATCACGGCGACGCGTGCGGCAGCCACGGGCTGCGAGCCAAGCTGCCGTGCGTCTATGACGAAGTCATGGGTGTGCCGTTGATTGTCAAGGCACCGGGTACCCCGGCCGGGACAACGACCGACGCGCTTGGTACCCACGTCGACCTGGCGACAACGATTTGCGCAACCGCTGGAGTCGACATCGGCGCCGTACCGTCGCTCTCCGGAGTCGACCTGAGTCCAGTGTTTGCCGATCCGTCGGCGACCGTACGAGACCACGTGTTGTTTAGCCAGAACAGTGCGCAGTCAGACAAGTTGGCCGAGGTGCGGTACGCGCTGCGCGGGTTCTACGACGGCGAGACCAAATTTGCTCGGTACTACGGGGCCGGCGGCGGCATTCGTCGTGATGGGTCGGTGGGTCGCGAGCCGATGTCGGTACCCGCGGACGCTCCGTTCGAAGATCAAGAGCACGAGTGGTACGAGCACCGCGAGGATCCCCATGAGCTAACCAACCTCGCAGCCGACCCCACTCGCGCGAGCCAGGTCCGCGACTTACACCAGCGGCTACTCACCTACGAACACGCGGCATTCGGCTAGGGCATCCAGCGGTCGGTTTTCGCCGCCCGACCCCGACGACTGGTGATACCTCGGCTGGTCCATACCTCAAGCTGATTGACAGTACGACGGCCAGGACTTTACATTTCGAAACGATGCGCCCCGACCTGTACTCGCTCGTCGAGCAGTACTTCGCGCTTGGTAACCACCGCACTGGGGGCGAAGCCGACGCGGCAACCATTTCATGGATATCAGATCTGCTCGCAGCAAAGGGGCTTTCGGTCCGCCACGAACCGGTGCCGTATCAGGCATGGCTTGGCATGTCGACGTTGACGGTTGACGGTTCGCCTGTGGACCACCTTGCCGTCCCCTACGAATTTGATGGGTCTATCAACTCGGACACCGCCCCAGTAGTGGAGTTCGATCCGGTCTATGGCGGCTTTCCCACTCTGCTCGACGATGCGATCGCCGCAGCATCGCGCGACCATCCGGGCAAACCTGCCGTTCTTGCAACGACGCACCGCTACGGCGCTCTCGTTGCAGTGAATCGCCTGATTGGACCGGGGTCACAGACACCGACGTTTCTTGTCGGCACCGCGGACCTCGATCGCTTGCGCAATGGCGAGATCCGGGCCCAGCTTCGTGCCGAACGTGCTGCTGCGGTCGCCACGAACGTCGTTGCCCGAAACGACGTCGACGGACAGCCAGTATTGATCACCACTCCACTCAACGGGTGGTTCGGATGTGCTGGCGAACGCGGCACCGGAATCGCGGTGCTGGTCGACCTCGTAGACCGGCTCGCCGACATTCCGCTCGTCGTCGTTGCATCGACCGGTCACGAACTCGGACACTTCGGTATCGACGAGTGGGTCCGAAATGCCACCTGGAAGCCGCGCGGAACAATTCATATCGGTGCCTCAGTTGCCGCTCTCGACGTACTCCCAGACGGCACCAGGTGGCTTGCGCGGACCCGCTCGGCGCGAACAAGCGTGGGACCAGATGCCGGCACGCCCATGGCCCAGGCATTGTTTCCCGCCTATCAAGGCCTCGAGTTCGAGGCACTGAACTGGTTGGGAGAAGCCACCTCGCTCGACCGGCTCGGTAGTCCGTTGCTGTCCTTTAGCGGTGCCGCTGCTGACTTCCACACGCCGCAGGACACGCCCGAACGCGCGACGTCACCGCAGTCGCTTGGCATCGTCGCCGACGCCGTTGTCAGCACTGTGAGATGCTTCGTCGAAGCCATCGACTGAGTTCGCACCTATCTCATTGCACTCTCTTGTCATGCACTCTTGTCATTGCCCTCTGTTCCCGACCAACAGGACCCAATCACCATGACTGCTGTCGTCACCAACCGGATCAGCATCGAACCACTCGACGGTCCATTGGGTGCCGTCGTCCGTGGTGATCTCACGAGCGACCCAAGCGGTGAGGACATCTGGAACCTGGTCGACGCGTTCACCAGGTACCACGTGCTTGTCGTTAAGGAACAGCCAATGCCCGATCCCCGGCTGCTTGAGATCGCGGCCTGGTTTGGGCCCCAATACGTCGCTCCCGACAACATCCCAGTCCTCGGCACTGACGATCAGGGTGCCGTTACCGTTCTTTCGAACCGTGACGACATCGGTGTGGGCAGTCGAGTGGCGCTGCCGTTCCACACCGACTTCCAGTTCATGCCGGTGCCGCTCAAAGGTGCGTTGCTCCACGCCGTCGAAGTCCCACCCGTGTCGGCTGGTGGAAACACATCATGGTCCAACATGCATCTGGCTCTCGAAGAACTCGATCCCGCGCTGCGGGCTCGCATCGAGGGTGTGCGTGGCATCGGCATCAACCCCTATGCGGGCGACGGCAAGGGCCACGGCTTTACCGGGGACAACCAGAAGTACACCGCGGAGACCGTTCCCGACTTTCCCCACCCACTGATCCGACGCCATCCCGACACCGGCCGCGAGTCGCTCTACTTCTCACTGTTCGTGCACAAGCTCGAAGGATTTGAGGATCGCCCCGAGGAAGAAGCCGACATCATTGGGCAGTTGCGCGAACACGCCGACCAAGATCATCTCTACTACCACCACGAGTGGACTCAGGGCGACACAATCATCTGGGACAACCGCTGCACGAACCACAAGCGAGCCGAGTTCGATCAGGCGTTTCTCCGCGAGGTTCATCGGGTGCAGATCGCTGGCACCAGACCCTTCTGAGCACCATCACTGGTCTGCACTTCCCACAGGTGTCTCGTGCTCAACCGTGTCAGAAAACGGGACCGGACCCGGACGCATAGGCGCCCGGGTCCGGTTCACAAAGTGAAGTGATCGCCGCCAAGCGGCAATCAGACTGAATCAGCTGTAGCGGCGGGTGGTGCCGACGACAAGTGCGCCACCAGCAATCATCGTGCCTGCAATCACAGCGAGAACGCCGGTGTCAACACCAGTGTCTGCGAGCGCTGCGTGGCTGCCACCAGCAGCGCCGCCGACAGTCACAACTGCGATTGCGAACTCAGTTCGAGCAGCGTCGCCCGCTACGAGGAGCATGCCCTCGGCTGGAACATCTTGCGTGGTGGTCACGGTGGCACTGCCATCGTCGCCCGCGACAACAGGTGTCAGGTTGCCAGTGTCACAGGTGCCTGCATCGAAGCTGGCGAGATCTGCGACGATTGGGCAAGGAAGCACGAACAATGCAAGACCAGGAGTAAAGCCACTAACGGTGACTTCGAGGTCCTGTGAGCCTGCTTCGGTAACGCCTGAAACCGCCATCTCGCCGGTCGGTGCCTGCGCTGAAGCTACGCCAGCGAAGCCGACCGTGACTGCCATCATGACAGCGAGCATGGTGATGAGTTTCTTCATGTGTCCCCCCAAGGGTGTAGATCTGACAACGCGTCAGGTTTGCGACACAACCGTAGCCTCGTTTGCTTCGCATTGTCTACACATCGCAGCGAACGGGCCGTTTGTCAATTCGGCGCGCTGAGCTCCCGGGCTACCTCTCCACTGACGCCAGCGCCCTAGATTTGGGGCGAGCACCCATGGCCGCACATCGTTGCGGTTCTGAAAGGACCGTCAATGGGAAACCCAGTCATCGTCGAAGCCGGCCGAACCGCCCTCCAAAAGCGCAATGGTCCGTTTGCAGATGTTCACGCTGCTCTGCTGCTTGGCCAGGCGCAGCGAGGCGTGCTCGAACGAGCTGGCGTCGCACCTGAAACGGTGGATCAAATGGTTGGCGGCTGTGTCACCCAGGCCGGTGAACAGGCCAGCAACATCACCCGCACTTCGTGGCTCGCGCAAGGTTTCCCCTATGAGGTCGCCGCAACAACAATCGATTGCCAATGCGGCTCATCGCAACAAGCAAACCACATGGTCAACAACTTGATCGCTGCCGACGCCATCGAGGTTGGGCTCGCAACCGGAGTTGAACACATGAGCAAGGTCTGGCTGGGCGCGAACGTTCCGCGCTCAGACGAGACCACCTTCATTAACGGCCGGTCCAAGCCCGACGTGTTTCCGTGGGATATGCCTGATCAGTTCGGCGCAGCTGAACGAATCGCAACCAACCGCGGGATCACTCGTGAACGCGTCGACTGGCTCGGCATGATCTCGCAGCACAAGGCAATGCGCGCCACCGAAGAAGGCCGATTCGAACGCGAGATCATTCCCGTCGAGGTGACCTTGGCCGACGGCGAGACGGTCACCGTTGACCGTGACGGTGGCCTGCGTGAATCAACAATGCAGTCTCTGTCCAACCTGCGACCGGTCATGCCCGATGGCATTCACACCGCAGGCAACAGCTCGCAGATCACAGACGGTTCCGTTGCGGTGTTGTGGATGGACGAAGCTCGGGCTCACGCCGAAGGGCTGAAACCGCGAGCCAAGATCGTCGCCCAATGCTTGGTCGGCTCAGATCCGTACTTCCACCTCGACGGCCCGATCGACGCCACTGCCAAGGTGCTCGCCATGGCGGGTATGACCCTCAACGACATCGATGTTGTCGAGATCAACGAGGCCTTTGCATCGGTCGTGTTGTCGTGGGCACAGGTCAACAACGTGTCCGACGATGACCTCATGAACAAGGTCAATATCAACGGTGGAGCCATCGCACTTGGGCACCCGGTTGGCGCAACCGGCGCACGCTTGATCACCACAGCGCTCCATGAGCTCGAGCGCAGCGACAAGGAGTTCGCGTTGATCACGATGTGTTGTGGCGGCGCAATCGCTACCGGCACGGTGCTTCAGCGGATCTGAATCACGTCATCGCAATACTGCGCGCGAGTTCGGGTCTGAACGTCAGCGACTGCGTGCAAGTCCGAGACCGGCAGTGGCCACAAGCTGGCGCTGGATCTCGTTGACACCACCGCCAAAAGTATTGATCTGTGCCGCCCGGTTGGCGCGTTCGAGTTCACCATGCAGAAATGCGCCCGGCGATCCCGCTCGTAGATGTGAGACCGGCCCCAGAATGCCCTGCAGCGTGCGATACACGTCGACGACGCCCTCGGTTCCAAAGACCTTGACGCTC
Organism: uncultured Acidimicrobiales bacterium; assembly: GCA_937941245.1. Classification (GTDB taxonomy): domain Bacteria; phylum Actinomycetota; class Acidimicrobiia; order Acidimicrobiales; family UBA10347; genus UBA10347. Next base: position 21,678 of record CALDYC010000007.1, on the reverse strand, counting down.
GACGCTTCGGCAGGTCCGAGTGTGTTGTCAGCAACGGCGTTGACCAGCTGCCACGTCATCAGACGAATGGCGGTGAGTGTGGCTTTGCATCGTCCGATATCCGCCTGCACCCAGGGCAAGTCGATCATCGTGTTCTCGCCGTCACCAGCTGGCGTGTCTCGGCACCATGTCACGACATCGTCGAACAAGCGCTCGGTCAGTCCGGACAGCGCCGCGAGACCAACACGCTCGTGGTTCAGCTGCATGGTGATTAGCCCCCAGCCCTCGTGCAACTCTCCGACCAGATTGTCGACCGGCACCCGCACATCGGCGTAGTAGGTGCTCGTCGTCTGGTGGTCACCAACCGTGACGATCGGCGTCCACGAAAAGCCGGGCGCATCGGTCGGGACGATGACGATGCTGATGCCCTTGTGTTTGGCCGCGTCGGGATCGGTGCGGCAGGCGAGCCACACGTAGTCGGCCTGATTGGCGCCTGAGGTGTAGACCTTGGATCCGTTGATCACGAACTCGTCGCCGTCGCGGACTGCGCTCGTGCTCAGGCTGGCGAGGTCAGTTCCGGCTTCGGGTTCGGTGTAGCCAATCGCGAAATTCAGCTGACCGGCGACCATGCCTGGGAGGTACCGCTGTTTTTGATCTTCGGTTCCCAACGCCATAAGTGCTGGACCGACAGTGTTGATGGTGACGAACGGGAACGGAGCATGGGCCCGTTGGATCTCGTCGAACATAATGAATTGGTCGGTCGCTGGTCGTCCGTGCCCGCCGTATTCCTCAGGCCAGGCCAAGCCCAGCCAGCCGTCGGAGCCGATCTGCGCGATGGCCTTGCGGAACGCCTCGGCATTTTCTCCTGGATTGCCGAGTGACTCGCGGAGTTCGGGCGTGAGTAGCCATTCAAAGTAGGTACGAAGCTCGGCCCGTAGAGCCTGCTGTTCGGCGGTTTCGGCCAGATGCATGACGAAACAGTACAGTTTCTGAAGCATCGTCAGAAAGTCATAAGGGACCCCGTGCAATTTCTTGAAGACAAAGTGATCGCCGTCACCGGAGGCGGTCGCGGTATCGGTCGCGCCACCGCAATCGACGCCGCCAAGGCCGGTGCCAAAGTCGTCGTTGCGGACTACGGCGTCGAGATGGATGGCAGCGAACCATCTTCAGATGTTGCAGATGACGTCGTCGCCGAAATCAAAGCCGCTGGCGGCGAGGCCATCGCCATCGCGAACGACGTCGGAAGCATGGCTGGGGGCAACGCCATCATCGAAGCGGCCATGGACACCTACGGCCGTATCGATGGTGCAGTTTGTGTGGCCGGCAATTTGCGCGAACGCATGCTTTTCAACATGTCTGAGGAAGAGTGGGACGAGGTCATCCGCGTGCACCTGAAGGGCACCTTCAGCGTGTACCGCAATGCGGCTGCCATCATGCGCAAGCAGGACGGTGGGGGCTCGCTGATCGCCTTCACGAGCGGCGTGTGGGCTCTTGGTTCGATCGCCCAACCGAACTACGCGTCAGCCAAGGGCGGCATTGTCAGCCTGAACTACTCGACGGCAGTAGCGATGCAGCGATACGGCGTGCGATCAAACGTGATTGCCCCGGTTGCCAACACTCGCATGAGCGCAAATGTGCCCGGCGGTCTTGCCGAGACCGGAGAGCCTGAGGACATTTCGCCAATGGCTGTCTACCTCTTGTCAGACCAGTCAAAAGAGATCACCGGTCAGGTCTACACCGTCGTCGGCAAGCGCATCTCCGTCTGGAGCCAACCGAAAGAAGTTCGGTCGATGTTCACCGATGAGCGGTGGACTCCTGCATCGATTCACGAACGCATCGGCACCACGATCAAGCATGAAGAGCTGGACATGTTCACCATCATGAAAGAGATGGCAGCTCGAGCCGCGGCCGTCAAGGCCGCCGAAGAATCTGCCGGCACCGTCTGATATCCGCATCGTTCTGCATGAGCAAAACCGTGACCGCCCAACCCCTGCTGTGAGCGACCTCGCCGCTTTTCGATCCGAGGTGCGTGCGTGGCTCGACGCGCATGTCATTGGCGACTACGCGTCGCTGCGAGGCCGCGGTGGTCCAGGCGACGAAGAAGTCGGCTTCGACATTCGGGTTGCTTGGGAGCGCGAACTTGGCCAAGCCGGCTGGATCGGTCTTGGCTGGCCCACTGAGCATGGCGGCCGAGGTGCATCGGTCGACGAGCAGATCATCTGGGCAGAGGAGTACGCACGCGCCGACGCTCCCGCTCGGGTCAACCACATGGGCGAAAACCTGTTAGCCCCCACCTTGATCGAGTGGGGTACCCCAGAACAGTGCGAACGTTTTCTTCCAGGTATCGCTGATGGCACCGAGCGTTGGTGTCAGGGCTATAGCGAACCCGATGCTGGCAGCGACCTGGCAAACGTGAAGACCCGCGCTGAACGTGACGGCAACGAATGGGTTATCAACGGCCAGAAGGTGTGGACATCGCTTGCCCACGTTTCTCATTGGGCATTCGTGATCGCTCGAACCGAGCCCGGGTCGCAACGCCATGCCGGTCTGTCGTTTCTGCTCGTGCCGATGGATCAGCCAGGTATCGAAGTGCGCCCGATCGTGCAGCCCACCGGGGGCGGCGAGTTCAACGAGACGTTCTTCGCTGATGCGCGTACCGAACACAGCATGGTCGTGGGCGAGGTTGGTGAGGGTTGGAAGGTCGCCATGGGTCTGCTCGCGTTCGAGCGAGGCATCTCGACGCTGGCCCAACAGGTCGGCTTTACCCGGGAACTTGACAGCGCGATCAACCAGGCCAGCCGCAATGGACAGCTCGACGACCCCGTCGTCCGCCAAAGACTGGCCGGAGCGGCGACTGGGCTTCAGTTGATGAAGCTCAACGGTCAACGGTCGATGTCCGCTTCGGGTGTTCCGGGCCCCGAGGCCAGCATTTCGAAGCTCTTCTGGGGGCGGTGGCATCGAGACCTTGGCGAGCTGATGGTCGATCTCGATGGAGCCGCCGGCGTAACGACCCGTGGCGACGACCCAACGATCGAAGCCGACGACCCGTACCCGCTTACCCTCGAACAGAAGCTGTTTCTCTTCACCCGCTCGGACACGATCTACGGTGGTTCAGACGAGATCCAACGCAACGTGCTCGGCGAACGGGTACTCGGCCTGCCAAGGGAACCCCGATGACCAGTCCCACTCCCCCGACCTACGTCGAAGGCCACAACCTGCTAGCTGGCAAGCGGATATTGATCACTGCAGCTGCCGGAAGCGGCATTGGTTCGATGACCGCACGACGTTGCGTCGAAGAGGGCGCCCAAGTCATGATCTCGGACCGTCACGAGGGCCGTCTGAGCGCTACGGCCAACGAGCTCGGCGTTGCGTCGGTGCCGTGTGACGTGACCGACGATGCAAGTGTTCGAGCGATGTTCGTTGCCGCTACCCACGCAATGGGAGGCGTTGATGTGCTCGTAAACAATGCTGGGCTTGGCGGCACCGCGGAGGTGCACGAGATGACCGATGATCAGTGGTCGCGGGTGCTCGACGTCACCCTCAATGGCACGTTCCGTTGCACCCGAGCCGCGCTCGAAGGCATGTATGCACAAGGCTCAGGCGTGATTGTCAACAACGCGTCGGTTCTCGGTTGGCGAGCTCAGGCAGGCCAGGCTCACTACGCCGCGGCCAAGGCAGGCGTGATGGCGCTGACCCGTTGCGCGGCAATCGAAGCAGCACCACGAGGCGTGCGCATCAATGCCGTGTCGCCGAGCATTGCCATGCACGCCAACCTGGCCAAAGTCACTACTGACGAGCTACTGGCCGAGCTGACCTCGAAAGAAGCATTTGGTCGAGCGGCCGAAACCTGGGAAGTATCGAACGTGATCGTGTTCCTCGCGAGTGACTACAGCTCGTACATGGCCGGCGAAACCGTCAGCGTCTCGAACCAACGAGCATGAGCCGCACCGACCTCGGGTACCAACTGCGCAGCACCGACACATGGCGGGACCCCTGGTCGAGTTACCAGTGGCTTCGCGACAACGACCCGGTGCATCGGATCGATCACCCCGAGTACGGCCGGTTCTGGGCACTAACTCGCTTCGATGACGTTTTTGCGGCGGTTCGTGACCATGAACGGTTCGCCTCGGGTCAGGGCCTGACACCTGATCGAGATTCGGGAATGATGTTCGATGACGGCACCGCTCCGATCGTCATGATGGATCCACCAAACCACACCCTCATGCGACGACTCGTTAGCCGGCCGATGACGCCGCGTGCAGTCGCTCCGATCGAGCCGTCGATCGTCGAGTTCGTCGACGAACGTCTGGCCCAAATGGTCGACACATGCGACATCATCGATCTGTTGTTCAAGCCGCTGCCGAGTTTCGTCGTTGCGCACTTTCTTGGCGTACCCGACGCCGATCGCTCACAGTTTGACGGGTGGAGCAGCGCCATCGTGGCCGCGAACGCGAACGCTGATATCGCCAGCGCAACCGACGCCGCGCTCGGGTTGTTCAGCTACTCAGAGCAGCTGATCGAGCGCCGTCGAATCGACCCCGGCGACGACCTGGTCTCGGACCTGGTCTCGATGACCGACAACCCCGTGTCGCCACAGTGGATCGTTGGATTCATCTTCACCATGGTCACCGGCGGCAACGACACCATGACCGGCCTGCTCGGCGGTACCGCCGAGCTCTTGACGGACCGACGAGATCAACGGCAGTTACTACTCGACGACCCGACGCTGATCCGATCGTCGATCGATGAGCTGCTACGGCTGACGTCGCCCGTGCAGAACCTTGGCCGCACCACGACATGCGACGTCCAGATTGGCGAGGTGACGATCCCCGAGGGCGACAAAGTCATGCTCGTCTACGGCTCAGCCAATCGAGACCCTCGTCGCTTCGGTGACGATGCCGCAGACCTCGACGTGCACCGAAACATCGAGACATCACTCGCACTCGGCTACGGGACTCACCATTGTCTCGGGGCTGCCGCCGCTCGACTCGCTGGCGCAATCGCCATCGAACGGTTACTCGACCGGTTCCCGGACTTTGCGGTCGATGCGGCGGCTGGGACCTTTGCCGCCGGTCCGTTTGTGCGCCGCTACGAGTCGCTTCCGTTCATCGCCAACAGCTGAGCACGGCAGATAGATACCCGACTCCTGAAGTAGCAGCCGGGGCGGTTGGTCTCTACGGCCGTCGCCCGCCGTTGGGACGAGCAGGCGTCAACACGCTTCTTCGGTGGAAATGGTCTGTCTTTCGGTAGATCGCACGAGCCGATCTACGGTTCCGACGCAGTCATATCTCCCCGGCGCGTGAGCCAATTGTCGAGCAAGCTGAGGGGTAGCCCCCCAGCGATACCCAAACAGGCGCCATAAAACCAGTGAGCCTCTGCGAAACCATCGGTGTAAAGCGTGCGATTCGAGTTCCAGAAGAACACCTGACGGCATGCCGATCGGCGCGCGGGAACCCAGGATCCGGAGTCGGTGTTCTCGGCGGAAGGTGCGCCGAACCCAAAATCAGGTGGCATTGCACAGCTCACTTGGGGTCGCCGTCGCTCCAGTGTTGCAGCGCAATCAAATTCGCAGAAACTGGGGTATGTCGCCGCCGCCGTCGAGCACGATGTTTGCGCCGGTCAGATAGCTCGCCATCGGCGATGCCAGAAACAGACAAAGGTTGGCAACGTCGCCAGGAAGCGCCATTCGCTTCATTGGAATATTCGCTTCGATGCGAGCAATCGACTCGGCATCGCCATAGTGAAGCTCAGCCTGTTCGGTGCGGATCAATCCGGCGGTAACGGTGTTCACCCGAACATGCGGCGCCCACTCCTGGCCGGCGGTTTGGGTGAAGTTGAGCAGACCGGCCTTTGCAGCGCCGTAGGCGGCAACCGTTGGGGCCGGACGCATGGCGGTAATGCTGCCGATGTTCACAATCGAACCACCGAACCCTCCCCGCTCAGGTTGCATGTGGTGATTGGCACGCTGGGCGACATAGATCGCCGATAACAAATTGAGTTCAACGATGCGTTGCGTGAACCGGGCTGAGGCAGTCGACGTGTCGGCTGGCGGCGAACCGCCAGCGTTGTTGATCACCACGTCGAGGCGCCCGGTGCGCTCGACGACACGGTCGACCATCGCTGCAGCCTGATCGCCATCTCGGATGTCCGCAGGCTCGAACAACCATCCGTTGGGAAGTTTGACCTCGGTGCGGGCCGCAACGGCAACCGTCGCCCCGGCCTCGGCGAACATGTCAGCGACACCTCGACCGACGCCTTTCGTTGCGCCCGTGACGAGCACAACCTTGTCCTGCATCTGCCAATCTGCGGCCATGAGTCGAGGCTAGAGCAACGGCTCGCGGGCCTGCATCGTTCGTGACAATCCGTGGTTGAACCCACATTTCCCAACATTTACGGCGGCAATCGGCCGACCAACTACCTACGGTGTTTTCTTCGTGCCGGTACCGGAAGCTGGAAAGGGCGAGATGGCGAAGAAGGGCGTGAACTTCGGAACGGCACTCATGGCCTCGTTTATCGGACTCGTCATCATCACCGTTGCGGCGACCAACTGGGTTTCGCTCCGATTCGGCGAGCAGGCTGTGACCGAAACCGCCAGCCAGCTCGAGGCCGAAATTGGCCAGCGGATCTCCGCCGAAACCGACGCATACCTCGCTCAGGCTGCGGTCGTGACCAGCCAAATACAGAACGGCGTGCAGTCGGGGGCAGTCGACGGGGGCGACCTTCGATCCCAACAACGATTCCACTGCCGCACTATCCAGGATGTTCCCTCGCTCAAGTTCCTCGCGTTCGCTGATGCCGCCGGACAATACGTCGGATACGAACGAAAAGACGATCGGTTGATCTACACGATCATCGATGAAGAGGTCGACCCATCAATGCGGTGGGCCGGCGAGGACTACTACGTCGACGACGAGTGCGAAATCGGAGAGTTCATCGAGCCCTATGGTCCGTACGACGCGACTACGAGGGGCTGGTACTCCGATGCGGTCGATGCGCAGGGCGGCGCACGCTGGTCGCCGACGTTCCTGTCCTTTGGCCCCGAGCAATTTTTGATCATTTCAAACAGCACCGCGATCGTCGATGATGACGATGAGCTGCTGGGCGTTGCGACATCGAGCGTGAGCCTCGGCGGCATTAGCGAGTTCCTCGCCGACCTCGAGATTGGCGACACCGGCGAAGCATTTATTGTCGAAAGTACGGGTGGCCTGGTCGCAACGTCGACCGACGATGCAGTCTGGGGCGAAGTCGAGGATCCAGACAATCCAGGCACGTTCCAGCCGGCCCAAATGACAGTTCAGGCAGCTGAGAATCCGCTGATTCAGCTTGCTCTTGAGGATCTACCCGGCATGTCGTTGTTCGACGTGTCCGAGCCGGTAAGCGTTCGGGCAAGCGGTGACGCCGGAAACGCGTTCGTTCGAGTCGCGCCCTACTCATCTGGCGACGGCATCGACTGGTTCATTGTCACGGTCATCCCCGAAGATGATTTTCTCGGAAGCATTACGGACAGTCGCCGCCAAGCAGTTGGGCTCACCGCGCTCGCGCTGCTCGCTGCATTTGGCGTGACGTGGCTGCTGTCTCGCTGGTTGGTTCGTCCGATCAGCCGCACCATCTCAGCTGCCGAAGCGATCTCACGCGGAGATCTCGACGTCGAACTAAGCGATCGCGGCCCAGCAGAGGTCGGACGCCTGGCCCGGGCATTCAACCGTATGTCTCATCAACTTGAGGGCTCGATCACCGACCTCGAGTTCGGCGCGTTCCATGACGAGCTGACCGGTCTACCCAACCGTGCGGCACTGGTACGAGCGGTGCAAACGATGAACGACCAAGGCAATCTCGACCACGCGATGTTGTTCCTCGATGCCGACGGTTTCAAGCTCATCAACGACAGCCTTGGCCATCATGTCGGCGATCGGTTGCTCATGGTCGTCGCTGAGCGCATCCAAGCCGCCGCTCCCGCAGGCTCGACCTGTGCGCGCATCGGTGGTGACGAGTTCTGTGTGCTCGTGCCCAGCGCGACGCAGGCCGCGAACCTCGCAGAACAGCTGCAGCGAGACCTGCAAGCCCCGTTCTCTGTGGACGGACACACCTTGCACATGTCCGCCAGCATCGGCATTGCGAACGCGAGTGGCGTGCAGACCCAGCCGACAGATCTGATCCGCGATGCCGACATCGCGATGTACTCAGCAAAGACCTCGCCCACGACTGATATTGCGATCTTCGACAACTCGATGCGTCTGCAAACGATGTCGCGCCTGCAGCTTGAGAACGATCTTCGACTTGCGCTCGATGACCGCCAACTCGCTATCGCGTATCAGCCAATCGTGGATCTGCGATCGGGACGGGTCGCCGGGTTCGAAGCACTTGTGCGGTGGAACCATCCGCACCTCGGTCCAATCCCGCCAACCGATTTCATTCCAGTGGCCGAAGAATGCGGGTTGATCGGTGCACTCGGCGCGCAAGTCATCGATATGACCTGCATCCAGATTGCGGAGTGGCAGCGCGACCCAGAGATGCGTGCCATCGGCTTCGTGTCGGTCAATGTGTCGTCGTTGCAACTCAAGTCTGTCCGCTTCGCTTCGACCGTCGAGGCCATATTGTCCACACACGGTGTCGACCCGGTGCAGTTGCGGATGGAGATCACTGAATCTGCCCTGGTCGACGATTCGGGTGTCGTCGCCGACCAGTTGTCCCGGATCTCGGGCCTGGGTGTCGGTCTCACCATCGACGATTTCGGTACCGGCTATTCGGCCATGAACTATCTGTACCGATTCAACTTCACCACGCTGAAAATCGACCGGTCCTTCGTCACCGATGCCGCGTACATGCCCGAGCGGCGGCTGATCACCGAGGCCGTCAGCGCCCTTGCGCAGAGCCTGCACATGAGCGTGATCGCCGAGGGAATCGAGCAGCAACAACAGCGCGATTTCCTCATTTCGATCGAATGCGACCAGGGCCAAGGCTGGCTGTTCTCGCGTGCTCTATGGCCGGACGAAGCTCGAACGTTCGCCGTCGATAGCTGGCAAGCAGCTGCACCAACGCCAACACCGAGCTAGAGCGGACGTCGCTCACCAGCCACGGCGCCGATGCCGGTTCGTCAGCGGTTGGTCGACTGCATCTGACACATCGTCAGATGCTCACTACAGTCGGCATGTGCCAATCACCACGACGATCGATGAGCACGGCATTGCCGAAGTCATCGTGGACTGTCCGCCTGTCAATGCGCTGACTGTCGCCGAATGGTTCGGCCTCGCCGACGAAATCACGACTGCGGGCCGAAACGCCGAGGTTCGCGTCGTCGTCTTGCGCGCCGAGGGCCGCGGCTTCAACGCTGGCGTCGATATCAAAGAGATGCAAAACACTGTCGGGTTCGATGCGCTTATCGGAGCCAACAAGGGCTGCTTCGCCGCCTTTGCCGCGGTCTATGACTGTCCGGTTCCGGTGATCACCGCGGTCAATGGATTTTGTGTGGGTGGTGGCATCGGTCTGGCTGGCAATAGCGACATCATCGTCGCCAGCGACGATGCCTTCTTCGGTTTGCCCGAGGTCGACCGCGGGGCATTGGGTGCCGCTACTCACCTCGCTCGCTTGGTCCCCCAGCACAAGATGCGCCAGATGGTCTACACGTCACAGACCGCCACCGCCGCCGAGTTGATGGCATGGGGAAGCGTGCTCGAAGTCGTCCCACTCGCCGAGCTGCGAGCGGCGGCATTCCGTGTCGCGCACTCGATCGCTGAAAAATCTCCGGTCGTGATTCGTGCGGCCAAAGAGAGTTTGAACGGCATCGACCTATGGGATGTCAAACGCAGCTACCGGTTCGAGCAGGGCTTCACCTATGAACTGAACCTGTCTGGTGTGGCCGACGAGCTGCGAGATGACTTCGCCGGAACAAGCAAGGCTGATACCGCTTCAGCCGCATCGGCATCAGAGACAACGACACCAGAGACAACGACACCAGGGACAACGACATCAGAGACAACATCGAACAACGGAAACGATGAGAACTCATGAGCGCAGACTCGACGAGCACCGCACCAACCGACAAGGTGATGAGCCCAGACGAGGCAGTCGCAAACCTCCGGTCAGGCATGACGATCGGCATCGGCGGTTGGGGAAGCCGACGCAAGCCCATGAGCCTGGTGCGGGCCGTATTGCGCAGCGACATCACGGACCTGACCGTTGTGACCTACGGCGGTCCCGACGTCGGGTTGCTGTGCGCCGCTGGCCGAGTCCGCAAGCTCGTATACGGCTTCGTCACACTCGATTCGATTCCGCTCGAACCGCACTTCCGAGCCGCCCGCCAGGGCGCGACGATCCCCGAGGTCGTCGAGTACGACGAAGGCATGTTGCAATGGGGTCTCTACGCCGGCTCAGTGCGTCTGCCGTTCCTTCCCACTCGGGCCGGGCTGGGTAGCGGCGTAATGGACACCAACCCCGATCTCAAACTCGTGCAATCGCCCTACGACGACGCCGAAGAACTACTTGCGGTTCCGGCGATTCGGCTCGATGCCTGCTTCGTGCATATGAACCGGAGCGATGCTCGGGGTAACGCCCAGTTCCTCGGCCCCGACATCTATTTCGACGACCTATGGCTCAACGCAACCGAACCTGGTCACCGTTACCTGTCATGTGAACGGGTCGTGCCGACCTCGGCTCTGCTCGACGAGGGCACCTTCCACACGCTACGCATCAACCGTTCGATGGTCGACGGCGTCATCGAGTCGCCGAACGGTGCGCATTTCACGAGCTGCGAACCTGACTATGACCGCGACGAGAGCTTCCAAACCGAGTACGCAACCGCGGCCCGCGACCCCGAACAATGGCAGACCTTTGTCGACCGGTACTTATCCGGAAGCGAAGCCGACTACCAGGAGGCCGTCCGTGAGCGCTGAAACCTCTACGTCTGCGCCGAGCTCTCGTCGAGCCGATGTGGTTGCTGTCGCCTGCGCTGAAGCATTTCGCGGCAACGGCGAGATCTTTGGATCAGGTATGGGCACCATGCCCATGCTTGGCGCACGGCTCGCCAAAGCCACGTTCGAACCAAATCTGATGGTGTCCGACGGGGTTGCGTTCTTCGTCGACGGCGACCTGCCGATCGGTAGCACCGACAAAACGGTCGAGGGGTGGATTCCGTTCCGCCAGGTCTTCGACACGCTATGGGGCGGGCGCCGCCACGTCATGATGGGCGCCAGCCAGATCGACCGCTTCGGCAACACCAACATCGCGAACATCGGCCCGCACAACCAACCCAAAGCACAGCTGCTTGGGGTACGCGGTGGGCCCGGCAACACGATCAACCATGCAGTGAGCTTTTGGATTCCGAAACACTCAACCCGGGTGTTCGCCGAGAGTGTCGATATGGCGAGCGGCATTGGCTATGACCGTGCCGCCAAACTCAGCGGTTGGGTCAAGGCCAATCATCATCTGCCCCGGGTTGTTACCAACCTTGCAGTGCTCGACTTTGAGACACCAACCAACACCATGCGTGTGCGTTCGTTGCACCCAGGTGTGTCGATTGACGATGTCCACCAGGCAACCAGCTTCGAACTTGCGGTCGCTGATGACCTCAGCGAGTCACGGGCGCCGACCGACGACGAGATGGTCGCCATCGAACGTCTCGACCCGAATGAGCTTCGCTATCGCGAAGTCGCCGACTGATGCACCCCCGCCTGCACACCTCATTCTGCGAGCTGGTCGGTGTCGACACACCAATCGTGCAGACCGGTATGGGCTGGGTCGCAGGACCGTCTCTTGTGTCGGCGAGCGCCAATGCCGGGGCGCTCGGCATCTTGGCAAGCGCCACCATGGACTATGACCAGCTCGCCCGCTCGATCGCCGAGGTACAGGCCAACACCAACAAGCCCTTTGGGGTCAATCTGCGTGCGGACTCTGCCGATGTCAATGACCGCATCACCCTCATGATCGACCAAGGCGTCAAGGTAGCGAGCTTCGCCCAAGCACCGAAACAAGATTTGATCGACGAACTCCAGTCAGCGGGTCTGGTCGTGATCCCCTCGATCGGCGCCAAGCGCCACGCCGAAAAGGTGCTCGATTGGGGCGTCGACGCGGTTCTCGTGCAGGGCGGCGAAGGCGGCGGTCACACCGGGTCGGTTCCGACGTCGATCTTGCTTCCTCAAGTCGTCGAAGCCGTCGCCGGACGAGTGCCCGTGATCGCAGCGGGCGGTTTCCGCGACGGGCGTGGGCTTGTCGCTGCTCTTGCATGGGGCGCCGACGCGATCGCTATGGGCACGCGGTTCTTGTTGACGTCTGACTCGTCGGTTCCACAAGCGGTGAAAGACTTCTACCTGGACTTCGGCGTGACCGACACCGTGGTAACGACCGAAGTCGACGGAGTCCCTCATCGAGTTCTGCGCACTGACCTCGTCAACCAGCTCGAAGCTGGAGGGGCCCGAGCGCGACTCACTGCGCTCCCGCGAGCCGCGCTGAACGCACTGCGGTTCAGGTCGATGACCGGGCTTGGCATCGGCGATATGTGGAGCGAAGGAAACGCCATGCGTACCTCGATGGGCTTGTCATGGCCGCAGATGGTCATGGCCGCAAACACGCCAATGCTGCTCAAGGCTGGCCTCGTTGATGGCAACACCAACTCGGGCGTGTTGGCAAGCGGTCAAGTCGTCGGTGTGATCGACGATCTGCCCACGTGCGCCGAGCTGGTCGACCGCATCATCTCGCAGGCAGACGAGGTCCTGAACGAGCTCAACGCCACACCCAAATCCTGGACCGGAGCCTGACGATGTCCGACAACAGATCCGCCAAGCCCGCGGCGACGACGCTCGACGGTCCCAATGCCGTCCGAGCCGCCGCCGGCACTCACCTCGGCTGGTCCGAATGGTTGACCATCGACCAGAACCGCATCGACCAGTTCGCTGCAGCGACCGGTGATGACCAGTGGATCCATGTCGATCCTGAGCGCGCTGCATCTGGGCCGTTCGGCGCAACCATTGCCCACGGCTATCTCACGATGTCGCTGTCGAACTACTTCCTGCCTCGGGTCGTTGAGGTCCGTGGATTCGCAATGGGCATCAATTACGGCGTCAACAAGGTGCGATTTCCCGCCCCGGTGCCTGTGGGGTCAAACGTTCGCGCTGGAGTTGAACTGACCTCGGTGCGCGAGATTGCGGGTGGACTCGAAACCGAGATGACCATCACGATTGAGCTCGACCAAAGCGAACGTCCGGGCTGCGTGATCGTCGCGATCTCTCGTTGGATCGAAGCAACACCCGGCGACGCCGGCTGAATCCGAAAGGCAACCCATGAGCAACGAAGAGACCCCGACGATGCCAACCGACGAGGTACCCAGCACGCTCGACGCGGTCGACGTCAGTTGGCTGAACGCGCAGCTCGCCACATCAGGTTTCGAGGCAACGGCATCGTCGATATCAGCGCGACCGCTCGACGGGTTTCTTGGGGCAATGGGCGAAGTCGGCATCTTCGATGTCACCTGGGCCGGGTCCAGCGATTTGCCGACCTCGTTCATCGCGAAGTGCCCAAAAGACGATGACCTTGCCCAGCTCATGAACTCGGTCATGCAGTCCTACAAACGCGAGTACGGCTTCTACAACGAACTCGCTGGCGATGTGCCGATGCGAGTGCCGACGTCGTATGTGAATGCGTATGACGCCGAAACCGATCGAGCAATCCTGATGATCGAAAAGATCGACGGTCGCCCCGGCGATATTCAGACCGGCTGTTCAGTCGAAGAGATGGAACACCTGCTGCGCCTACTGGCTCGCCTACACGGCGCGTTTTGGATGAGTGACAAGATCGCCGACAAGGACTGGATGTTCGACTGGGCTTCGCCGCTCTGGCAGATGGGCATTCCCATGTGCCACGAGCACTGGTACTCGCTGAACGAAGCGTGGCCAGACATGACTCCTCCGGACATATTTGCAGCGCTTGACAAGCACTACATGAGCGACATCGACGCCGCTTTGGCACGCATGCATGCCCGGCCGTGGACCTTCGTACACAACGACTATCAGCTCGACAACGTGATCTTCGCTGACGACGGTCCGGTCATCATCGACTGGCAAACCGTCATGCGCAGCTTCCCGGGCATCGACGTCGGCTGGCTACTCGCTACCGGTGAGTCGCCGGCCACACTCGCCGAAGAAACCGCTCTGCTCGACGCATACCGTGACGAGTTAGCACGTTGCGGTGGCCCATCGTGGAGCCATGACGAACTCGTCGACGACATGGTCATTGGAATGACCTACTACATCACCGGCAACTCCATTCCCGTCGACCAGCAGCGCCACACGCTGCCCCAAGGCGATCGCGGGCGTGACCGGCTTGAACAGTTCCTATTCAACTGCATTGCGGCTGCGGATCGTTGGAACTTGGTCGACCGTCTCGGCTAGCCACGCGGACTGCGCTGCCGTCATCTCATCTCGACGCGGATCAGTCCGAACGGATTGAAACCTCATCGCCTGCGTTGATAGTTCCCCCGGTGATGACTGTGGCGTACCAACGCGCCCAACCGGGGTGGATCCGATGGTCGATACGCGATTCGTTGCCATCGGCGAACCACCGCCGGTTCTGCGCGCACGGAATCGCAGCAACAGACAATCGAGCATGAACCTCGCCGATGCGCACATGCAGCCCGTGGCGCATCTGTGTCCAATCGACACCAGTGAGAGTCAGGTTCTCGCCAGCTGAACCCGGTGCAATCGAGTGACCCTCGACGACGAGTTGGTCAATGACATCGGCGGACCACAAACACAGCGCCTGCCATGGGCGGCCGTGATGGCGAACCGTACGTTGACGATCACCAGCGAGGCCGCTGCGGTCGATCTGACCTTGGAGCACAGGGACCTTCGGCAAACCACCGTCAGATGCACTGACCTGCACAACGTGCCCGGACTCATCAACAACATCGCCGTCAGCGTGGCGCTGGTCGGCGACTGCAGCGAACCAGTGCCAGAAATGATGCACCGTGTCGCACCCGATTTGCGCGGCCGAACCCTGCGGCGAATCGCCGCAAAGGCGCGTGACTGCTTCGACCGATCGGGTGACCTGCTCGTCGAGCGGCACGGCCGGGCCGCTTGCCACCGGTTCTTCACCGAGCACACGACACGCCTGGTGCACAACGTCTCGCAGGTCATGCAGGGCAACCGCCACCAATCCGCTCGCATCAGCCCCCGCTTCACCGAACACGAACGAGGCCAACTGCGCAAGCGTGCGCAAACCATGATGGATGTCGTGCGGCGCGTGCGCTGCCGAGCTGAATCCGCACCCCGCGCACGGATCATGTAACGGGCTGGACCAGGTCACGGGTCAGCCGAAGGTGCCGTCGTCATTGACGGACGTAAAGGGGTTGTACGCGATCTCCCACTGTTCGCCAGATGGCCCAGCGATGTAACCGGAGTAGCCGCCCCAGAACACTTTCTCGGGAGCCTTGAGAATCGTCACCTCGTGGCTGGCGAAATGCGCGAACAGTTCATCGACTTCGGCTTCGGTGTCGACGTTGTAGGCCATCGTGAGCCCGCCGGGTGCGGTGACCTCGCCACCGTGTTCGTCGACGAACTTGTCAAGCGGATACAACGCCAACTGAAATCCGTTGAGTTGGAAGAACGCGATGTTTGCTGCTTCTTCTGGTGACCCATCGATCGGCTTCCACCCAAACACGGTGCGATAGAAGTCGCGAGACTGATCGAGGTCGTTGACGGCGATCGTCAGGATCGAGAGACGTTGGTCGAGCGATGTGATCATTGCTCGTGAATCTACTCAGTCATTGACAGCCCGATCACGACATATGCCGACAAAGCGATCCTCGGCGACATTCTGCCAGCGGGACCGGCACCGTTACTGTTGGGGTATGGCCATTACCCGCAAGCGTCAATCAGCCCGGTCAAGCATGATCGTTACCCACAACAACACGGTGTATCTGTCCGGCCAGGTCGCCGAAGATCCGCACGCCGACATCACCAGACAAACTCAGTCAACGCTGGCTCGGGTCGACGAGCTGTTAATCGAAGCAGGGACCGATCGCGAACATTTGCTCTCGGCAACCATCTATCTGCGAAACATCGACCGCGACTTTGCACCAATGAATGATGTGTGGAACGCGTGGGTGATCGACGGCCACCAGCCAGCCCGCGCCTGCGTCGAAGCGCATCTCGCTCGCAAAGCGCTTCTGGTCGAAATCTGCGTCATCGCCGCCCTGCCACACACATGATCGACCCCACCGCCGTCGTTCGCATTCAGGCCCGAAAGGACAATCGTGAAGACTGACGCATACCTCACCGAGCTTGCCCTCATCACCCGATTGCACGTCTCAGAGAAACAGGCAGCACAACTTGTGTCGGCCGTCGCCGACGACCTGGTGTCAACCCAGGCCGACCCGGTCGAGACATTCGGTCCGCCGACCGTGTACGCCCGCTCGCTCACCGCAGCCGATCAGCCCTCGAGACTTCCGGTTCGCGCCATCACCATTGGTCTGGTCGGCGCAGTCATTGGAGCGGTTGGCATGGCATCTTTCGTTCTCGCGTCCGGTGGCTCGCCGGTCGAGGTCCGAGGATTGCCGACACCGGTCGCCGTCGGACTCTTGATCTGCGGGCTCAGTCCAGCGCTCGGTGGCCCAGTGCGCGACATGTTTAGATTCGGGACGTCGCGGATTCCGTTGTTCGTCTATGTCGGAGCTGTGGTCGCGGCCATGGTCGGCGGCGCATTAGTTCTGTCGTTCATCGACGGCGATGCCACATTTGATGTGCCGGGAGGTCGGGCTACCGGTGTCGCGCTGGTCGTTGCAACTGTCGTGCTCATGCGGTGGCTATACCGTCCGCTGCCGTTCCCCGAAGGCTCATCGGTGACGTCAACCTGGTGGGGCAAGGTCAAGCTCGTCACTGGATAGACGCCTGACACATGACCACTCGGCACATGTACCCACTCGACTCATGTACCCACTCGACTCGCCCGCCACACTCCGTTCACGTTGCCAACTGCGGCACTCATTTAGCCAACTGCGGCCGCGAGGGCGTGAGCAATCTGGGTACGAGCAGCACGGCCTGACAGGTTCATGCCGACGGCCCCGATCGACGTGTGGATCTGACCCCGCTGCGGCAGATGAGTCACGACATTGCCAGCAGCGGCAAGAGCCTGCGCATACGCTCCGCCCTCGTCACGAAGTGGATCAAACTCGCACGTCACAATCGTGGCCGGCGGAAGGTTCGCCAGATCATGGGCACGCAGCGGCGATGCCCGAGGATCGGTGCGGTCGGCCACGTCGCAATAGTGGTCCCAGAACCAACGCATCAGGCCAGCGGTCAATGTGAAACCCTCGGCGTTGTCGACGTAACTCGCCCGCGTCATGTCGCAATCGGTGACCGGAGTGATCAACACCTGACCGGCGAGCGTCGGTCCACCGTTGTCACGTGCATGCTGGGCTGCGACTGCGGCCACGTTCGCTCCGGCGCTCCAACCGGCGACCGCGAGCTTCGCGGAGGCACCGAGGGCATCAGCATTGTCGGCGATCCATCGCACCGCGGCAATGCCATCTTCGACCGCTGCTGGAAACCGGGCCTCGGGCGCATGGCGGTAGTCGCAGCTGATGATGACGGCACCGGATTCGTTGCAAAGTTGGCGGCACAACGCGTCGTCTGAGGTGGCGTTGCCGAGGACCCATCCGCCGCCATGGAAGTACGCAACAGCGCCGTGCGGGCCCGCAGTAGCCGGGCGATACAGCCGGTAGTCGAGATCGTTGCCATCGGCCCCGGGGAATGTGCCGTCGATGATCTCGCCGACGGCCGGTCCAGGTGGCGATGCTTCGGCCGACGCAGCCATGAATCCTCGAGCCTCGTGCGGCGACAACGACTCGATCGGCGGCAAACCAAGCTCGGCCATGATGTTGAGCACAGCCGCAACGTCGGGTTGTAGCCGGGCAACAACTCCGTCATTGACGGTCGACCCGTTCGGGCCGCGACGTTCGAACCCGAGGTAGTCACGGGCTCGGACCTGATCGCACATCTGGCGATAGGTGCCGACACCACCGATGTATGGCAGAACAACTCGCGGCTTGCCAGGCACATTGGCTCCGACGTACCACGAGTCGGCCTTGTTGAACAGGGTGAGGGCAGCGCAGTCGTTGTTGTGCTGGTTCCAGCCGTCGCGGGCAGTCTCGGTCGCTTCGATCGTGGTGTGTCCGCCATCTCGCAAATCAACCAGGCAATCGGCGATCCACTCGACGTGCTGCTCGATCGACACCGCCATGTTCGACAGCACCGAAGGGCTCTGTGGTCCGGTAATCGTGAAGAAGTTCGGGAAGCCCGGCACGCACAGACCCAGATACGTCTGCGGACCTTCGGCCCACGCGTCTCGCAATTGCTGACCGTTGCGCCCACGCACATCGACAGCGACAATCGCGCCGGTCATCGCATCGAAGCCGGTTGCGAAGACGATCGCATCAACCTCAATGGACCGGTCCGAGGTGTCAATGCCTGTCTCGGTGATGGTCGAAATCGGTTCATCTCGCAGATCGACGAGGTGTACATGGTCGTTGTTGAACGTCTCGTAGTAATTGGTGTCGAGGCACAGCCGCTTGGTGAAGATCGGAAAGTGTCGCGGCGCCAGCATCTCGGCAACGACCGGGTCGTCGACCTTGGATCGCACCTTGTTGCGGACAAACTCGGCGACGATCTCATTCGAGGTCTCGTCGACGCTGGTGTCGGTGAACACCGACCCGAAACCAAGCAGCCCGCCGTCTGCGTACTGCGCTTCGAGCAACCTCTCACGCTCGGCAACGCCGACCTGTTGGACTCCCGCCGTGGGTTGCGGGCGGGGCACGCCGGCGCGTGAGGCCCGGGCTTCGGCGCGATGGTCGGGGTACCTGGCCTTGAGGTCGGCGACGGCCGCGGGGTCGAGCGGACGATTACCTGCCGGTAGTGAGTAGTTCGCCGTCCGTTGGAAAACCGTGAGCTCGTCGGCCTGTTCCGCGATGAGCGGAATCGCTTGGATACCTGACGAACCAGTCCCGATCACCGCCACCCGTTGGCCCGCGAAGTCGACGCCTTCGTGGGGCCAACGACCGGTCGAATAGGTCGGACCGGCGAAATTGTTGACACCGGCAATGTCGATGTCTTTCGGCACAGATAGACAACCCGAAGCCATCACATAGTGGCGACCAAAGATCACATCACCAGTGGTTGTCCGAATCTGCCAACGCTCATCGTCTGACTGCCATTCAGCCCGCTCGACGGTGGTCTCAAACCGGATGTCGCGGCGCAGATCGAAGCGGTCGGCCACGTGTTGGAGGTACCGCAGGATCTCGGGCTGGGTGGCGTAGCGCTCCGACCACTCCCACTCTTGTTCGAGGTCAGCGTCGAACGACAGGCTGTAGTCCATGCTCTCGATATCGCAGCGTGCGCCGGGGTATCGATTCCAGTACCAGGTTCCGCCGACGTCATCGGCGGTCTCAAGACCAACCGCGCTGAACCCGAGCTCGCGAAGCTTGTGCAACATGTACAAGCCAGCCATACCGGCTCCCACTACAACGACGTCGAACTCAGAACGTGCTTCCTCGGTCATCTGACCAGCGTCACACAAGCCCGCCTGTCGCCACAAGCACAACCGATGCGGGCGACGGCTACGGACGCTCGCGGCACTGCTGCCGAGGGTGCCCCGGCTTTACTTGACGGCGGAACAGTTCCAGACTGTGACATGGCGCTCGATCCGGATCTGTTCCTTCCCGACCCTGATCCTGCCGATGTCCGCTACACGCTGATCTCGGTTGACGATCATGTGGTCGAACCTCCGCATCTATTCGAAACGTACATGTCTCCAGCCCTGCGCCATGCTGGACCCAAGCTCATCGAGACTGACCGGGGCCACGAGGTCTGGCAGTTCGAGGGCAACACATTCACCCAGGTCGGCATGAACGCCGTAGCTGGCCGCCGGCCAGAGACCGTCAAGCTCGAACCATTTCGCTTCGACCACATGCGCCCCGGTTGTTACGACATCGAAGCTCGCATTGCAGACATGGACCTCGGCGGGATCTGGGCCAGTCTGAATTTCCCGTCACAGATCACCGGCTTCTGCGGGCGAGTGTTCACCTTCGCCGACAATCGCGAGGTCGGCATAGACGCGACTCGCGCCTGGAACGACTGGCTATTCACCGAATGGTTCCAGCCGTATCCCGACCGGATCATCCCGTGCGGTATCACCTATCTCGCAGACCCCGCAGCGGCTGTCGCGGAGATCCGGCGCAACGCCGAACGTGGATTCGTGTCGGTGACGTTGCCCGAACGCCCACATGCGATTGGCCTGCCGAGCCTGTGGGACCGCGACCACTGGCAGCCGATCGTCGCTGCCTGCGCTGAGACCGAGACCGTCATTTCTCTGCACGTCGGAAGCTCAGGATTGCATCAGATCCCACCCGGCGGGCCAGCGCTACAACTCGGCGCAACCATGTTTGGGCAGCTCTCACTCGGGGCTGCTGCCGAGTGGCTCTGGTCGGGATGGCCAGTCGAGTACCCAGATCTCAAGATCGCGATGAGCGAAGGCGGCATCGGGTGGGTTGCCATGCTGCTCGACCGGCTCGACAACATCATTGACCGCTCGGGATACGGACTGGGATGGGACGACCATCCGAGCGACGTGTTGCTTCGCAACTTCTGGTTCTGCACGATCGACGATCCGTCGACGATCGACACCCGGCACCGGATCGGCGTCGAGAACATCATGTTCGAGTCCGACTATCCTCACGGCGACAGCACCTGGCCAACCAGCCAAGATGTCATCGAACGAGCGTGGGGGCATGTGCCTGCATCTGAGCTCCGGCGCATGTGCTCGCAAAATGCTGCCGAGCTGTACCGACATCCGCTTCCTGACATCGTCCTTCCGTTGGACTGACGTGGTTTCGCCTTTCACCCCGACTGTCGACGAGCTGCTGCCGCCGCTGACGACGCAGCAAGAACTTGCGCTACTCGCCCGAGTGCTCTGGCGAGAGGGCTGGAACGATCACCTCGCCGGACACATCACGATCAACCGAGGCGACGGCACGTTGTGGTGCAACCCGTGGCTGTTGCAATGGAACGAACTGCGACCCGAGCACATCATCGCGGTCGACCTCGACGGCAACGTTGTCGAGGGCGACTGGCCCGCGCCACTTGGCTTGCCGTTGCATCTCGCGCTTCATCGCGCTCGGCCCGACGTGCAGGTCACGGTGCACAGCCATCCGCAGTTTGCGACGGTGTGGGCCGCGCGACGCGAGCTGCCCGCCGTGCTTGACCAGAGCGGGGCATTGGGTGGTGGCGAGTTGGTACTGGTCGATGAGTACAGCGGCACGGTTGATAGTGGCGACGCGGCCCACGATGCAGTCGAGGCACTCGGCGACGCCGACTTGGCGCTTCTGGCCGGCCATGGCGCACTTGTGATTGGTTCGTCGGTTCGCGCTGCACACCAACGAGCCGTCGCGCTTGAGCACCGGAGCCGACTGGCATGGCGAGTCGCCGCCGCAAGCACCGGTGTGGGCGACGGTGCGGGCGACGGCGTCGCTTCGGCACTGCCCGAACCGATACAACGACGTATGCGCCAATCCGACGGAACGAGATTCATCGGCTTTTGGGAGGCTGCCGTGCGTGGCGAACTCATTGCTGATCCCACGTTGTTGGGACCTCCCCGATGAACGACTCGAAACCCGCCATCGAAATCCGGCGCGCGGGCGCTCGCTTCCGCACGCTCACTGAT
>CALDYC010000006.1 GCA_937941245.1 uncultured Acidimicrobiales bacterium | reverse complement strand
GAGCGGATGACGAGATTTGAACCCGCGACCCTCACCTTGCCAAGGTGATGCTCTACCAGCTGAGCTACATCCGCAAGGCGGCCAACTCTAGCGTGTTCTCACGCGATGACACGCTGAAATTCGATCTACCTGGGCCGAGCTTCGGCGAGCTTGTTCGCGCCCGTACTTTCATACATTTCGCCCGGATTCAGGTCAGCTTTGGTGCTCGCGACACCACCACGTTGAACGTCCACCGACTGTTGCGTGCACCAATGCTTGGTTGTCCACGGGGCACCGCCCGTCGACATGACGCTCGGGGACATGGGCCCCGCAATGCGAGCCGCCAGCAGCAAAGAGTTCGTCGAGCAACGGAACGATCTGCTCTCCGATCCTGCGGGTCTCGTGAGCCGTGAGTTCCCCAGCCGGCCGATGCGGCGCGACTGAGGTGCGCCACAAAAGCTCATCGACCAGAAGGTTGCCGAGACCAGCGATCTTCTTCTGATTGAGCAGCAACGACTTGATCGCTCCACGTCCCCGACCGCAAAGCGCCGCCAGTTCGGTCGGCCCAATCCCCCATGCATCGGGCCCGAGCGAATCTCGGTCCGGTTCGGCTTCGACACTGCCAAGACGTCGCACGTCATTGATCACCAGCGATCCAGTGTCGAAGTCGACGGCGAACCGGTTCCAGTCATCGTTCCACGTTGATGGTGCGTACTCAAGTGCGTCGATCGGGGCCAGACCGTCAACCCGAACCTTTCCGGTCATACCGAAGCGCAGGCCGATGTCTCCTGCAGTTGTCTCGACGATCACGAGTTTGCCGTGGCGCGCCGTTGCACGAACCGCTGAGCCGACAAACTGCTCAACCAGCGCATCGGGTCCTGGATCGCGGACATACGCGGCGTCTCCAATCTGGAACGACTCGATACGCCTGCCGACCGTCTCGTCGACCGCAATCCGGTAGATCTCCGCTTCAAGAATCTCAGGCATGAGCGGTGCGACGCATGTGCGTCATCGGCAACGAAGCCACTCAGGCGACATACAGCGAGTCAACTGTCGCGAAGAACTTGGCAAACGCCTCGCTCATTGCCGCCGTCTCGATCAGGAAGCCGTCATGGCCTTGGTCACTGTCGATCACCTCTCGCTGCACCACGGCTCCTGCAGAGCGAGCCAGCTCTGCGAGCTCGGTTTGCAGACGGGGTGGATACAAGGCATCGCTTCTGATGCTGACGATCAGCGCTGGCGTCGCAAACTTCGAGAACGCCTTGTCGACTGATCCACGTCCGCGTCCGGTGTCGTGTAGATCCATCATTCGGTTGAGATACAGATAGCTATTCGCGTCGAAACGACGAGCAAGCTTCTCACCGTGGTGATCGAGGTATGACTCGACCTGAAACCGGTCCCACAGCGCGAACACGCTGGTGGGATCGACCAAGCCACGCCCGAAACGCTGCTCGTAGATCTCGTCGCTGCGGTACGTCACGTTGGCGATACCCCGGGCGACAGCCAGCCCCCGATGCGGGCCCTCACCGTCTGGAGCGTCGTAGTAGTCGCCGTTGTTCCAGCCCGGGTCGATGCTGATCGCCAGGCGACCAAGAGCACTCCAAGCGATCTGCCAAGGAGACGCTGCAGCTGCCGATGCGATCGACGCGATCGAACGAACGCGCTCTGGGTACATCAGCGCCCATTCGATGACTTGCATGCCTCCCATCGATCCGCCGATGACGCTGTGCCAACAGTCGATGCCAAGAGCAGTTGCCATGCTGGCCTGGGCACGAACGGTGTCGCGGATCGTGACCGTTGGGAAATCTGTGCCGTAGGGCCGCCCGGTGGTTGGATTGATCGACGCTGGACCGGTCGTGCCCTGACAGCCCCCGAGCACGTTGGCGCACACGACAAACCAACGATCGGTGTCAATTGCCCGACCCGGACCAATCAAATCGTCCCACCATCCGGCTTCGGGTTGTTGCGGCGTCGCCGGACCAGCGGCATGAGAGTCGCCGGTTAGGGCATGACACACCAAGATGGCGTTGTCGGCGGCGTCGTTTAGCGAACCCCAGGTTTCATAGGCCACTTCGGCATTGGACAACATGCCGCCGCCCTCGAGCGCAAACGGCCGGTTCGTACCCATTTGGTGAAACTCGCGCCCACGCAACGGGTCTCCCGGCTTCCATGCCCCCGAAGCGGCGATGTTACGCGCCCAGTTGCGCGGCAGATCTGCACTGGATGGCGCCGACATCAGATCAGTGTAGATCTGCTGCAGGGCGGTCGGGAATCCGGTTTAGCCACCACGATGTCAACGCTGCGGATTCGCTTCGGTACGCGTTGGCCATTTCGTCGGCGAAGCGGCCGAGGAGCTCCACGCGTCGTTGCCGATCGTGTCCATGCGGCCCACCACGAACATGCAATTGTTCGACGATCGCAGCGGCGCGCACCCACGGCTCGCGATCGCGAGGAAGCGCCAACGACAAGACATCGCTCGCGGCGAACTTCAAGGCATTGAGCGACAACGCGCTGCCGAAGTTCTGTTCATACAGATAGGCGGTGGCCTGCGGCGAGCCCAGCACCGCCGCGATCATCCAGACGTCGTCGGCATCGGCGGGTTCGACGCTGATCACAGGCGTCGCCGGCACGAGGACCCCGGTCGCATCGACCCACGGTTCGAGCACCCGAGTTTGGGTGGCGAGCAGCACTTTGGGACGCATCCGGGCATCGCACCACTGGGCTAGGCCGGGGTTCTCGGCCGTGAGGGCCGCCAGGTCTACGACGGGACGGGTGACCTTGCGGCGAGCGAAAGAAAATTCGCTCGTCCCCCAGCGCAAATCAAAGAGATCGATCATTCCCACGGTCGTAAGCGACCCGTGCGGCGGCTCACGCCTGTCGCCGGTTGCTGACAGTTCGACCTCGTCGACATGGGGCACGAAACCGTAGAACTGATCTCGAAATCCCGCCGTTGCGGTTGCCAGCTTGGCGACGGTTTCGCCATGACCGGATCTGCGGTCCATCCCGGCACAGGCCAAACCAAACCCGGCGTGTAGCTCAGCGGCGAGTGGGCCCCACGACGTGCGGGTTGGCCGGGGGGACGACGTCGACGGTGCTTCGGTGAAGTCAGGTCCCACCCAGCGCCGAAGCTCGCCACCAGATACGTGGGCGATGGTGCTGTTGGCTGAGGAATCTGCAGCCGGAGCCGAGGTAGCCACACTCGCCGCCGAGTCGGCACTGCCGATGCGGTCGTCGCGGCGTCGGGCGATGATCGCACAAACCTGAACGTGGGCATCGAACACCTCGATGAACGGCACCCACAAACCCGTCAGATCAGCCGAGGTCAAAAGCGCCAACCGAACCGGGCCACCGTGTCGAGCCGACAGAACCGACAGAGGTTGCACCATTGCCACCACTGCCCCCGGTCGCAACTGGTCCAACGCCGCAGCCAGAAAGAGCCACGCATCGTCGGTATAGGCCCCAACGAGATCACCCCACCGATCCTTGAGCTCGCGGCGCCGTCGCGCGTCCGATGTCGAGTCGCGCTTGAGCTGAGTCAAGAAGGGCGGATTGCCGACAACCAGATCGACTCGGTCTGGCATGTCAATCAAAAGGCCATCGGCAGCGGCAACCGCCACCCGCTCGGGTGGCGCGGCGTCGCGCACCGCAGCCCACAATCGGATCGACGCGTCGGCAACATCAACGGCATCGGCATCGATGTCAGTCCCCGAGACTGCCGCCAGCGCCTGACCCGGGGCGACACCAGCTTCGTCCATGGCATCGAGCGCCGCAAGCAGAAAGGCTCCGCCGCCACACGCAGGGTCGTGGACCCGCGGCGGACCGGTGAGCCGACACCATTGCACTTCGGCCCGTTCGACGATGTGTCGCGCAATCGCCGCGGGGGTGAGGTGCACACCAGCACGGTGCCGCTTCGCCGCCGTCAGGCTTAACTCCCAGACTCGTCCAAGCTCATGCGGGCACGTCGCGAGCAACGCCAGTTCTTCACCAAGCATGCGGGCAGCACCGTCAACGCCAGCCCCTTTCGCGACACAAGGCACCGCAGCAGCGAGGTCCGCCCGCAGGCCAGCGCGCACCAGCAAATGTTGCGCGACGGCGGCAATTAGGTCGACGGGTGCGATGCCGTGAAGTCGCGCGGCAGCGACAACGTGCGACGCAGCGTCGGGCGCAGAATCAGTCGCTGTGGGGATCCCAGCCACCGAGGTCCCGCAGACGATCGTCGTTCGAGAACATCTCAACGATCGGCTGGCTAAGGCCCAACCGCTTTTGGAGGCGTTTGACCTCGAGCTCCTCGTTCCAGAGCGACAGCGTGACCGCACAACCACTGTTACCGGCACGTGCCGTGCGCCCTGAACGGTGCAGATACGCCTTGTGATCAGCCGCAGGTTGGTAGTGAATCACCATGTCGACATCGTCGACATGAATGCCACGGGCAGCCACATCGGTTGCAACGAGCACCGTGATCTTTCCCTCAGCAAACTGCGCCAATGCCCGTTCACGATGGTTCTGGCGAAGATCGCCGTGGATTGCGGCGGCACGGGCGCCTTCGTCATTGAGCGAGTCCACCAGGCGATCTGCGCCGTGCTTGGTTCTCGAGAACACCAGCGTGCGGTTCGATGACGCAGCAATCGATGCAACAACCTTTGGACGATCCATCTGATGAACCAGCAGGAACCGGTGCTGCATCGAGTCGACCGTGGTCGTTGGTGACTCGACTTCGAATCGTATGGGATCGGTCTGATACCGAGAGATCAGTCGATCGACGACACCATCGAGCGTCGCGCTGAACAACAACGTTTGGTGATCACCTTCGACGTGACGAAGCAGCCACTCAACCTGCGGCATGAACCCCATGTCAGCCATGCGGTCGGCTTCGTCGACGATGACGTGCGCAATCGCATCGAGGGTGACCTCGCCGCGTTCGATGAGGTCGATCAATCGTCCAGGCGTTGCGACAACAAAATCGGCGCCCTTGTTGAGTTGCGCGATCTGGGTTTCGATGTTTGCTCCACCGTAGATCGGGATAACGGTGCGATCGAGTGATTCTGCGAGTGGACCAAGTTCGTCATGGACCTGCACGGCAAGCTCACGGGTCGGAACCAGGGCAAGGGCCACTGGGCGGCACGGTTCAGCCTTCGTCAGTTGGTGCAGGACCGGCAAGCCAAATGCGAGTGTCTTACCCGAACCCGTCTTGGCTTTGCCACACACGTCACGACCGGTGATCGCGTCGGGAATTGACAGTTCCTGTATGGGGAACGGTGATTCGATGCCCCGTTCAGAGAGTGCCGCAACAATGGGGGCGGCAAGGCCCAGGTCGGCAAACGAGGTCATGAGGGGGTTCCTGTGAGGAGAGGCTGAAGCGTTCGAACTGTCTGCGACTGTACCGGAGGCGCGACAGGACTCTTGGATACCTCAACTGCCTGCGTTACCCATAGCGACCCGTCCATTGTGGACGACGACGCCTTCCGCCACGAGATGGCGCCGCTGACGCGCTTCGCCGCCTGGTACCAATCGTCCGTTCGCAGCGACCACCCGCCACCACGGCACCCCGCTTCCGTGTCTACGCAGCGTGCTTCCGACGGCGCGAGCAGCACCTGGACGCCCGGCCTCGACAGCGACTTCGCCGTAGGTGACGACATCGCCTGGATTGAGCGAGTTGACGACCTGCAAGATGGCTGCCTCGAGAGCCGTGAGGTCGGCGTCGCCGCTTCGTTCAGGAAGTTCGCCCGCCGGCTCGTCGACCACGCGCTTAGGAGTCGGCCAGAGCCACAGCGTCGATCGGGTCTTCGAAACCATTGACCGTCAGCTCACCGATCGGGATGGCCTCGGTGTTCACCATGAGCGCTGAGACGAACTCGGCCGGGGCCACAATCTGGCCTGGCTCAGCCAGATCGGACATGCGAGCAGCGAGGTTGACGACCGATCCGATGTAGTCGTCACCTTCGAACAAGATGACTGCCCCGGTTGCCATACCAGCTCGCAGGGCAAGCGTGGCCCGGTTGCTCACCATGAGACGTCGCATCTCGGTGACTGCTTCGGCCAAATCTTCTGGCTCGACTGCCACGAGCATGGCGCCGTCACCGAGCCACTTTGCGATACGAACGCCGTGACGGGCCGATACCTCGCGGGTCACTGCCCGAAACAGCATCAAAGACTTGACTGCTTCTTCATCGCCGTGGTTTTCGGTGTACAGGGTGAACCCACACAGGTCGACAAATCCGATAGTTCGCGTGACCCGATTGCCGTAGGGATTGCCTTCGATGAAGCTCACGAGCGCACCCTAACCGACGGGCGATTCTCGTAGCCCCACGTTTGGCAAGATCAGCGGCTCGGTTGGCTATCGGTCTCAGTCAGCTTTGGGATCTGGCGTCGCGGAAACACCGGACGGCGACGAGTTTGGTTCAGCCAGGTTCGATTCGCCCGAGCGCCGAGCATTGCGCAGCATGAACAGTGACACGATCAGCAGAGCGCTCATCATCCAGATGTTGATCCGCACACCAGCAAGCTCGGTGGCAGGGTCGATGCGCAGCGACTCGATCCACAGTCGCCCAACGGCATACACGCCGGTGTAGACCCAGATGAGTTTGCCGGGTTTGAGGATCTCGCGTCGGCCGAGCCAGAGCAGGAGTCCGCACAACGCCAGGTTCCAGAGCGACTCGTACAGGAACGTTGGGTGAAAGAGCACGTCTGGGCCGTAACCCTCGAACGGTTTGTCGATCTCCAGGCCCCACGGCAAGTCGGTCGGGCCGCCGTAGAGCTCCTGATTCCACCAATTACCCCAGCGTCCGATCGCCTGCGCGAGCGGCAGCGCCGGAGCGGCGGCGTCGAGGACCTTTGAACGAGGCAGCTGATGGCGCCTGACGAACAGCAACCCGGCCACAACACCGAGAGCAATCCCGCCTGGAATGCCAAGGCCACCCTTCCAGACTTCGAGCCACTGCCCGATTGGTTTCTGGTCGGTGAGAACGTGATAGAGCCGGGCTCCAACAATTCCGGCTGGCACCACCCAGACCAGCAGCTCCACCGCCATATCGGGATGGATGCGTCGACGTTTCAGCTCTGACCGCATGAGGTAGGTCGCGGCGATAATACCGAATCCGATCATCAGCCCATAGAGCGACAATGGACGGGGACCAAAATCGATCGTGTTGAACGACGGACTGGGGATGGAAGCGATCGAGGCGATCATAAAGGCAGAGAAATCCGCCGCCACCGGGGTTCGTTCCCGTCAGCGGCGGCGGATTCGATTCTAGAAATCAGGCGACGATGTCGACCGGGGTACCGACCGGCACGGTCTCGGCAATGAAGTCGATCACGTCATTCGGAATGCGCACGCAACCCGATGACACATATTGCCCCATCAGTTCAGGTTGGTCAGTGCCGTGCAGCGCAATTTTCGGCATGGCGCCGGCACCGCCGAACGTTCCTAGCGACTCGCTAAAGGCCGAGACGCTCAGGATCCATGTTCCATAGGCTGACGCCTGCGAAGCCCCTGGGATCATCTCGTCGATGTAGGCACGAACGATCGGGGTTGGCCTGCTGTCACGACCAGATACGGCGACCTGCGTAAGGAGCTCGGTATCGCCCTTGAACACCGACACGAGGTTCTCGGACAGGTCGACCGTGATGTGGTAGTCGTGACGGCTTTCGGTAAAGAAGCCGGTCTGTACCCACGCGGTTGTTCCGTTGGGGCGGACCGGCATGACTGCCTTGGCCCAGTTGCCGGTGTCATCGAATTCTTCAGCGACGAGGGTCAGGCGGTTACCGAATACGGTTTCGGCGTACATCGGATACTCGAGGTCAATGCCGTCGATCTCGTTGCGGTCGTAAATGACGATCTCATTGCCATTGGGCGCATCGAATACCGGCACGATCTGAACGTCGTCGTTGACCGTGAGCACGATTGTCTCGTACGGGTCTACGTTGGCCGGATCATTTGCCGGGTCATAGTTCGGGCAACCCTCGACTGGGTTGAAGATGCACGGATCCGCTGTCGGGATCGGATCGTTGGTGTCCGCTTGGTCAAGCGGCGGCGTCGTCGGCACCACATCGGCGGCTGCAGAATCGGCTGACGCGCTTGCGTCGTCGCCGGCTCCTGTGTCCGCTGCATTGTCGGCGCTGCCACCGCATGCAGCGGCAACAAACGCGAACAGAGTGAAGAGTGCGACGAGGCGCAGTCTGGAACGTCGAGACATCATGATGGGTGCCCTTGCTTTGTCATGGCGCACGGCCTAGAAGTGCCCTGCGCGCTGTGTGCCCATAGTGAGTATGGGTACCTGCACCGAAGATCAAGGTAAAGACCCGGTGACGAGGCTGCCCATCTGACCACATCGCCAGCGCTACGGTGCGGAAATGAGCGAACTCGTTGATCTTGGTGGCGTCTTTGCCTTTATGCGCGACGACGGCCTTCCAGGTGCAACCAATTCCGCAGTCATCGTTGACAACGACGGTTTGACGATTGTCGACGCGCAACTGACCCCCGCCGACGCCGAAGAGCTTGCCTCGGCAGCTGCCGGGGTTGGCGACCCTGTCCGGCGGTTGGTGTTGACGAGTTCGCACATGCCGTTCGTTGGCGGTTCCGGGGTGTTCGTATTGCCGGCTGTGTACGGCTCCCCCCAGATCAGCGCTCATCTTGACCAAGAGCCTCACTTGCCGAGTTGCCAGGCTCTCTACCCCAACCGGTCTGCCGAGCTACTCGAGGTCGTCGACCGGCCGTGTCGGCGTGTCACCCACACCGTTTCCGAGGCGGCGTTCATCAGCGAGCGGGTCGTGACCGCGCCCGTCGGCGGAGAAATTGACGAGAACCTGATTGCCCAAGTGCCCGATGCCCAAGTCGTGTTCGGTGGCGCGTTGTGTTCCTTTGGCATCACCCCGATGGCGGGCATGGGCGATCCAGCAGCATGGGCCGATTCGCTCGATCAACTTCTCGGATGGGGAGAGATCTTTGTTCCCGGTCAGGGACCTATTGGCGGAAGCGAAGAAGTGTTGCGACTTCAGGCCTATTTGCGGGCCTGCGTCGACGCTGAGGGCGATGTGTCGCGTTTAGGTGACGGCCCATGGACCTCGTGGTCCGCACGCCATTACGACGAGATCAATGTCGAACGAGCTGCGGCCATCGCAGCCGGTGACCACGAGCCACAGCCCAAGCTACGTCAGCTCTTCGGGGTCTGAAGCCACATCGTCTGCCACGGGTCAAGCCGCAACGTGGCGCCCGCCGTCGGTGTATCAGTTACCAGATCGTGGGCAGGCCACGTGGGATCGTTGTCAACGGCGACGGAGCGAGACGAAAGGTTTTGCACCGCAATCAGGTTGCCTGCTGCTGAGTTGGCTTTGCCTCGCTCGACAACCAGCACACAGTCACTGATCGCGGCTACTCGCTGCGGTTGTGCCGGGGCGAATGCCTCGATCGAGCGACGCAGCCAAAGCAAGTGGCAGAGCGCACTGACCGCTCGCCCAGACCTGCCGTGGGTTGTGGCTCGCAGCGCCGCTTCGAGGGTCACCGTGGGTCGGTTGATGTCGCGACGATGGCCGGTGGCCGCCACCTGATCCTGGTCTCCAGCGGTCAGCAGCAGCGAGTGGATATAGATCGCCGGAATACCTTGGAGAGCCAGCAGAGCGGCGTGTGCGGCGACGAAACGGTCGACGTTTTCGCGGTCTGGTCCGGCGAGTAGATCGGCCAGGCTCACGTTCAGCTCATAGGGAAGGTCCCCGGCGGGAGTCGAATACGACGACCATCCGCCACCAGACGTAACCGCTGCGTCGACGAGTTCAGCCATCTGGTGTGCTCCGAGCAGGTCTTCAACCGGCCGAACGCCGATGCCATCGTGGGTGGCGATGAAATTCAAGAACGTGCACCCGGCTGGCGGTGGGGCAAGTTGGTCGAGCCACGCAACGAGCTCGTCGGTGGATTCACGCAAAACGCTCGACACGAGCATGGGGGCAAGAGTGAAGTTGTACACGACCTGGGCTTCGTCGCCGTCGCCGAAGTACGAGATGTTCTGGGTGTGGGGCACGTTTGTTTCGCTGATCACCAACACATGTGGATCGCGTTGGCGGACCAGTTCTCGAAAGATCTTCACGATCGTGTGCGCTTGTGGCAGGTGAATGCATCGGGTGCCCAGCTGTTTCCAGACATAGGCAATGGCATCGAGGCGGACGCGGGTTATGCCGTTGTCGAGAAAAAGCCCGATGACCCGGGCGAACTCGACGAGCACGTCAGGGTTCTCGTAGTCAAAATCAAGCTGGTCGTGACTAAACGTTGCCCAGATATCGACGGTGCCAGTCGCCGTGACGATTGGGGCCCGCAGGTCGTGGGTGCGTGGGCGCACGACTGCGGACAGGTCGTCAGTGGGCGCGATCCGCCTGAAGTATGCGTTTCCCGGGGACCGGTCGGCACGAAGGTCAGCGGCCCAAGGACTCGATGCCGAGCCATGGTTACACACGAGATCCGCCATCAGATCTCGGTCGCTCGTTAAGGCCCGCAGATCATCCCAGTCACCGAGCGCAGGATCGACAGTGGTGTGATCGACTACCGAGAAACCACCGTCGCTACTCGACGGAAAGAACGGAAGCACATGAATCGTGCTGAACAGTGATGCAGGGTGCGTCGTGCAGAATTGATCGAGTACCTCGAGCGGGCGCCGCTCGCCGTCGGTAATCGAATCGCCATATGTGATCAGCACCGTCTCGGCCTGGCTCGGCAACCATTCCCGACCGTCCGGCTCGCCCGTCGTTCCCTCGGCCAACGGCATGCCCCTTGGCGCCGTATCGATGCCGGCAGCTTGCACAAGCCGATAAACCAACGGCTGCAATGCATCGTCTGCAAGGTGGGGATAGAGCTCGCCAACCAGCCGCGTCAACCGTTGCTGGCCCGCGAGTGCTGACACCGTCACCTCGGTCCGGCGTTGCCGCCGTTCGCTTCGGTTTCAAGCGGCGTCAGATGCTCGACGCCGACAACCTCGTCAACTTTGTACCGAGTCATATAGCTCGAGACGAAGCCCTGAATCGTCGCAGTCACCGGCAAGGCGAGCAGCGCTCCAACGGCACCAAGAATTGCAGTACCCGCAATCACCGCGCCGAATGCGACCGCCGGATGGACCGCCATTGTCTGCGATGTCACACGCGGGGCAATCAAGTAATTTTCGATCTGCTGCCACACGATCATGAACAGCACGACCCACAACGCAACGATCGGCTTGTCCGCCAGAGCGATCAGCACCGGGAAAATCGCCGCCACGTAGGTACCGATGACCGGGACGAACTGGCTGACCAGCCCTACCCACAAGGCAATGACCAGCGAGAAACGCACACCGAGCAGTTCGAACGCCAACCAGTGGGCGAGGAAGGCAACCACGACCAGAATCAGACGCGACACGATGTAGCCGCCAGTCTTAACGGTTCCGATGTCCCAGATACGCAAAACATCTCGTTGCCGAGATGGCGGCAGCATCGAACAAATTGTTCGCCGGAATTTTGGTCCTTCGGCCACCAAATAGAACGTGAACAACACGATCGTGAAGATGTCGAACAGGGCTCGGATCAGTGCGCCGCCAAAGTCCACCAGTCCGCCAGCAACATCGGTGGCTCGGCTTCGGAACTCGCCAGAATCTGACACGGTGCGCTGGAGCTCACCGAGGTCGATCTCGTCGTCGATGTTGTCCTGTAACCACGATTCGAGTGCAAGGACACGTTCGGGGGCTTCATTCACAAGCTCGGTGATCTGTTCGGCGATCACCTGACCCATCAAAATGCCGAAGCCGGTGATTGAACCGAGAATGGCCAAGAACATGATCCCGGTGCCGACTCCCCGTCGCACGCCACGACGTTCGAGCGAGTTGACGGCCGGTTCGATGGCAAACGACAAGAACACCGAAATGAAAATGACGATGAGCAGCGACCGCAATGTTTGGGCCAGCCACCACCCGGCAGCCAAAATGACGATTCCGCCTGCGAGACGCCAAATGGCGCCTGTTACCCATGACGGCATGCCTGCGGGGGCACTTCCCCACCACTGATCACTGTCGGCGCCGCTATCTCGCACAGCCGGAACCGGCCCATTCGATGCTGGCCCATTCGATGCTGGCCCATTCGAAGTACTTGGTTCGGTGCCGCTGTCTGACATCGTCTCTCGTTCAGCTCGGGGCACTCAGCTGCAACCGCTGGTGCTCCCGCAACTGTTGCACGCGTAGCAACTTCCGGCACGCACCATGAACGTACCGCAGTCCATGCACATCGGAGCGCCGGTGTCTGCAGGCCGTATCGGCTCGAGCACGCTGCCCTCGGGGGCGGCTGCTTGGGAAGCTGGTTCAGGCGACAAGTCGAGACCGGGCGATGTCGAGGTCGTGGACTCGACGACTCCGGGCAGTGTCTGCTGTGCACGTTCCCCGACGCTCAAGATATTGAGGGCCTCGCGTTCTTCGACACTCAAATAGTCGAGTGCCAGTCGACGGAAGAGGTAATCGATCAGGCTGCTAGCAATCCGAAGATCAGGATCGTCGGTCATGCCAGCAGGTTCGAAGCGCATGCCGACAAAGGCCTGCACGAATGCGCCGATCGGCACGCCGTATTGCAGGCCGTGGCTGAGCGAGATGGCGAACGCGTCCATAATGCCGGCAAGCGTCGATCCCTGCTTGGACACCCGCACGAAAATTTCACCGGGGCGCCCGTCGTCATATTCGCCGACGGTGACAAAGCCCTTGCAGTCTGCGACCCGAAACTCGAATGTGCGCGACCGACGGCTACGCGGCAGCCGCTTACGGACCGGGGCAGCCTGCGGTTGAGTGCTGGCAGCCACCGCGGCGACCTGATCGACATCGGTGAGGCCAAACGAAAGCTCCTCAGAGGTTTCGCCAGAACCGGTCCCCGAACTCAAGGGCTGGGCCACCTTGCAATTATCGCGGTACACCGCTACCGCCTTAGCACCCGTTCGCCACGCGTCGATCAGCAGCGATTCGATATCAGCCGGTGTTGCCTGCTCCGGCAGGTTCACAGTCTTCGATATTCCCCCCGATAGGAACGGCTGAACGGCTGCCATCATGGCGATGTGACCGTTTGGTTCGATGTGATTTTCACCGACCGAGCAGGCGAAAACGGCGAGGTGCTCGTCGCGAAGACCGGGGGCACCAACGATTGAGCCGGTCGATTCGAGGTGTCCGATGATTTCGTCGATGCGCGTGGGGCCATACCCGAGGCGCCGCAACGCCCGTGCAACGGTCTGATTCACGATGGACAGGTTTCCGCCGCCGACGAGTTGCTTGAATTTGACGAGCGCAAAGTCCGGTTCGATGCCGGTGGTGTCGCAATCCATCATGAAGCTGATCGTGCCTGTCGGCGCCAACACGGTGGTCTGAGCGTTGCGCACGCCAGTATCGCTTGCCCGCTCGCACGTTTCGCTCCACGTGCTGAGCACCGCGGACGCAAGTTCAGTGTTGTCGCCAGAGTTGACAGCTTCGGCAGCCGAAACTGCCGCTTCGTGATGCATGTCGAGCACTCGCAGCATGGCGGTGCGATCGTCTTCGAAGGCGTCATAGGAACCCATGCGGGCAGCAATGCCAGCTGAGGTGCGATAGGCCTCGCCGCTCATCAGCGCGGTGATTGCTGCGGCCATGGCTCGGCCGTCTTCGCTGTCGTAGGCCAACCCCATCGCCATCAGCAGCGCTCCGAGGTTGGCGTAGCCAAGGCCGAGCTGGCGATACCGGCGGGTGGTTTCGCCGATTGCGGGTGTCGGGTAGGCCGAGTGGCCAACAAGAATCTCCTGCGCCGTGATCAAGATCTGGCAGGCCGATCGGAACCCCTCGACGTCGAACTGGTCGTCGTCGCCGAGGAAGCTCAGCAGATTGATGCTCGCGAGATTGCAGGCGCTGTTATCGAGGTGCAGATACTCGCTGCACGGATTGCTGGCATTGATCGGGCCACCGCTCGGCGAGGTGTGCCAGCGATTGATGGTCGACCCGAATTGCACGCCGGGGTCGGCGCATTGCCATGCTGCCTCGGCGATCGCCGAGAACAGTTCTCGGGCTGGGCGGGTTTCGACGGCCTCCCCTGAGGTGCGCGCAAGCAGGTCCCAGGGAAGGTCGTCGATGACAGCTCGCATAAAGTCGTCACTTAAGCGAACCGAGTTATTGGCGTTTTGGTATTGCAGTGAGTGGCTGTCGAGACCGTTAAGCGAGACGTCGAAGCCCGCAGCTGCGAGCGCTCGTGCCTTGTCTTCTTCGCGAGCCTTGCACCAGACAAATTCTTCGACGTCGGGATGATCAATATCGAGCACGACCATCTTCGCTGCACGACGTGTTTTGCCGCCCGACTTGATGGTGCCGGCCGACGCATCGGCGCCGCGCATGAAGCTGACCGGGCCACTTGGGGCACCGCCACCGGTCATCGATTCTTTCGAGGACCTGATTCGGCTGAGGTTTACCCCAGCGCCTGAGCCGCCCTTAAATATCCGGCCCTCTTCGACATACCAGTTGAGGATTGAGTCCATGCTGTCGTCAACGGACAAAATGAAACACGCTGAGGACTGCTGCGGAACGCCCTCGACGCCGATGTTGAACCACACGGGCGAGTTGAATGCTGCCCGCTGGTTGAGCAGCAGCCAAGTCAGTTCGGCTCGAAAGGTTGCTGCCTCGGTTACATCGGCGAAGTAGCCATCTTGTTCGCCCCAATCTGCAATCGTGGTAACGACACGGTCGATGACCTGACGCAGTGACCATTCACGCTGTTCGGTGCCGAGCTGACCCCGAAAGTACTTCTGGGCAACAATTTTGCCAGCGGTCTCTGACCACCCGACAGGAAACTCGACGTCGTCCTGGTTAAACACCGTCGAGCCGTCGTTGGCGTTGGTGATGTTGACGGTGCGTCGCTCCCACTCAAGTTCATCGTCGGGATGGACACCCTCAATTGTGAACCATCGACGTAGTCCAATTCGGGCATCGGATGATTGCACCGTCGCCCCGCCGACGGGTGCTGGATTGACTGTTGTGTCCACCGCAGGATTTTTCATTGCGTGATCTGCTTCTGGCCGCAGTTCGGCGTCATGGGACGTGAATTGACCGGGCTTGTAGGGATGAGGCTCGTTGGGGCGAGGCTGGTTGGGGCGAGGCTGAATGGGGAGAGAGTACGAACGCACCGCAGCAGGGGATTCAGGTCGCATCGGGGTCTCGCCCCCTGATGAAGGTCTTGCTCTCGACCCACCACGGTCTCAGAACTTGCCACAGGCCGAACCCCAACTGCTGCGATGCGCCCGTGCAGTGACGATACGCATATCACCCTGTGGATTACCACTGGACTTTGTTGTGGATTTCGCGCCACATATCCACAGGCTCGGCCATCATTTGTGAACACAGCAACGCACCAGTCAGCGGAGACTCATAACCTCGGCTCGTGACCACTTTGCGACCGGGAAACGCGCCTGAATCGACCGTCGTTATCGGCGCAGGACCAGCCGGCACCGCCGCGGCAATCACCTTGGCCCGCGCCGGGCGCCAGGTGACTTTGATCGACAAGGCACGGTTCCCCCGCGATAAGTGTTGCGGCGATGGACTGACGGCAGGAGCCTTGCGCCATCTTGATCACCTCGGGCTCGACCCGGCGACGGTTCCGTCCTGGATGCCGGTTGACGATGTGTGGATCAGCGACCCGAAACAGATCGAACGCCAATTTCCCCTCCCCAAGGGAAAGGGTCAATTCGCCGCCATCGCCACGCGAAGCGACCTTGACCATGCTCTCGTGAACCTGGCTCGAGAATGCGGCGTTGACGTGCGCGAAGACACCGCGATGACACACATCAAGTTATTCGACGATCGGATCGCTGTCGCGACCGACACCGGCGAGTTGATTGCCCACTGGTGCATCGCAGCCGATGGCATGTGGTCGCCGACACGCAAGGCACTTGGTCTTGGCCAACCCGGCTATCGCGGCGAATGGCATGCGTTTCGCCAGTACTGGAAGCACGTCGGCCCCCGAGCCTCTCGTGAACTATTTGTGTGGTTCGAGCCAGACATTTTGCCGGGCTATGTCTGGTCGTTCCCGTTGCCGAACGGTCGAGCAAACGTTGGGTTTGGCGTGTTACGCGAAACCCACCAGGTGGGCGACATGGCCGACATCTGGCCAGCGATCCTTGATCGTCCACATATTCGAGACGTCCTAGGCCCGTTTGCTGAGCCCGAGTCGCGCCACAAGGCCTGGCCGATTCCGGCTCGGGTCGGTGATGTTGCGCTCACCGCTCACCGCACCTTCTTCGTCGGCGACGCCGCTGCGGCGTGTGATCCGCTCACCGGCGAAGGCATCGGCCAGGCGTTGCAGACCGGTATGGCAGCCGCGGGTTCCATTCTCGCTGGTTCCGGTGACCCAGGTGAAGCAGCGACCTCCTACCGGCGCGAGGTCGAGCGTGAACTCGCGATCGACATGCGCTTTGCGGCCAAGCTTTCGCCACTTCTTGGTACATCGCTCGGAGCCCGAGGTGCCCTGGCGCTCACTGCTACGAGTCCGTGGACTCGCCGCAATTTCGCTCGCTGGCTGTTCGAGGATTACCCGCGGGCACTGCTCGGCACCCCGCGCCGATGGCGACGCGACGCGTTCACCAAGCCCGGCGCCTGGACCTGACGGGTCGCTGCGCTGACAGCACACTGACCTGACGGTGCACTGAGTTGACGGCTGAGGCCAGGCATCGGTTCCTAAACTGCACGGGTGCCTTCCCCCGCGGTGCCTTTCGCCGACACGACGATGACTGAAACGCGGAACGCGTTGTGGACGACCATCGATACCTACGACGCCAAAGTCGACGGGTGGTTCGACACCATGCGCGGCAACCCGACCTTTGACCGTATTTTCTACGGGGCCTCAGAACTCGGAGACCACAGCATGTTGTGGCATCTGATTGCCACGGGTCAGGCCGCGTTTCGCCATCGCAACGAACCAGCCTCGATTCGGTTGATCGTCGCTCTAGCCGTCGAGTCTGGCCTGGTCAACGGCGTCGTGAAATCGATGTTCAAACGATCGCGGCCGATCGTCGACGCGCCGCGCCCGTTGCGCTTGCGTATTCCACGGACCAGCAGCTTCCCCAGCGGCCACGCAAGTAGTGCGTCGATGGCCGCGGTACTGCTTGCCGACCGATCTCGGTTCGGACCGGTCTATGCCGCCGCTGCCGGGCTCGTTGCTGCGAGCAGAATCCACGTGAAAATCCATCACGCGTCAGATGTCACGGGCGGCTTGATCGTCGGCAGTGCGCTCGGCGCGCTCGTCAAGCGGCTACGACCTCTGCGTTAGGAAGCTTCGCTGACGCAGCCCTCACGAATGCACGCGTGCCACAGGTCTGGTTCGACCCGGGTCCACCCAGAACACTGTTTGGTCAACAATGCTCGCCCAATGATGCTCGCCCAATGATGTTGGGCGGATACGGGGCGTTATGCGGTGACGGGTTCGGCAGGAATTTCGTCAGGAACCGTGACTGATGGACTGAGAAGCAGGCGCACATCAAGCAAGGTGTTCGATGCTTCGGTCGCCGTGCACATGTCGCGTGCGGCAAGGCGCAGTAGCTCTGCGTCGATGACGGCGAGGGCCTGCTCGATTGCGGTTGGTTCGCTGAGTGCGGTCACAAATCCAACCCTAACGCATGACAGCGACAAGCCCCCGTCGCAGACCAGTGAGCAATCCCGCCCATCGCACGATCCCGCAGACATCAGCGGGCGGTCGGGGCCAGGCCTTCGATCGCCTCGTCGATATCGACGCCCTCAAATGGCATGAGTGAGATCGACGCAGTCGTCACGCCGTTATCGAAATAGCGCTGGATCTTGGCCCGGCATTCATCAATCGATCCCGTGATCAACAGGTCGTCGACCACGGTTTCTGGTATCTCGCCAAGGGCCCCCTTGCGGTCTCCGTCTGCCCAGCGTTGCCAGTGGGTGCCGAGCGCGTCGGTCCGTCCCATCCATTCGTGAAATGCCCGGTAGACCGGCACGTTCAAGTAAGCAGCCATTGCGTACCGGCCGCTCGCGAGGGCAGCTTCACGGTTTTCGGTGGGAGCGACGAACAGGCGCGCGACCATCTCGCGCGGTTCTCCCCCAGCGGCGTCGTTGACGACGGCAGTCACCTTCGCGGTGTCGTCTGCGGACAGCCAGTTGATGATGGCCCCGTCGCCTTCACGGCCCGCAAGCCGCAGCATGCCTTCGCGCAGTGCGGCGATCATGATCGGTGGCTGTTGCTCAAGCCGAACGCCGAGTCTGAAGCCCTTCACACTGAACGTCTCGTACTCTTCGGTGATTTTCTCGCCCGCGAGAGCCGAGCGTAAGAAGCGAACCATGTCGCGGACCTGTTGGTACGGCTTCTCAAACGCGATGCCGTTCCAGTTTTCGACGATCACATTCGACGATGACCCAATGCCGAGCACAAAGCGCCCGGGAGCCGCATCGGCCATCGACGCGACACTCGATGCCATGAGTGCTGCACCTCGCGTATAGGCGGGGATGATCGCTGTGCCAAGGCGCATCGTTGGAGCCCACTGTGAGGCAAGGACCAGTGGTGTGAATCCGTCGTGACCCATCGCTTCAGCTGACCAGAGGTCGGTGTAGCCAAGCTTTTCGACCCGCTGCACTTGATCTCGCTGGCTATGCAACGGCCCTTCGAATGGAACGGTCAGGCCTGTGCGGGGAGAAGTCATGTGTGCAACGCTGCCAAAGGGGCGCTGTTTGCGCAAACTCACACTGCGGAGACGCAGGACAAACACTGCGGAGACGCAGGACATTATTGGCACCGACGAAAACCGTCGAGTGCTCACATGGAGGCTCTCACGTGCAAGTCAAAGACAAAGTCGCACTCATCACTGGCGGAGGCACCGGGGTAGGGCGAGCGTCGGCCCTCGCGCTCGCTGCCCAAGGATGCTCGGTTGCCGTCAACTACAGCCGCTCTACAGAAGCTGCCGAGGGCACCGCAGCCGAAGCGCGCGAGTTCGGCGTGAACGCCATTGCAATCCGCGGCGACGTGGCCGACGACGCTGACTGTCGACGCATGGTCGACGAGACCGTCGAGGCACTCGGCCGCATCGATGTGTTGATCAACTCGGCGGGCACCACGGTGTTCGTTCCACACGAGAACCTCGACGACATCACCACCGAGGACTGGCACCGCCTCTACGCGGTGAACACAATGGGGCCATTCCAGATGATGCGAGCTGCGGCCGATCACCTTCGAGCCGACGGAGGCGGCGAGGTCATCAACATCTCGTCGGTATCGGGGGTTGCCGGGGTCGGCTCGTCGCTGCCCTATTGCGCGTCGAAAGCTGCCCTGAACAATCTGACGGTGACCATGGCCCGGGTCCTCGCACCTGAGGTTCGGGTCAACGCCGTCGCACCTGGCTTCATCACCGGACGATGGTGGAAAGAAGGCCAGGGCGAAGCCGTCCACGACGCGGCCCAGGCAGCGGTCACCCGGTCAGTCCCGCTCCAAGCGGTATGCGAGCCCGAAGACGTCGCTGACGCGGTGATGGGCTTCGTCAACGGAAGCGACCTCACAACTGGCCAGGTCCTCGTGGTGGACGGCGGCATGTTGATCAAGATGCCATAGCGCACCGTCACACGGCGCTACGCAGGTACGACCTCGACGGGGATTGCGTTGAGGGCAGCGTTGCCTGAGACCGCGCACATGACGGTGTCGTCGGTCAGTGCGTTGGAGTTCACGCCGGGACGAGTTCGAGCGGTGTGCATTTCGATACCAGGTTCGTCGTGGCCCCAACCGAACGGCAATGACACCACACCGACCATGAGTTCGTCTGTGACTTCGACCGGTGCGGTCACGCTTCCGACGCGAGAACTGATCGTCGCCCTGGCGCCGGTTTCGAGTCCGAGGCGGGCTGCGTCGTCGGGGTGAAGCTGCAGCGTGCAACGGTCGCGTCCCTTGATCAGCACATTGACGTTGTGCATCCAGGTGTTACACGACCGAAGGTCTCGGCGGCCAACGAGCACAAGTTCATCGCCGCCCGGCAACGACGATCGCAACCGATCAAGGTCGGCCATCAACGGCGGCGAGGCCAGCTCGACCGTGCCCGACGCAGTCTTGATCGCATCGGGGAAGCGCGGTTCGAGGTGCCCGTAGTCGCGACCATGTGGGTGATCGTCGATCAGTTTCTGCAGTGTCAGCCCATCAGGGGTAGCGCCAAAGCCGTCGCGGAACCGGCCACCCCGCAGCCGCAGGTCGATGAATTGCTCGGACCATGACCAGGCCCTGAGCGCTTCGAGAATCTCATCGCTATCGCGACCGTGGATCGGAGACGAAGAGCGTGCGACCTCTTGGTCGACTGCAGACGCAATCATCTGGTCGTGCACGACCTGCGGGTCCGCGGTTGCTCCGAACCCGCCGAGCACCAGCGACAACCGCGCCAGAATCTGCTCTTCGGGTAGCCCGTCGGTCGAGAACACTGCCGGTGAGTACTTTGCGAACACCCGAATCATGTTGGCTTCGAACGCAAAGTCATAATGGCTGCGTTCAAGCGCGGATGTTGGCGGCAGGATCACGTTTGCGTGGCGACTGCTGGCGTTGATGTACGGATCGACGGCAACAAGAAAATCGAGCGAGTCAAACGCGTGATCTAAACGGTCACTGTTCGGGAACGATCGCACCGGGTTACAGGCAAGTAGCACGAGCGCCCGGATGCGTTCATCACTGTCGGCAAGGATCTCATCGGCGAGCGTCGCAGCGGGAAGTTCGCCCTTGACCTCGCCACGGCCTGAGGCGCTTCCGTGCCAGCGCCCGAGCGCAAAGCCCCGGCCACCTGGTTTGGACGGAGCCAGCGACTGCGTGGGCGCGCAGTTGAACATCACGCCGCCCGGTCGGTCAAGATTGCCGGTCAGGGTGTTGATGAGATCGGTCGCCCAACTCGACAAGGCGCCGTACTCGTTCGTGTGCGCTCCCATGCGGCCATAGGCAGCGGCTGATGGCGCAGCTGCGAATTCACGGGTGATGCGACGGGTCGTTTCGGCATCGATACCGCAACGCTCAGCAATCGACTCGGGCGAAAACTCGCGGACCGCGTTGCGCACCTCGTCGATGCCAGACACGTGAGCGTCGAGCCGGCCGACACCCACCAGGCTTTCGTCGAAGAGGGTGTGGACAATCGCCAGCTGCCACAACACATCGGTCCCGGGGACAATCCGCAGGTGCTCGTCGGCATTTTCCGCAGTCTTGGTCCGGCGCGGATCGACAACGACGAACCGTCCGCCGCGCTCTCGAAGCTCGCGAAGCCGGCCCGGGAAGTCCGGCAGAGTGAGCAGGCTTCCGTTCGAGGCATAGGGGTTGGCGCCCATCATCAACAGATAGTCGGTTCGCTCGACGTCAGGAAGCGGGAACATGTCCGGTCGACCCCACAGCAGACCGGCGGTGACGTGCTTGGGCATCTGGTCAACCGTCGAGGCAGAGAACAGGTTCGTGGTGGCGGCAGCCGCTATGACCGGACGCATGTACAGCTGGCCGCCCAGGTTGTGGACATTCGGGTTCCCAAGCACTACCCCCAACGACGAACGGCCGTGCTTCTCGATCAACGGCATGATTCGACGCTCGATCTCGGCGAACGCTTCATCCCACGTAACGGACTTCCAACCGTCACCGGTACGGATAACCGGTTCGGTCAGCCGGTCAGGGTCTTCATGTAGTTGTTTGAGCGTCGATCCTTTGGGGCAGATGAAACCGCGAGAATACGGATCGGACATGTCGCCTCGGATCCGGACCACCTGATCGCCATCGGTCGTGATCTCTAACCCACAGCAAGCTTCACAGAGCGGGCAGGTTCGCAGGTGGGTCTCGGTCATTGAATCACCGTAGATCACGGCCACTAGTTGACCGATGTCGGGGCGATTGGCCAAACTGTTGTCGCTTCGAGCGACAACGATCGCGTCGCCGCCACCGTTCAACACCTCGGTTTTGGGTGTTCTTCACCACCCCGACCGGGCGTGTCACACCCCCCTGTCAGTGTGATTGGCATGAGCGAGCAGTTGTTTGAAACCGAAACATTCCAATCCCCGGGCCCACTTCGCCGCCACCTGCGCAGCGTTGCCACCGCAGCGGACTTTTCAGATCGTTCCAGCCAAGAGCGGCTCGACGACGACACGATCCGGACCGGCCGAGCTGGCATCGAGCGGGCCCGCGCCGCTCTGCGCGAATCGCGTCACCGCGATAGTCAAGGTCAGCCAGACCGCAACGATCGCCGCGCTGCGTAGCTCGCTTCGGTTGGCCGTCAGCCGTGCTGCGTCAGTTCTTGTTGCCGCGGCACTGACTTTCTGCTGGGTTGCCTCGTGTGCTGCGCCGTCTTCCGACGACGGCACCCCCTCGATCGCCCCTTCCGCCGCCGAAGCGGGACCATCGCAGGCCATTGACGACCGCTCATCGGTC
This sequence comes from uncultured Acidimicrobiales bacterium, assembly GCA_937941245.1. GTDB lineage: Bacteria > Actinomycetota > Acidimicrobiia > Acidimicrobiales > UBA10347 > UBA10347. The sequence goes on along the minus strand of CALDYC010000006.1, from coordinate 10,181 downwards.
ATTGGCCCAGAAAGCCATGAAGTACCTGTATCGCCGCCGCCAGCGACGGCGTTGAACGGAACCGTGACTGCCGTTGTCGACGGCGACACCCTCATTGTCGACGTCGACGGCAGATCTGAAACGATCCGACTACTCGGCATCGACACCCCCGAAAAGACCGGCGGCCCGCGGCCTGCTGAATGTTTCGGGGATCAGGCAACCGACCATGCCCGCGCCTTGCTTCCTGCCGGCACCGACGTGCTTCTCACCCGCGATGAAGAAACACGCGATCAGTACGGCCGGCTCCTCGCCTATGTGCATCGGTCCGATGGGCTGTTCATCAACCAGCACCTGGTCGAAGCCGGATTCGCGACCACGCTGTTCTTCTCCCCCAACATCGCACAACGCGATGCCTTCTCGGCAGCAGCAGATTTGGCCCGCCGCGAATGGCGCGGGTTCTGGCAAGCCTGTGGCGGGGCCGATGTCGTGGTCGCGGCACCAAGCTGACTGCCGGGTGCGGCGAGCTAGTCTCACACTATGACGCTGCTCGAACGGCTTGGGCGAGGGCCCGAGGATCGTCTCTTGATCATCACCGCCGACACTCTTGGCTGCCTGCATGCCACCAACGTGGGTTGCTATCAGGCGCTGCGCGACGGACAGGCAACCACGGCATCGCTCATGGTCCCTACGCCGTGGGCTCGCGAAGCCGTTCGCGGCTACCGAGGCGCCGACGTCGGCGTGCAACTCACGCTCAACGCCGAGTTCGAGTGCTACCGCTGGCATGCAATCACACATGCTCCGACGTTGCAGAGCGGAGAAGGCGGATTTCCTCGATTGGTCGCTGACCTCTGGGAGCATGCCGACACCGAAGAGGTTCGACGCGAATGTCGGGCACAGATCGAACGGGCAATCGTCTGGGGCTTCGACCCGACCCACTTAAGCTCGCATCTTGCAGCGATGGTGCTTCGCCCAGATCTCTTCGACGTCTACCTCGACCTCGCCGTCGAGTTCGCTTTGCCGATACGACTCGCCGACGCCGGACAAGAACGATCGGCTGGCTTCCCCATTCGCGACATCACCGCTGACGCACACGTGCTAACTCCCGATCACCTGCTGCGCGTAGCCCCCGGGACAACGGCCGCTGCGGCGATGCGGTCTCTCAACGAGCTCCAGCCGGGTGTAACCGAATGGGTGTGTGATCCCGCAGCTGACACCGCTGAGCTACGCGCTGCGGCCTCCGACGCTGATCGCCGGGCCGCGGAACTCGATTTGCTGACATCACAAGCGTTTGCTGATGCCATCGAATCGTCAGGGGCCGAGCTCATCAGCTACGCGCTGCTGCGCGACGCTCAGAGAACGAGCTGAACCCAACCGGCCCGGACTACACGTCCGTAGCGGCCGAAACTGCCTGGGCGAACTGCGTGAGCTTTGCGGGGTCGGTGCGATTGGCGAAGTGGTCAACGACCAGCTCATAGGCGCCTTCGATCTTGATCTCGCCGAGCATGTACGCAACAAGCGCATTGCGGTCACCAACAATGACGGGCAGGGCCCGACTGTTCTTACCGCTCAGCGACACATCGACGGGCCCGTCGGCTTTACCTGGTGCAAAGAGAACCAGACGGCCGTCTTCGACCGCGCCGTGGCCCCGAGCCTTGCCCATTGCCGATTCGGCGACCTCGATGTCGAAACTAAATGTGAGCCCTTCAACAGTTCCAAGCTCAGCACCTGCCTGGGCGACGGCGGTAAACCACTCGCCGCTGAGGAACGCAGGCATCAGGCTCTGACTCCGGCAAACAGGTCGGTTTCAGGAACGTCGGCCTGGACCTTGGACCACACTCGGGTGAAGGTCTCGACCTGGTTGAGCTCCGCCATCGCGTCGGCCGGCAATCCAAACCAGAATGCTGAGGTCGGGTCAACCTGGGTGGCGTGAGCCAACAGAGCATCGGATCGGCGTTGGTACCAGCCGACAATATCGATTGACGTCGTAATCATGTGGTCGTGATCCTCGCGCTCGAACCACCAGTCTTCAAACGGCGACTCGAGGCCAAGTTCCAAAAACTTCTCGTGCATTGCGACCATGCGTTGGCGTGACCAGATCGAGTTGTAGAGCTTGAGGACCTGCCACGGTTCACCGTCAAGATCGGCGTTCGGGTCAGCGGCCATCTCGATTGCCGGGTCGGTGATTTCCCATACCCGCACGTGATCGGGGTGGTCATAGCCCCCCATTGGGTCGCCATAGCTAATGACGACATGGGGCCGAGCGTCACGCAGCAACGCAGCGAACCGGTGCGCTGACTCGTCGATCGGGGCTGCCCAGAAGCAGTCCTCGTGTTCGTTCGCTTCGCTGTCCTTCATGCCCGAGTCGCGGTAGCCGAGCATCTCAACGCGGTGATAGCCGATGATGTCCGTGGCGGCCTGAAGTTCGGCCATTCGAACGTTCAACAGATCGTTACGGACCTCGGGGACATCGACCGCCGGGTTGAGGATGTCACCCTCTTCGCCCCCGGTGCAGCACACGAGAGTGGCGTGCACACCGTGATCTGTGTACTTCGCTGTTGTTGCCGCCCCTTTCGACGATTCATCATCAGGGTGAGCGTGAATACTGAGCAGTCGCAGCTGATCGGCCATCGATCAGACGCTAGCGCCCCACCGACCGCTGAAGACAGCGTGGGGCGGACTGCACGATGGAACACATCAATCGAGCGCGACCAACTGGTCTTCGCCCGATTCGTCATCGCGTAGGAGCTGCCAACCAAATAGCGCAGCGAGGTGCTCACGGCCCTCGTCAGGGCCGCTCGCAATGACCTCGTCGCCGCCGAGTAATACCTGGCGTCCGCCTGGTCGATACTGATACCGGCTGGCTCTTCGCACTGCGAGAACGGTGAAGCCTGGCTCAAGGTTCAGTCGCAGATCGGCAAGCGACCGCCCGTCAGCCTGCGCGCGGTTTCCGACCGGGAACTGCACAACCACATCGTCGCTCTCACCAAGAGCCAACTCGAGAATCGGGTGAACCGACTCGCCTTGATCAACCACCCATGTCATCTGTCTGGCCTGATCGCCGAGGTCGGCCGCCGCATTGGCCAGGTGCAACAAGCCCCGCAACGGTGCCGGATCGAGATCTTCTTTCGCCGCTCGAAGCACCCATAGCTCAAGACGGTCATGCATCTCGTCGAGCAGACGTTCGAGCTGTTGCACCTCGAGCGCGAGGACACGGTTTCCCAACACGAGCGATGAATACGCCAGCCCAACGGCTGCTTCGCTCAGGTTTTTCATCTCGACGAGAACGTCGACCGCCCGATCGAGGTCCGTGATCCACAAATCCTCTGCCGGTGCCGGGGGCTGCCACACCGGTGCGGCAGCCAGCTCACGCAGCCGGGAAATGCCGTCCGGGGATCCGCGAAGGAACAACACGTCGCTGGGCAACATGATGAAGTTGCCGTCGATCGACGTTTCCCATCGGCGCCCCCGTTTGACCGCGAAGATTCGCATGCCGGTGGCTACCGGAAGTTCAAAGTCGCCAACGGGCCGACTCGCCATGTGCGACCCGTCGCTTACCAGGACCCGATGCGACACCTCGGCCGCTTCCGATAGATCGGCAACGAGTTCACGGGGTATGCCGAGTTTGTGGGTAACGATCCTTGAGATTGCGACCGCCGCATTCGCAATACGTTCAATAGCGCTGACCACCTGGAGCACCGATGACATGCCAGCTGCCTCACGTGGGCGACGAACGGCGAGCACGCACACCTCGCGCATGTCGTGCACCAGGACATTCATTTCGTCTTCGAGTTCGTGGACCTCGAGTGCCATCTCACTGTCGTTGAAGTACAGCGAGGCATAGGCGAGGTCGACCATGAGCTCACTCAGGTTCTTGGCCTCGGCGAGCATGGATCGCAGATTGTTCGGTCGTTCATCCATGGGCTGAAGCTCTCACCCTAGTAAGACAGCCGTTGGCGGGCCATCGCCCCACGTGGCGGTAGCGATTGGGCGGATGTTGCGGTGTCATGTGATGCCAATCAGGGTTACGGCGAAGATCAACGTGAATGCTCCGAACAGGTCAAGCGTGCTTGTCACGACGGGGATTCCATAGGTGTCCGGATCGAGCCCGGCTCGAACCGAAGCAATAGTGCTGTAGTAGGCAATCGCAACCGCAATGATGGTCGCTACTGCACCACCGATCAGGGCTGCTCCTAGCAGCGGCCACAGCCCCGGGCTTGCCAACCCTGAGACCGAAGCGAGCCCGTGGGCCAATGCTCCGGCTGCAGCAAAAGCCGGGATCGCCAACAGGCACGTTGCGCTTAGGTCGCGTCGAGCGAGTGGTTCGGGAACCCGCGATGGCCCGATGCTTCCAAGGTGCAACCGACTCGACAATCGGCTCGACAACGTGCCTCCGAGGGCCCCGCTAACCGCAAGGAACGCTGGAAGCATGACCAGCAGTGCTGGATTGGCTGCGAACGACTCGATTTGTCGTTCGACGGTCACACCAGCGATCAGATCAACAACGATGCCGAAGCCCAACACCGGCATGGACTCGCGCACAATGGTGCGAAGCCCCGGCCGCCCGACACGGACCACAACGGCCGCGATCACGGGCAACGACACGATTGCAGCCAACGCGACAATGTTCGTCGTCCGCGAGCGGTCGACGAGCATCGCGGCGACGACCAGGGCCGGGACGGTCGCGACGTCGCCCATCGCTGTCACCAGTGGCGCGGTCACATTGTCAGGATCCCATCCAAAACGCACTGAACCCGCCGTCAGACCAAGTGCAGTGATCATGACCGCTACCGACGCAAGCACCCCACCAACCACGCTGATCATCACAAACGCGAGCAAAGACAGCGATCCCGCAACCCCGAACGCGACCGCTACCAGTTTGGCGAGAACCGCAAGAACGACCGAGCTGGAAATCGTCAACACAGATGAAGCAGCAACATTTTCGCCCACAACGGTCGACGGCCGTAAGGACAGTCTGAACGTGCCGGCATGGATGGAGGTACCGAGTCGCGAACCAAGTGCTCCAAAGATGTTCCCTCGGAGCGCAATCGCCGCCGGAACCATCAGCAACAATCCCGGAAGCTCCTCGAGCCGGCCAGCGCTATGCCCGAGGAACAGCCCGGCAACAAGGGCAACCACGACGAGAAGCAGCAACGCGGCCACACGCTCACCGCCATCTTCAACAAACGGTTGATCACGTCGTCGTTGGGCCGCGCGCAGCAATACCGATCGACGTCGGTTTGTTACTCGGCGACGGTCGAACATCGAATCCGGTCCCATGCGCCGATGCACGGCGCAGATCAGCTGTGCCTTGCTTCGCTATCCGGTGCCCTTCCGGGCTCGGCCAAGGTCGTAGTCGACCCTGAGTGTAGGGAACGTCTCGCAAGCACTGGTCGGCGGCCCGGTGTCTCGGCTTCACCACCAGGTACCCACCCACAATCAGCCCGGTCGCCCAGGCCAATGAGCAGATGGGCCGCATTACTCATTCGCGCCAGCAATCGTTCCCGGTGCTCACAAGTCCACGGTTGTGCCCGAAAGGACATGTATGAGCGGCGGAACGATGCACACAACAGGTCGGCATGTGGCGACCTCCACACTGCGGTTGACTTCGCGTATCGCATCACGGCTCGCCGACCATCTATCAGACACAGCAGCAACCATTGCGGCCTCATCGAATGTTCATCGTGCGGATGGCCCAGCCGCTGGTTTCGCCAAACAAACGCCGTCTGACCCAGCGAACCTTGCGGCACTGCAGCCGATCGCTCGTCGTGCCATCGCAGACGAAGTCACTCGGGTTCTTGACACGACAGTGTCGGCAACAAACGCTGTCGGGCTCATCATTGTCGACATCGACCAGTTTGCGGCACTCAACAGTGCCCACGGCATCGAGATCGGCGATGAGGTCCTCATTGCGGTAGCCGCACGACTCAAGGTCGCACTACGCCCCAGCGACATGGTGATTCGCTTAGGAGCAGATGAATTCGCGGCCGTATGCCCACTCGGCACCGACCGGATTGCGCTTGCCGAGATCGCTCATCGGATCCACCGGTGCTTCGATCAGCCAATTTCCACTTCTGCCGGCGCCCTCCCGGTCAGCGTCAGTATGGGTACCGCCACCGCATCAGATCAACAGGGCACACCGCCCGACGGCCGAACGCTTCTTCGCCAGGCCGAAACGGCAACACAAGTCGCAAAGCGGCGTGGGCGAGCAGAACTTGCGGCCTTTGACCTGACCACCCACGCGCAAGTAGTCAAGCGTTACCGAACCGAACACGAGCTGCGGTCAGCCGTCGCCAACCACGACCTTGAAGTGCATTACCAACCGGTCGTTAACCTGCACTCTGGGAACGTCGTGGGAATCGAAGCCTTGGCCCGCTGGAATCACCGGGATATGGGAGCCATTAGCCCAAGCTTGTTCATTCCTGTCGCCGAAGAAAGCGGCCTGATCCACGAGTTGGGTGCAGGCGTTCTGGCATCGGCCCTCGATGAATCCGTTCGATGGCAACGTCCTGCAAACGGTAGCCACACCACCAGGACGGCGGCAGAGCGAGGGCCGCGCGACTCGGCCTCGTATGCCCCGACTCCGAACCCTGTACTGATGGTCAACCTGTCGAGCCGGCAGCTCATGGACCCCAATCTCATCGCCCGTGTTCGGGATGAAATCGATGCCTGTCAGATTGCTCCCGGCAACCTCTGCCTAGAAATCACCGAATCGGTCGTCATGAACGATGTGGCTTCGTCGATGACGATTCTCGGCGCTCTAAAGGACCTCGGAGTCGTTCTCGCCATTGACGATTTCGGCACCGGCTATTCATCACTCAGCTATCTGCGCCGTCTACCTGTCGACATTCTCAAAATCGACCGTTCGTTTGTGCAATCGATTGGCGATCGCGACGATCGCGCAATCACCAAGGTGATCATCGACCTCGCCCACACCCTCGGCATGACCACGGTGGCAGAAGGCGTTGAAACTCGTATGCAGATGGAAGTTCTACACGCACTTGACTGCGACATGGCTCAGGGCTTCTTGTTCCATCACCCTGTTCCGGGTTCTCAGATCGATATGTCTCCTGTCGACTTCACGACGGTTGACGAGCGATGCAGCGAACCGGAACCGCAGCGCCTGCAACCGCTTTAGTCCCCCGCATCTTCCCTCGCCCTATCAACGAAAATCGCGACTCTTCACCGTCGCCGCGAGCGGCAACAAAAACAGCCGTTCAGCAATCACGTTCACCACGCCTTCGTTGCGTTCTAGCCGCCCGTGCACATATAAGGCCGGGGCAGTAGACGCAACGGCGCTATGACGAACCCAACACCCCTGCGATACCACCACGTTTATCAGACCGGTCTCATCTTCGATGTTGAGGAACGTCACTCCGCTCGCCGTTGCGGGGCGTTGACGATGCGTGACAACACCGGCGATCACCAGCTTGGAGCGAGGGCAAGTCAGAAGCTGATCCGCAGTCACTACTCCTTCTGCATTGAGCCGTTCTCGTATGAAACGGGTCGGATGTCCATCAGCTGCGATACCAGTCGACCAAAGATCAGCGTGTGCGACCTCGCGATCGCTCATGCCCGGCAGCTGTGGCGCTTCGGCGCCGGTGACGATGCCATCGAGTTGGCGAGCACCGGTTGTGGCCACGGCTCCGGCGCTCCAGAGAGCCTGACGTCGGTCGACGCCGAGAAAGTCGAATGCACCTGCGGTTGCCAAACTTTCGAGGGCTTTGCGTCCCACACCGGTGCGCCGACGGAGTGCCTCGATCGAGGTGAAGTTGCCTGCGGCCTGGCGCTCCTCGACGATTGCTTGAGCCATGTCATCGCTGACATGGCGTACCGACGACAACCCCAGCCTCAGATCAGGAGCAGACCGATCACCTTCGAGCGATGAACCTGCCTGGCTCTGATTCAGGCAGGGGTTAAGCACGGTGACGCCGTGACGTCGGGCATCTTGCACCAACGTGTGCGGGCTGTAGAAGCCCATCGGCTGCGCATTGAGCAGCGCTGCACAAAATGCTGCCGGATAGTGATGCTTGATCCACGAACTGGCATAGACCAGGTAGGCGAAGCTCACCGAATGGCTCTCGGGGAATCCAAAGTTGGCAAAGGCCGCCAGCTTGTCCCAGATCAGGTCCGCAGTCTCACCCTCGATACCTCGTTCAGCCATGCCCTGGTAGAACCTGGCCCGCAACCGGTCCATACGTTCGGGACTGCGCTTTGACCCCATGGCCTGACGGAGCTGGTCTGCTTCGCTTGCGGTGAAGCCGGCTACATCAATCGCCATTTGCATGAGCTGCTCCTGAAACAGCGGCACCCCTAACGTCTTCGCGAGAGCATTTTCGAGTAACGGGTGCAGATAGGTGACCTCTTCACGACCGTTGCGACGTCTGATGTACGGATGGACCGACCCGCCCTGAATCGGACCCGGCCGTATCAACGCAACCTCAACCACCAAGTCGTAAAACGTGCGCGGACGCAGGCGAGGAAGCGTGGCCATCTGCGCCCGGCTCTCGACCTGAAATACCCCAATCGAATCAGCACGGCACAACATGTCGTAGACCTCAGGCTCCTGAGGAATTGTTGCCAGGTCGATTGCCACCTGATGATGTTCGGCGATCAGATCAACGCCCAGATGCAGCGCCGTGAGCATGCCTAACCCCAGCAAGTCGAACTTGACCAATCCAATCGCTGCACAATCTTCCTTATCCCACTGCAACACACTTCGATTCGCCATACGTGCCCACTCGACCGGACAGACCTCAATGATGGGACGGTCACAGATCACCATGCCGCCGGAGTGGATACCAAGGTGACGAGGTGCATGTTCAAGTTGTTCAGCGAGCTCCAAGACATCTTCAGGCACGTCGGGTTTTTCGCCTTGGCCCAGCCCGCCCCACCGTCCGAGACCTTTCGTGAAGGCATCTTGTTGACCAGGCGCATAACCAAGCGCCCGAGCCATATCTCGAACTGCCGAGCGAGCCCGGTAGGTGATCACGTTCGCTACCTGGGCAGCGTGATGACGGCCATATCGCTCATAGACATACTGGATCACCTCTTCACGTCGACCGCTCTCGATGTCGATGTCGATATCGGGTGGCCCATCACGCTCCGGAGACAGAAACCGTTCGAAGAGCAGGCCCAACGAGACGGCATCGGCCTTTGTAATCCCGAGCGCAAAACACACCGCCGAATTCGCAGCTGATCCCCGGCCTTGGCAATAAATGTCGTTGGCACGGCAGAACTCGACAATGTCCCAGACCACCAGGAAATAGCCGGGAAACCCCAGTTCATCGATGGTGGCCAGTTCGTGGTCGATCTGCTTCCAAGCTGCTGGAACCTTCCCACTTGCTCGGGTGCCGTAATAGCGGACCGCGTTCTGCTCGGTGAGTTCACGAAGCCAGCTCATCTCGTCATGGCCCGGCGGACAAGGAAACGGAGGAAGTTGGGGTGCAACCAGTGACAGATCAAAGGCACAAACAGTCGCTAGTTCGCTGGCATATTCGACCACCCCGGGATAACGGCGAAACCAGTGCGCCTGCTCGGCCCCCGAACGCAAATGAGCGGTCGCCGAAGCCGGCAAGTACATGTCAACAGCATCGAGATGGTCACGGGCCGACACCGCCCGCAACGCGGCAGAAAGCTGCCGACGCACGGGAGCGTGGTAGCGGACGTCGTTCGCAGCAACTACGCCTACCGATGCAGCGACAGCGACTTGGACAAGAGCGTCGTTACGAGCCGAATCAAGCGGTTGTCCATGATCCCAGATCTCGACCTGCACCGCGTCACGACCGAACACGCTGATCAGTCGGTCGAGCTCGTACCTCGCTGCAGCAGGACCCTCTCGCAGCAAGGCTTGCGGCACCGCCCCTCGGTCGCTTCCGGTCAACACAATCCAGTTGTCACGATTGTGTCCAGCCACATCAGCAAGCCCGGCGAGCGTGTTCTTCGGGGCGCCTTTCGAGCCGGCGAGCTGACCCAGACTGATCGCTCGAGACAACGCTGCATATCCAGACGGCCCCCGTGCCAGCACGACAAGATCGCTCGCCCCTGCGGGGCTACCCCCGCCATATCTCCCACTGCCATGCCCCTTACTGCCATGCCCCTTACTGCCATGTCTCTCACTGCCATGTCTCTCACTGCCATGCCCCTCACTGCCATGTCTCTCACTGCCGTGCCCCTCACCGCCATGCCCGGAATGTGCAGTCATG
>CALDYC010000005.1 GCA_937941245.1 uncultured Acidimicrobiales bacterium | reverse complement strand
GACCCAGCAGCTATCCCGATTCCGCAGAAGGTACGAATCAACGAAGTTGTCGCCAGTAACGAAACCTCGTGGCTGATCGACACCGACGGCGATGGCGTCGACGAATCGCCCGACTGGATCGAGTTGCACAACTTTTCGAACAGCGGGGTCAACCTCGCTGGTTGGCAACTTGTGGATTCTGCAGGTTCGTATGCGCTTCCGGCGGTGACAATTGCGGCTGGCGGCTATCTGCTCGTTGCTGCAAACGACTGCCAAATCGGCCCCGGCCAAACGTGCACTTCGCCGCCACAGGCTCCGTTCAGGATTTCTTCTGGCGGTGAAACCCTGCGCTTGGTTCGCAGCGACAGCATTGTCGAGGACGAGTACATCGGTGTTCCACCGCAGGTCACAGACGTCTCGTGGGGGCGCGCCTTCGACTCGGGTGCTATTGGTTACCTGTCGACAACGACTCCCGGCGCTGCGAACACAGGAGCTGCAGCAAATCTGCTTCCAGTTCTGCGACCGTTCGCTGATCGTTTGTACAACGTGGGCGAGACCATCGACGAGCAGCTCGACGGGTTCGACCCTGATGGTGCGCCGATCTCCTACGCATTGTCCGGGGCGCCGGTGACCATCACCGATCCGGTAACAGGCCACATTTCGGGTATCGCTAGCCCGGCCGGCGTGCACAACAGCGTTGCCACCGTCACCGACCCCGACGGAACAGATACCCAAGGCATTCTCTGGCGCTATTTCGATGCTGCTGCTGGCGGTTCGCCAATGGTCTTGAACGAATACAACGCGGTCATTTCTACTTCAGCCATTGGATCGAGTCCCCTCGGGAACGATGGCGACTGGTTCGAATTCCTCGTCGTCGATGACGGTCTCGATATCCGCGGCTGGACGGTTGAACTTTGGGACCGCAAAGGCGATGACGACAACACCCGACTTGCCGCATCGGTCACGTTTGCCGATCGGCCCGAGCTGGCCTCAATACCTGCCGGAACGATCATCGTGATCGGCGAACTTGTGCCAAACGACCTCAGTTTCGATGCAGTGACAGACTGGACGATTGAGCTCCGGATCGACAATTCTGCAAATGGCGTGTTCTTTGAGCAGGCGGTGAATGAGACCTTCTCAGCGACCCGGTTGTCCCAAGCAGTTGTGATCTATGACGCAGCGGGTGTGGTGCGCACTCCTCTTTCGGGCGAGACCGAAGCCTGGGACCAGGCAAATGGGGGCGTCAGCGAAGAAGAAGTCATGAATCTGTGCATTGATCCAGTTGCGGGTTCTGAAGTCGATCCGGTGCTCGACTATCGAGACAACGGCGACATTTCGACCCGAGGCGAACCGAACCAGTGCCGGTGGGACGATGCGGCTGGAGCCAACACCTTTGACCAGAACCTCAACACTTTGCGGGGGACTGCGACCTTTGGCGCTGGCAGCGGAGACGTCAATTGCGACGGTCAATACGACCTGGTCGATGCCCGAATGATTGCTCAGTTCACCGTTGCGCTGATCGCCGATTCGGGGCCGTGCCACTTTGCCTCCCCCGGCCCAGGCGTAGCCAATATCGCCGCAGGCGACGTGAACAGTGACGGGGTTGCCGCAATCGATGACGCACGCATCGTCGTCCAATGCACCGTTGGCCTGAACAACGCCTTCTGTCCCTGATCGAAATCCGGCAAAGCGGAACCATCTCTTTCTCGTTGGGTGGGCTACCATTCACGGGTCAAGTCATAAGCCAACGGGAGCTGGCGATCACAATGATCAACAGGGTGAAAAGAACAGGGTCGACGCTACGCGTGGTTGCGTGGGTGCTGGTTGCTGCGAGTTTGGTGACCGGCCTGTTCGCTGTCGTCGCTGAGCCCGCGAGTGCGCAAGGCGACTTCGTCGTGACGACCGACGATTACACGGTCAATCAGTTGATCGACACCGTGACCGTCGAGTTCGAGGTAATTCCCGGCGCAACTGCGGTCGGCGCCTATCAAATCGAAGTCACCTACGACCCAACGCTTGTCACGCCTGTAACTGCGGCCGGACTCCCAGCATGCGTGCCCATAACCGGTGCCGCTATCAGCGTCGCCGCCTGTAACGAAACATCACCCGGAGTGATCCTGATCTCGGCCGCGACAGTGGGTTCATGGGCTTCAGACACGAAGACGATTTCGCTCGACTTCACCACTGATGGCGTCGAGGGCACCACGCCGCTCGGCATCACGGTCAACACGGGGGTCGGCGCAGATAATCAAGACCTCACCGGCACTGGAGTCGCCGGGTCGATCACCATCGCGTTGCCGACCGTCACGCCAACGTCAACGTCAACGCCGACAGCTACGGCTACGCCGACGGCTTCACCGACGGCGACCACCACACCGTCGCCAACAGCTACGACTACGCCGTCGCCGACGGCCACCACAGATCCAACTGCAACGCCGATCCCGACCGCGACATCGATTGGACCCGTCCAGGCCCCGCAGGTCTCCTATCAAGGCCCATTCAGCGACCCGGGCGATGCGGAACCGGGCGATGGCAGCGGCCTCGATTCGTCGTTCGCTGGCGGTGGCCTCGGAGCCAGCAGCTTTGGGCCCTCCGGAACTGCGGCGATCGATACAACCGCAGCCGCTGACGCCGACAACACGACCGTTGGCGGTATCGGTGGTGGCGACAGCTCGCAGGACATCGCAAGTGGCGAGCAGATTGCCGTGACCGGTGCCGAAACACCGATCTTTGCAACCGTGTCCATTGCACTCATGGTCATTGGTGGCGTGATGATGGTCGTGTCTCGCCGGGACGACGACGAAACCATCTGAGACACGCGTCGGTGATACAACCGACTGCATGAAACCAATCCGTCGCACCAGGCTTGCCTTGCGGACGTCCATGGCCGTCGTGGCAATGGTGGCAGTCGTCCTTGGCGTGCTCGCTGGCCCTTTGGGTCCGGCGAACGCGCAATCAGACCTGGACCTGACGGTGGTCGTGACTGATGGTGACGAGCTCACTGTTTCGCTAGACGCCGGAGATGTCCTTGTCGGGTCAATTGAAGGTTCGGTTGTCTACTCCGAGCAGTCGATTGACCAGACAACCTGCGTCATTCTCGATGGTGTTGGCGCGTGTAACGACATCGGCGGCGAAGTGTTGTTTGCGACCCTGTCAGTAACTGGATGGACCGGAGAGATTTCGCTTGTAACCGTTGGCTTTGAGGGAATCGATGGGACACAGCCAGTTGAAGTGCTCATTCGTCGGGCCATCCATGACGACGGCTCCGAGCTCAGCCGTCCGTCGACCACGGTACGCATCGGAACCGCACCGAGCTTTGCGGTCATGTGGATAGGCGGAGCAGTAACGGTCGTGTTCGCCGCAGGTCTGTGGTTCTGGCGCCGTTCGAGATCGGCAACGCAGGTTGCCGCAGCCGAACGAACCTGAAGGACTACGAGCCCTGGGCGCATTTGCTCAGTGTTTCAGCGTCCTCGCGTCGCGTATCCTGCATACATACGCCCCCGTCGATCCTGTGGAGAAGGTCCAGATGAATCGGTCATTTCTCAAGGTCGCGAGCATGCTCGCAACAGCAGTGCTTATTGCGACTCTTGGCTGGGCGGTTGCTCCGTCACACAATGCCGACGCACAGGCAATCGAGCCGATCACCATCTCGGTTTCGGACCGGGCGCTAGCAGGCGAAACCACCTTTCTCTCCGAGGTCACCATTAATCCAGGTAGTGGCGACCCAGCAGCCCTGCAGGCTGCGCTCGATTATGACGAAGCAGCGCTTCGTGTTGTCCAATGCGCGGCTCAAGCCGATGTGGCTGCATGCAACGACGTCGACGGCAAGGTCCTCTTTTCTGTTGCCGAGACGGGTAGCTGGAATGTGGACGTCACGGTTCTCACCGTTGAGTTCGAGGTCGTCGACCCCAATGCCGAATCAGCACTCGAAATCGAAGTCGAGCGCTTGATCGATGGGTCGAATCAAATTGTTGACGGTGAAGTATCCAATGGTGCAGTTTCGGCGGCCGTGGCTGCTGCCGGCAATGCAACGATCTCTGGTGAGGTCAGCCTGCCGGACGGTACGGCTGCAGCGGGTATCACTGTGTGCGCCTCCGACCAGACCGGATCGCAGTTCTGCTCTGCGACGAATGGTTGGGGTGCCTACCAGATCGATGGTCTGGCCCCCGGCGCCTACAGCATTCGAGTCGCTAGCGACATCGGCAACTACGACGCTGGCGTGCTCGCTGGCGTCGGTGTAGCTTCGTCCGATCAACTCAGTGGAATGAACATCGCTCTTCAGCCCTACAGCGGCACAGCGAACGCCGGCGACAACAACACCGACCAAGACAGCAACGACCAGAGCAACACCGGTCAAACCAACGGCGCCGACGGAACCGAGCCGGGAACCCATGTTGATGGTGCCCTGAGCGGGACCGTGTCCGATGCGCAGACTGGCCAGGCGGTCTTTGGTGCCCAGGTCTGTGCTGCTCAGCCTCTGGTTGGCAACGGTGGTTGCACCTACTCCAAGAACGACGGCTCATTCCTCCTTGATGGACTCACGACCGGCAACTACAACGTGACCGTCACCGACTCGGCCATGCGATTCGCCGACGCCGACGCACAGTTTCACGGTGTGGTCGCCCCGCAGAACACGTCCGGGTTGTCCTTCGAGCTGACCCGCTGAACACCCGTTCGTCGACCTTGATCAAGTTGAGCTGAGCTGAGGACTGCAACCGAGGTTCACGGACTCGACCTTGTCGACCCTGAACGCGGCATCGGCGCCAGATTCGAAGTTGGTCTTGACCATTGGGCGAATCGCTGCCGCATCCACATATCGATCGTTCGTCGCGGCGAACGGTTGATTTCGTTGTGCGACGCTGACGCTGCGGTGCCAGCGAACGACCGGGTCGAAATCCGCACGTCGGGATTGTGGTGTGAGGTTGCTGACCTGGTTCCAGGCGTGCACACGACCTTTGATCTCGAGGCCTTTGCTGTCGCCCTCGACGACCCGCTAGATGTGTTCGCCGGGGCATTTGGCATGCGTACTGCTCTAGGTGCCGAACTTGATTGGGAAACCGTTGACGATGTTGAGGGCCCAACACCGGTCGACTCGCCAACCGATTTCGCCGTGCCGTGTCTTGTGACCGGGGTGCTTCTGGTTGGCCATGACACGCTCGAAGTCGATGGTTGGGGCTGGCGTTCCTACCGTTTGGGCGACCACCAACCGGCTCGCTCCGAGATACGAGGACGGTCCGCTACTGGTGGGTGGGTCTGGTCTCAGGGGATTGCGCTTGGGCAACAGCCGGGACTGCACGCACCGGTGAGTGCAGAGGCATCGGTCGACGGTGTGGACCTCGATCAATGGTGTCTGGGGTTGGGGACCGATGAGCCGGCCGGGCCAGGCTCGACGAGTGGTTTGACTGCAGGGTGGGTTCGCCAACCGCGGGTGTTGGACTAACCAAACAGCAAAGACGACCGATAGTGCCGTTAGACGGTGTCGACAGCAGCACGCTTCTTTCCGTGGCGTGGCTCCGGGTCGGGTGCGGACATCAACGCCGACAGAATCCATGATCTGGTGTCAGCCGGGTCGATCACGTCGTCGAACTCGAAGTGCGACGCAGCGGAGACAGCCTTGCCGTGGTCATACATGCGTTGCACCATCTGGTCGAACAGTTTCTCGCGTTCGACCGGATCTTCGATTGCCTCGAGTTCCTTGCGGTAACCGAGGGAGACGGCACCTTCGAGGCCCATGCCGCCGATTTCACCGGTTGGCCACGCGACTGTGAATAGCGGCATGCGGAACCCGCCGCCAGCCATTGCTTGGGCTCCAAGGCCGTAGCCCTTGCGAGTGATCACCGTCATAAACGGAACGGTCAGACTTGCCCCGATCACAAACATACGGCCAGCCCGCCGGACCATGCCTTGTGACTCGCTCTCGGGTCCAACCATGAATCCGGGTGTGTCGCAGAGAAACACAATGGGAATGTCATGGGCATCGCACAGCTGCATGAATCGGGCGGCGGCATCGCATGCGTCGCGATCGATCGCGCCCCCCAGATGGTGGGGATTGTTGGCGATCACCCCGACCGGGCGTCCCTCGATGCGGGCAAACGACGTGATCATGCCTGGCGCCCATTCAGCTCGCAGTTCAAGTATCGAGTCAACGTCGAACAGACCATCGATAACCGAGCGCATGTCGTAGACCTGTTTGCGATTCTCAGGGACGGCGTATCGCAGCTTGTGTTGGTCGGGTATGTCGAACGCCGCAAGCGGACCTTGGAAGTAGCTGAGGTATTTCTTCGCAACCTCGACACCGTGTGCCTCGTCGCGGACCCTGATATCGACCACGCCGTTGCTGACCTGGGTATCGATTGGGCCGATCTCAGTCGGGTGATACCGGCCAAGTCCGCCGCCTTCGATCATTGCGGGTCCAGCCATGCCGATGTTCGAATCTTCGGTCGCAATGATCACGTCGCAACAGGCCAGGATTGCTGCATTTCCCGCGAAGCAATAACCGGCATTGATACCAATCATTGGGACCAGGCCGCTGAGTTTGCCCCAATAGGCAAATGCGAGACAGTCGAGTCCCGCGATCCCGAGACCGTCAGTGTCTCCGGGCCGACCGCCGCCGCCCTCGGTGAAGAACACCACCGGAAGCTGCTGCCGTTCCGCTAATTCGAACATGCGGTCCTTCTTGCGGTGGTTCTGCTGACCTTGGGTGCCGGCGAGCACCATGTAGTCATAGGAGATCACGACAGCTTGAGCCGCACGGTCATCGAAGAGTTCGCCGTTAATGCGTGCGACGCCGCTGACCATGCCGTCAGCGGGTGTTCGTTCGATCAGGTCTTGTGTTTCGCGCCGACGTCGCTGGGCTGCAATGACGAGTGGTCCGTACTCGACAAAGCTTCCATCATCGACGAGGTCGGCGATGTTCTCGCGGGCGGTGCGGCGTTTGGTGGTGCGTCGCCGTGCGACGGCAGCGGTCCGGTTCGCATCGAGGCCGTAGTCGTGCCGTTGTCGAACCTCTGCGAGATCGACCCGATCTGGTTTCGCGGTTGCGTCCGATTCGGCGTGTGGCACGTCGCTGGGGTCATCGGCGACCGCGGCGCAAGACATCGTAAGTAGAGCATCGCCCTTGGCGATTTGGGCATTCGCAACGATGTCGACGTGTGTGATTGTTCCGGCCTGAGGTGCCACGATCGGGTGTTCCATCTTCATCGACTCGATAACAAGCAGAACGTGGCCAGCGCGGACGGTCTCGCCCTCGACAACATTGATTGCCCAGACAGTGCCCTGCAGTGGGGAGATGATCGTGATGGCGTCGGTCATGAGCACATGTTGTCAGTCATGTGCCCGGCTCGCGAAAGTCTGGGCTACCGGAAGCCGGTACGGCCGGATCAGGATTCGTCCGGCGAGAACCGTTCAATCAACGTGACGACGACGAATGCGACTACCGCCAATGCGATTGGGAGCCAGGCCTCGCCGAGTGAATCGGGGAGCTCAATGCCGGTGCCGTCGATCTGTTTGTCGGCTTCTCCGATAACACCAACGCCATTCGGCCACGGCCACAACACCCGCAGGGACCCGGCCATGAGACCAATGAGTGCGGCGAGCAGCGTGTCGCGGTGATTCGCCAGGATCCAGCTCAGACCGGTGCTGAACAAGGCGAGACCGGTGACGGCTCCAATACCGGTGGCCGCAATGTCGGCAAGTTCTCGATCATGGATTGCCCCAATCACCGCGCCGTACATGCCGATCATCAACAAAATGAATGATCCACTGATGCCGGGCAGGATCATGGCGCAGATCGCCAAGGCTCCGGAGCCAAAGAAAAGCAGTGGTGGCGGTGCGGACACCGACCCGGACTGAAATCCCAGCACGACAAATGCGACGACAGCGACGGATACCACGATGATCAGCCGTGGCATATCGCGCCGAGTCATCAGCTTCGAGGCAACAAGGATCGAAGCGAGGACCAGTCCGAAGAACAGACCTGCCATTGCCTCGGGTTCGTCGCGTAGTAGTCGGTCAATCATCGATGACAATGCAACGAACGCGAATCCGATGCCGACAAGCAGTGGAAGGATGAATGACCATTCGATTGAAGAAAGACGTTGACGGAAGCCTGCGCCGTCGCCTCGAAGCAACCGGGCGAGAGACCCGGCCCCTGATCGGATTGAATCGAGCAAGCGTTCGTAGATACCGAGGATTAACGCGATCGTGCCGCCGCTTACGCCGGGGACGATGTCGGCTGCGCCCATCGCAAAGCCGCGGACCAGGTTAAGAGCAGTTGATCTAGGTGGCGTGTCGGGTCGAGACGGGTTCATGGGATCCAATCGTGCCACTGGAGGAGTCGGCGCACGACGATGGTCTGATTCAACCAACGCTCAGATATCAATGTCGAGTTAACAGTTAGAGATTTTCTAGCAAAATCTACCCTATACGGGAGAGATCCGGTTAGTCGTCGGCTGTGCCCGCTGCCTCCGAGTCGACAATCGGTCGTATCATTGCCGATCTTGGACCAATCACACCAACGCTCTTTGAGCAAATGCGGCTTGGCGTCGCTGGCCTTGATTGCGACTGCGAGCCTGCTTTTCGTGGCTTCGTGTGCCGCCAGCGGCGTTGAGGTCAGCCCACTTGAGGTAGCCGGCCAGATAGTCGGCGAGGACGGCACCAAATTGACCGGTATTGAGGTGGCGGGCGGAGCCAATTATCACCCCTACTCCTTTGACCCTGCGGTTACCGAAACCGCTGAAAACGGTACGTTTTTGATTGAAATGCCACCCGTGGCAGAACGACTCGATCTCAACTTCGTGCAAGTGACCGTCCCTGCTCCAGGTCCCGACAACCGGTCCACGCTTCCAACACACTTTCGAGCCGAAATCGACCTAGGCAAGGCCGATCAGAGAATCGTGGTCCCGACTCCATTCAGCTGCGACGTTGATCTCGAAGCAGCATTGGAAGCTCCAAGTGTGTGTGGAACGGTACTTTTACCGGATTTGGTGCCAATGCTCGACGGTCTGGAAGAAACGGCGGGGTACCCGATGCCGCAGGATTCATGGGGTATCGACACCGATACGTTCCCGGGGCGCACGCTGCTGCGTTTGGCATCGGCAACGGCCAATCTCGGGGCTGGAATGCTCCATATCACGCCAAATACCAACGCCGCAGGCGATCGGGTTCCGACATGGCAACGAATCTGGACCGACACCGCAGGCTTCATCGATCGCCCTGCAGGGTCTTTTGTGTTCCATCCGACCCATGACCACTTCCATCTCGATGCATTCGAGCAATACCGGTTGCTGACGTTGTCCGGAGACGTCGTTGCCGTCGGCGAAAAGGTCTCCTTTTGCCTGATTGACGTCATTCCGACGATCCCACGACCAAGTGCATTGGGTTTCGGCGTGTATCTCGAGACCGGCTGCCGCGCAGCGAACGATCAGCAAGTGCTCAACCCTGGGTGGGCGGACTATTACGGCGCTTCACTCGACGACCAGTGGATCGACGTTACCGACGTTCCACCGGGTGACTACCTCGTGGAAATCATCGTGGACCCGAACGGAATCCTTGTCGAATCTGACGAGTTGAACAATTCCGCGACGTTTCCGGTCACGCTTGAGGCGCCAGGTTCGTAGCGTTTGTGGGATCGCACGCGAATATATTTGCATCGAAATGTCGCGCGTGGCTGAGTAGTTCTGCCTATCGTGAGAGGACGCGTGGTACGCCACACTGTCCGGAACCGCTCTTTCGCGGCCCACCTGCCCCCAAAGCAAAGAAGTTATGCAATGAGAATCCGTTCGCATGCAGTGAAAGTCTGCATATCTCTATTCGTCATGATCGGTATGTTGATACCGCTCTTGTTCTTGCGGCCTGTCGAAGCACAAGCTCAGGCCGCCGGTACCGTCGTCAATACCTACGCAGTGGCTTCGGTCAGTGCTGCGGGTGTTCCGGACACGTCTGTGCTGTCCGCTAGCGACTGCGCACTGGTCATCCAGATGACCGGCAGCCTGCCTGGGCTCGGTACATACGAAATTCTTGATCCGGCGAATTCGACGCCGACCCGGACCTATGACCCGGCCGAAGCCGTGCAGTTCGTGATTCTGCCAGGCGGTTGCAATTCAACCGTGACGGTCGGAGCGGGCGGCGTGACCTCTGATCCGTGGGACGGCATGACCGGGGGCGTTGTGTTCCTCGGCGGCACCACGCTCAACATGGCCGGCGATATCGATGTCTCGGGTATGGGCTACACCCAGGCAAACGGTCCCGGTGGAACGTGCGACGGCGAAGACGGCATCGTGACCCAGGCCTATTTGAGCGGTGACTTTGGTGGTGCTGGTGGTGGCGGCGGCATCTTTGGCGCCGGTGGTGGCGGCGGCGGAATCAACTTCCCTTTCTTCTCAGACTTTGCGAGTTCGGTCGGCGGCGAAGGCGGCACGCTCACAGTCGGCGGCGCTGGCGGCGTCGGGAACGCCGGTGACGGCGGCGCAGGCGGAACTGGTGTTTGCAACGGCGGTAGCTCAGCTCCTTGGGTTAATGACACTGGCTACAACCCGGGCGCTGGTGGCGCCGGTGGCGGCGGTTACGGTGGCGGCGGCGGTTCATGTGGTTCGGTCGGATCGGCCTCGTACTCAGCCGGTGGCGGCGGAGCAGGTTCGTGGACAGGCGCCGGCGACGGCGGAGTCGGAGGTGCGTTCCAGCAGGGTTTCGGCAGTCTGCAAGGCTTGTCTGATGCGGGTGGCGACGGTGTTGACAATGTTGGCACGACCATTACCGACGCTGATCACTATCTAAATGACACCGACCCTCACCTGATGATGGGTGGCGCTGGCGGAAGCAACAACGAAGGCGGACTTACCGGTGGCGCTGGCGGCGGCATCGTCGTTCTCGCGTTCGATACTGTGAACGGCAACGGAAACGAAATCCATGCAGATGGAGCTGACGGCGCCGATGCTGTGCTCACTTCTGGATCCGGTGGTGGCGGCGGCGCTGGCGGGCAGATTCACATCATTGCTACAACAGTCACGGACGTCACTGTCACGGCCAACGGCGGTGATGGCGGCGGTGCGACCCGGGGAGGGTCACATACCGGTTCAATCGGTGCTTCAGGTGGCGGTGGCGGTATCTGGTTTGACGGAGCGGGCTCCGCTGACCTAACCAACACCGGACCCAACAACGCCGACACAGGCACCGGAACGCTAACTCTCGCTGGTGTCACGTGGGAGGTCCAGCCTGGACATGACCCACTCGAGCTCGAAGCAGGCGAGACCATCACAATTACTGAAGGTGTGTTCTCCGCGACGTACTCCGCGACTCAGTGGAACACCATCCTTGATACAGCTCTCGGGCTCGTTGATCCAGTAGCTGTTACCACGCTCGCCGAAGCCTTGGCATCGGTCATCTTCGGTGTACCCGTCGCGTCGGTTACCCAAGCACAGATCAATGCCATCGAGCTAGCAGTCCCCGAGCTCGGCAACGTCAAGAACTACTCAGAAGTTTGTCTCCCCGGCGGTGCCGGTGCTGGCCTCGTTGTCGTCAATCAGGCCGAGGTCGGCCAGATTTCGATCACCAAATCACTCGTTGGCGAATTTGGCCGGTGCACCCTGGCGGTTATCCAGACAAATGAAGGTCCGTTCCTGAGCGGACCAACGCAGTACCGTCCGTGCAACCTCTTGATCGATGGCGTGCTGACATCAGCGACATTCACCTTCGATGTGGTGTGCACCCTCGCTGATGGCATCACCGTGGTAACGCAAGAGGTCATGGTTCCCGCAGGTGGTCAAGTTGTTCTGGACAATGTTCCAGTTGGTGCTAACTGCATCGTTACCGAACAGCCACAGGCCCCGTGGGTGAGCGTCGGCGAAAATCCAATCGAATGTTCTGTGATTGTTGCTGGCGAGCCCGCTCGTTGTGAGGCCGACTTCGAGAATGCCTTAGAAGAAGTAGAGGTTGGTTCGATCACTATCAGCAAGACCGGTGATCGTCCT
>CALDYC010000004.1 GCA_937941245.1 uncultured Acidimicrobiales bacterium | reverse complement strand
CGATGAGCGCAAGCAGGACCCGCTCGATTTCGCCCTTTGGAAGGCGGCCAAGCCGGGCGAACCAACGTGGCAGTCACCCTGGGGTCCGGGGCGTCCCGGCTGGCACATCGAATGTGTCGCCATGGCACTGGACATCCTCGGTGACGGCTTCGACCTACACGGCGGCGGCACCGACCTGATGTTCCCCCACCATGAGAATGAGCGTGCCGAGTCCGAAGCGTGCGGCCACCCGTTCGCTCGCGGCTGGATCCACAGCGCCATGTTGAACATCAACGGCGAAAAGATGTCCAAATCATTGAACAACTTCCGCACACTCGGCGACGTGCTCGACGCCTATGACCCACGAGCTCTGCGACTGGCGATGCTGCAGACCCATTACCGCAAAGTGATGGAACTCGGTGACGAAGCAATGCAGGGAGCATCGGCGGCACTCGACCGGCTCGACGCGTTCCAGCGACGCTTGAGCGTGATCGATTTGCCCGTTGGCCAAACCCGCACCGCTGAGGTGCAGGCATTCACCGAGTCGATGGAGAACGACTTCGGCACACCCGCCGCTGTCGCCACGATCTTCGAGCTCGTCCGAGCCGGCCACACCGCGCTCGACCAAGACGATCTTGCCGCCGCCGCAGACGTTGCCGCGACGATCAACGAGCTGACCGCTGTTCTTGGGTTGACCCCGATTGAACAAGGCGACAGCGACGAAGACGCAGCGATCGATGCGCTGGTTGCGGCCCGCCAGGCCGCTCGCGACGCGAAGGATTTCGCCGAATCAGATCGGCTGCGAGACGAGCTCAACGCGCTGGGCATCGAGGTCGAAGACACTGCGGCTGGTCCGGTCTGGCGTCGGGCCTAGCCGTGCCCGCAGGCGCGCACATGAGCTACCCACGACGCAACGCGGTCACACAGCGATTCACCCTGGGAGCGCCACGCAACATCTTGGTCACAAGCGACGGAACAACGGTGCTGTTCTGTCGCTCACGAGCCGCCGATGATCCGGTGAACTGCCTGTGGTCGATCGATACAGCAACCGGCGAAGAGCGGTTGCTCGTCGACCCGGTTGAGCTACTCGACGGCGGCGGCGAGATGACCGCAGCCGAACGGGCCCGGCGAGAGCGGGCCCGTGAAGCCGGTGGAGGCATCGTCACCTACGCAGCGCACAGCGATCATCACCTGATCGCCTTTGCCCTGAACGGCCGACTGTTCCTGACCAATCACGTTTCGGGCGACACGCGCGAACTCGATGCCGTTGCGGGCGCATATGACCCGCGCATTTCACCTGATGGCACCAAAGTCGCCTATCACGCGAAGGCCGGGTTGCACGTCACCCAAATCAGCAGTGACACCAGCGACCATGACACCAGCGACCGTGACACCCGCGACCGTGACACCCGCGTGGGTGGCACCGTCGTGATTGCGACTGATCCGGACCAGAACCCCAACGTCAGCTGGGGCGCTGCCGAGTTCGTCGCCGCCGAAGAGATGGGCCGCTCCCGTGGCTTCTGGTGGTCGCCTGACAGCGATGCATTGCTCGTCGCCCGGGTCGACACCTCTGACGTCGAGACCTGGCACATCAGCGAACCAGTCATGCCCAACCAACAGCCCCGGGCGATCCCCTACCCCGCCGCGGGAACCGCCAACGCCGATGTCACCTTGTTTGTGATCGGGCTCGATGGCACCTCGACGAAAGTCGATTGGCGCCTGATCAGTGGAACCACCGTTGATGAGACCACGACTGACGAGAGCACTGTCGAGAACGCTGCCGACGGCGACACTGTCGAATTCGAGTATCTCGCCAACGCGTCGTGGACATCGGGAAGCGGCATCACACTGACCGTCCAAACACGCGACCAGCGCACGCTGGCGCTACTGGACGTCAATCCGGCGACCGGCAGTGTCACCCAAGCACACCGCCAGACCGATCCCGGCTGGGTCGAGCTCGTCAGCGGCGGACATCGCCGGTTCAAGGGCCGGTCCATCACCGTCGCCGACGATCACGCAACCGACACCCGCCGAATCTTCATCGAAGACACGCCGATCACGCCGCCCGACCTTCAGGTTCGCGGCGTTGCCCGTGTCAGCGCCGACCGGATCACATTCACCGCCACGACCGACGCCACCCAGGTGCATGTCTGGCAATGCGCTCTCGACGGAAGCCAACTGACGGCACTCACGAACACCGATGGCGTGCACCGATTCACCGGCAACGAAACGTGCTGGGCGATCACCTCAGCGAACATGGACGACACCCGCTCGACCACGACCGTGCATCGAGCCGCTGCGCCCGGCCAAACAATCACGATCGACACGATTACCGAACGGCCCGACCTCGACTATTCAGTCAGCTTCCACCGCACAACAGACCGAGCGCTCAACACAGCACTCGTTGTGCCCGCAGATCACGACGGCTCACCACTGCCAGTACTACTGGACCCCTACGGCGGACCACATGCCCTGCGGGTGCAACACGCTCGCTCCGCGTTCTCGGCAAGTCAGTGGTTCGCCGATCAGGGCTTCGCGGTCGTGGTGACTGACGGAGCAGGAACCCCTGCTCGGGGCCCAGCGTTCGAGCAACAGATTTGCGGTGATCTGGCGACTCAGGTGCTGACCGACCAAATCGATGCGCTGCACGATCTTGCCGACCGCCACGTGGGGCTGCTCGACCTTGAACGGGTCGCCGTCCGCGGGTGGTCGTTCGGCGGCTATCTCGCTGCACTTGCGGTTCTTCGCCGCCCCGATGTATTCCACGCCGGTGTTGCAGGAGCCCCCGTGACAGATTGGCGTCTGTACGACACCCACTACACCGAGCGCTATCTGGGTCACCCCGACACCGACCCCGACCACTACGACACGACCGATCTGTGCGCAATGGCCGGTTCACTCGAACGGCCGCTCATGTTGATCCACGGGCTCGCTGACGACAACGTCGTCGCGGCACACACATTCCAGCTTTCGCGTGCGCTACTCGAGGCTGGCAGACCCCATGAGGTGCTTCCCCTATCGGGCGTCAGCCATATGACTCCGCAAGAATCGGTTGCTGAGAATCTGTTGCTGTTGCAGGTGGCATTCATTCGGCGGTCACTCGGCATGCACGTCGCCTGATCCGTCGCCACAACGACCAAGGCTCAGCCGACCAGCTCGCCGGCAATCAATACCAGAGCCGAAGCCGCTGACAAGCCGAAAACGATCGGCCGCAACATGCCGCGGTCGACAATCGGTGTCACCCAGCGGGCAGCAACCCAACCGATTACAAGCGGCGGCACGAGAGCCAAACCAAGCCGGAATCCGTCGCTGCCGAATTCGCCGGCAACACGCAACGCAACCAGCGTGAGCGCTGCTCCGACGAATTGATAGATCCCGAGCGGCCCACGAAAGTCTCTGGCATCGGCGTGCTGTTCCATCACCAGCGCCATCGGAGCGCCGCCGAGTCCGGCGATGGCGCCTCCGATACCCGAGAACACGCCAGCTCCTGCGAGCGTGCTCGGCGACCGGGGAAACCCGACCCCCGCAAGTCGAGCGGCAACGAATGCGATCACGAGCCCGGCAATGACCAGCGTGAGCCCGCTCGTCGATAGTTGCGCGAGCAATACCAGCGCTCCACCGATCCCGACGAGGCGGCCAGCAAATGCTGGCAGAAGCTCCCGGATATCGCCGGTACGTCCGTTGCGAACAACAACGCCCAACGAGACAAGCAATCCGGCCATAACGAGCGGTCCAGGCAGCAACTCAGGATGCAACAGGCGCAACAACGGCGCGGCGACGAGGCCTTGCCCGAAGCCGACCGACGACTGCACCGTCGACGCCACAACCATCACCAGGAATACCCCGGCGTACACGCCTGCACTCACTGCCCGACCCTACGGCTGGCAGGCCCGAACCAAACCGAACCGACAGACCGAACCGACAGACCGGATCGAGAGCGCGAACCAAACCTGCCGTCCGCGGTTGCGCTGCTGGTATTCCCGAACTCTACGTGACGGGCGCCACCCGTCACCGGCGTCACATTCGCACCCGACATGCCCGCACCCGCCTTACCGTTAGGGGTACCCCCACCACAAGGAGCATCCGATGTTCTCGTTTGGATTCCGTCAATTGAAGTTCGTGCCCAAATCGGTGATCGCGTCGCTGCGTTCCACATTCACCGACCACGAAATTGAACGAATCGCCGCACGCGGCACGCTCGTCCACCTCGAAGCAGGCACCAAGCTCGCCGCCGAGGGAGCAGCAGGCCGCGAAGCATTCGTGATCGTCGAAGGTTCAGTCGAAGTGAGCAAGGGCGACGAATCCGTTGCTGTCGTCAACAACGGCGGTGTCATTGGTGAGATGGCGCTTCTGTCTGGCGAAGCACGATCTGCAACGGTGCAAGCAGTCACTGAGGTGAATGCCTACGTGTTCACCTCAGCCGAGTTCGCCGCTTTGCTCGACGACTGCCCGACGCTTGCCGGCCGGGTTGCAACCACCGCAATCCGCCGTTTGGCGCGGAGCTAACTGCTCGTTGCCCTCCGGGGCGTATCGGTTCGGGTGCGGGCCGGCGACACAGCCGGCCCACACCTGACCGACATTGGACGCCATTACGTTCTACCGTTGCTGCGACGAGCGCTAGCGGAGGTTCTCAATGTCAGTGTCCACCATTCCTGTTTCTGATACCGCGGGGTCCAACACCCCGGTGTCCAATCGGTTGCTGCAAGCGGTGTTGCTTGCCGGTGCGTTCCTGCTTGCTGCCGCGGGCTGCGCCGCAGACTCGACCACTGTCGAATCAGGGACGACCGTCGAATCAGGCGAATCCACCCAGCAAAGCGAGTCGACCTCAACAGCTGCTTCGGGCGACGACGCTGCCGGTGACCAGTCAAACGGTGATGCCCAGGCCGACGCCGCCGATCAGTCCGAAGCCGACGACACCGGCGATGATGACAGCTCCAACGACGGCGAGCCCTCGCTCGAAGAGCTCATCAGCCGATCACCCATTCAGCAGTTCCTCGGGTCAGACTTCACCGATTCCGATGCGATGGAAGACGCCTTCGCACGCATGGACGCCGAAGCCGAAATCGCTACTGCGAAGTGCATGCAGGAGCTCGGTTTCGAGTACGTCCCCCGTGACAGCAGCGGCGTGGTCATCTTCGGGCCGGGTCTTGAGGGCGAACTTGAGTGGTTCAGCGATGCGTGGGTCGAGAAGTTCGGGCTCGGTATCTCCACCATGCACCTACCGCAATCGATGGTCGGGCCCGATCTCGTTGGATTCCCCGACGAAGAGATGCCCTCGCCAGGGGACATGATGGACTCAGACCCCAACCAAGAATATGTCGAGAGCCTGACCGAGGGCGCCCGCGACGCCTATTACGAGGCCCTCTATGGCGAATCGCCCGACATCAACCCGGGCGAGATGAGCGAAGAAGCCATGCAAGAGGCGATGGAGAACTTCGTACCGTCAGGTTGCGCGAACGAGGCCCGCGAAGAGATGTTCAATGGCGGCGACAACGGTTTCTACGACACCTTCAGCGACGAAATAGACCAGCTGTACGAGCGACTCGAGGCTGACCCAAGAGTCGTTGCCCGACGCACCGAAATCTCTCGTTGCCTGGCCGACAAAGGCCAGTCGGTCGACGGTGGGGGCGACATGCAGAGCCTGTACGAAATGTTCCAAGACGAGCTCGATGACATCGGCGGCAACATGTTCGCCGATCCATTCGCTGACAGTGGACTGAACCCTGAAGAAATGACCCAGGCTGAGATTCAGGATTTCCTCGCAAACCAGCCACCTCCCGGGCTGAGCGAAGACGATGCAGCAAAGCTTGCGGCGCTACAAGAGCGCGAATTCGCATTGGCTACAGCGTTGATCGCCTGCGATGGCGGACCTCGCAACGACGAGATCTTCATGGGTGACATTCGCGTCGAATACGAGCAGCGCTTCCTCGATGAAAATGCCGACGCACTCGCACCGTTTAAGGACCAGGGCTGACCATCGAAAGCACAAGGCACCGTTATGCATGATCGAGTACCTGGCTGGCTGCACAAAGCGCGAACGCAATGGACCAACACCGGCGCCGAGCGGCCCGATTTTGCTATCGACCCGGCCGAGGGCCAGGAGTCGGTCTGGGACTATCCCCGACCCCCCGCTCTCGACCCGGTGGGCCAACAGGTTGAGGTCGTCGGCAGCAACGGTGTGATTGCGTCGTCCGATCGCTCACTTCGCGTTCTCGAAACCTCGCACCCTCCGTCTTATTACGTCCCCGGCGATTCCCTTGACCGATCCAAGCTGGTCACACTCAAGACCCAATCCCACTGCGAGTGGAAAGGCACCGCGACCTACTTCGCGGAACCCGGCAGCGACGTCGCCGTCGGGTGGACCTACAACTCGCCGTATCCCGAATTCGGCGAGTGGGCTGGCTGGGTGTCGTTCTATCCGGGCCGGGTGCGTTGCCTGGTCGACGGGCACGTTGCCGAGGCCCAGCCTGGCAACGTCTACGGCGGGTGGATCACGCCTGACGTGGTCGGCCCATTCAAGGGCGACCCTGGGACCGGGCACTGGTAGCTGACCGTCGCATATCTGGCCAAAGTTGACACCGTAGGCCTATCGGGCTCACCGGCCAGCGCTCCTATGATCGGAGCCATGAGTGACTATGTGGCACCCGTTGAAGACATGGACTTCGTACTCAGGAACATCGCCGGCCTTGGCGAACTGAGCACGATCGAGGACTTCTCGCACGTCGACGCCGACGAGATTGCAGGACTACTCGACGAAGCCGGACGATTCTTCAGCGAAGTCGTCGCACCAACCAATCGCAACGGCGACATCCAAGGAAGCCAGCGCAACCCAGACGGTTCAGTCACGACCCCTGACGGGATCAGCCAGGCCTACGACAAACTCGTCGAGGCCGGGTGGGGTGCGATCGCCTTTGACCCCGAATACGGCGGCGGTGGCTTCCCCAATGTGATCGGTCTCGCCGTTCAAGAAATGTTGACCTCGGCCAACATGGGATTTTCGCTGTGCCCCCTTTTGACCCAAGGCGCGATTCATCTGCTCGACGTCCATGCCAGCGAGCAACAGAAGCTCGACTACGTGCCAAAAATGGTCACCGGCGAGTGGACCGGCACCATGAACCTGACCGAGCCACAGGCCGGTAGCGATGTCGGAGCACTGACCGCGAAGGCGGTGCGTCGAGACGACGGAACCTACGCAATCACCGGTCAAAAAATCTTCATTACCTGGGGCGAACACGACGTCGCTGAGAACATCATCCACCTGGTGCTCGCTCGCACCGCCGACGCTCCCCCCGGCACCAAGGGCATTTCGGTGTTCATCGTGCCGAAGTACCTGCTCAACGCTGACGGAACGCCGGGTGCGGCGAACACGCTCGAATGCGTGTCGCTTGAGCACAAGCTCGGCATCCACTGCAGCCCGACCGCAGTTATGGCCTTTGAAGATGCCACTGGCTACCTCATCGGCGACGAACAGACCGGCATGCGGTCAATGTTCACCATGATGAACAGCGCCCGCCTTTCGGTGGGTCTCGAGGGCCTCGCTCTCGCTGAGCGCGCCTACCAACAGGCCGTGCAGTACTCGAACGACCGCACCCAAGGCGGACGACCCGACCGGGCAAAGGGCGAGGCGGCACCGATTATCGAACACCCCGACGTCCGCCGCATGTTGCTGACGATGAAGGCCTATATCGAGGCCATGCGATGCCTGTGCTACCTCAACGCATCTGCGATCGACCGGACTCGTTCCGCCGACGCGGCCGTCGCTGAGTCGGCCCGTGAACAACTCGAGCTCCTCACGCCGTTGTCCAAAGCCTGGTGCACCGACCTGGGCAATGAACTCACATCAATCGGTCTCCAGATCCACGGCGGCATGGGATTCATCGAAGAAACCGGGGCTGCGCAACATTTCCGCGATATCCGTATCGGCGCGATCTACGAAGGCACGAATGGCATTCAGGCCATCGACCTGATCGGCCGCAAGCTGCCCATGCGTGGCGGAGCCGTCGTAGCCGAGCTGCTCGATGCTGCCGATGCACACGCCGCAGCGCTAACCGGAGACCTCGCGGAGGTCGCCGTGCATATCACCGACGCCACCGCTGCGACTCGCACCGCCTCCGAATGGCTACTCGCCAACCCTGGCGACGACGGTCTGGCCGGCGCCACGCCCTACCTGCGCTTGCTCTCGACGGTTGTCGGGGCTTCACTCATGGCCCAAAGCGCGGCCGCAGCGCAACGCGAACTTGCTGACGGCGCAACGGGTGACCGGGCCGGCTTCCTCGAACAGAAGCTAGTCACGTCACGATTCTTTATCGAGCAGCTACTGCCGTCACAAGTCGGGTTGCTGGCGAGCGTGACCCGGGGCTATGACCCGATCGCCGCATTCACGCCCTAATCCGTCACGGCGCCCCGAACCGGCTCATAGCAACCACAGCGATAGACCGACCCCGGCAGCGGCGAGCGCCAAGCCAACCACGATGGTTGACGGTGGGATCCGGCCGTCTTCGGGCACCCCTGGGACCTTGGCGCGCACGTAACGCAGCGCCCGGTCAGCCCATGCGACATCTTTGGCGAGAATCGCCAAACCACCGGCGACGATCAGCCAACCTGGTCCCGGAAGCGGAATTGCGACAATGCCGATGGCAAGCACGATGAACCCGAGCGTCATCCGGGCCAGGCGAACAAAGATGTGCGCCTGAGCCTGTTCGATCGATTCGTTGTGCCCGTCGGTGGTCAGCTCGGCAAGGACCGCCGCTTCGTGCAGATCGTCGATTTCTTCGAGTTCTTCGGCCGATGGTGCCTGCCGCCACTTCGAACCCAGGTTGGGGAACTTCACCAGCTTCCGCCGCCGCCGCCGCCAAACCCGCCGCCAAAGCCGCCACCAAAGCCGCCTCCAAAGCCGCCAAAGGACCCAGGGTTCCAGCCGGTTCCGCCCCAGCTTCCGCCGCCGCCACCACCGAAGCCGCCTGAGCCTGACCCGAAGCCGCCACCAAACCATGAGTCCTGATCACCGGACCATGACTGGTCGTTATAGATCGGCTCCCAACCCACTCGGCCGGTATGGCCTGCGGTGGTGATCCAGTGCAGGTAGAAGAACGTAAACGGATCGAAACCGCGAAGCGTTGCCGGTAGCGGTGCACCTGTCCAGGTGTCGGTCTGGTTGCGCGTGCCGGTGTGCGCGAGCTCGGGAGCGAAACGGTCTGCATCTTCGATACCGGACCGGGCCAGCGCTTGACGTTGCGCGGCGTAGGCCAATGCGAATTCTCGGGGACCGCGAGCATCGGATGCCCCAAATGCCGCCGCGATGTCTGCATAGCTGCCAGCGAGTCCAAGGGTTGAGAGCGCAGAACGGGCATCGAGCCAGCGCCGCTCGGCGGCTGCGGGTTCGAGTGAAGCTGCCAACACACCGGCAATTGTGCGGCGGGTTTCACCTTCGATGCCGTGCTGGATCAGGTCGCGTTCGAGCATCTTGTAGACCTCGATGCCGTCATCACGATTGCGCATGAGTGCAGCGACGATCGCGACCGGTATGCCCTCACCATCGGCGTAGTGGCGAACCCGTTCGATCTCACGTTCAGTTGTCAAACCCGCCAAGGCATATTCGACAGCCAGCGCCGGCTTCATCGCGTTCTCTCGATGCACCCGGTAGAGCTGCACAAACTCGTTGACCGACAATTCGTCGTGATTGAGCAGTAGCAGAGCGGCAATCGAGTCGACGTCGAGCCGGTCTCGTTCGAGCAGGCTTGAGCGTTTGCGCAGATCACGGCGAACCGCCTCGTAGCGATTGACCGCCTTCTCGGGGTTGTCATCGAGGTCGGTCAACGCAGCGGCGACGGCGGGCCGAGCCGCATTGTCGGGCAGCCGGTGATGAATGATGTCGAGACGGTTCACCTTGTATTGCGCCGTCTCATAGGCCGAGTCGAGATGCTCAAGCGCGGTATCGAGATCGTCGTCGTCAAGCACCGGAGCGGCTTTGAGTAGACGCTCGCCACGGTCGGAAACGACCGTCGCACCAAACGAGGTTGGCGTCACCCGGTCGAGCACCGACGCGGCGAACCGCGAACGCTTGTCGGCAACCCGGTACGGCCGCACGCTGGCAACGAGTCCTTCGAGTTCTCGTAGCTTGACCTGGAAGCTGGCGGTATCGCGCTCGGGCACAGCGAGCGCGGCCCTGGCACCGTCTTGCACCGCGTCGTCTAGGAGCTTTGCGTCGTCGGTTGCTCGCATCTCGAGCGGCACCTCAGTGTCGGCTTCGAGCCGCGATGCATCGATGACATCGAGCAGGTCGCGAGCCCACAAGCCGCGTAGCGTGTCCTCGTCATGGTTGGAGCTGCGCTCGGCCACGCCTCGCAACGCATGGACGGCCGACTCTTTACGCATTGGGCTGCCGATTGGCGGCTCTGGCACCTCATAGCGGCGCAGGTCCGGCAGGTCAGCCGCCGTGGTTTCGAGCCGGTCGAGTACATCGTCGACTTCCTGGGCTCGTTTGTTGACCTGGCGAGTCTTGCGAGCAGTTTTGGTACGGCTGCGACCGTTGCCGCTCATCGCGACAAAGCCGAGACCGCCAAAGATCAGCAGCGGAATGAGCGACGACCCGCCGGGGACCGTCTGTGATCCGCCTTGATCGTCGTTAGCAATTGGCGGCGTTGATGCACCCGGGACCGACCCGCCGCCGTCGCTGGCGGATCCGCTACGGAGCTCGTTCTCGTATGAGGCTTCGAGGGTGCCCAAGATTGCGGCGACGCCAGCATCGAAGTCTCGGCTGCTGAAACTCGGTCCCGCAGTGTTGAAGACAACCGTGTTGCTCGGGATGACATTTTGCAGGTTCGGTCCGGCCGTGATCCAGCCGACATCTTGGGCCGTGTCGACGATGACGACGACACCACCCGACTGCTTGTCGCGATCCTTGACGATCCACGTCTCGCCGATGTCCTTGGCGAAACTCTCGACCCCACCTGGCGCATTGTCGATCAACACGATTGCGGTCTCGTGTCCGTACGTCTCAGCCATACGAGACGCCGTCGCTTCGAGCGCGTCACGGTTACGAAGTACGCCTGAAATGTCGGTGATGTAGCCCTGACATGTGACACCTTCAACGGCGGGGCAGGTGACGTCCTGCGCTTCAGCGATGGCTTGTGTCGCAACCACAGCGGGAGCCAGAAGCAGGTGCGCCGCGACCATGGCGGCGACGGTGCGGCTGATCATTCGGTACACGCAAGTCCTCAGTGTTGTCATCTGTCGTTCTCGTCGCTCGCACACTACGGGCCCGATTCAGGTCGTCACACGCATCTAGCCAGTCCACGCCGTGTAGCACCAACGTCAACACCGGCCGTGCGTCACGGATTCCCAGTTTTCTTACCCGAGCTGCCAGGCTTAGACATGGCCATTGTTGAGTTCGCTGTTCATGATCACACCGCGCTGATCACCCTCAATCGACCAAGTGCCCGCAACGCGATCAGCCAAGAGGTCGCCGAAGCCATCGAGGCCGCAATCGATCGGCTCGAAGAAGATGCTTCGCTCTGGTGCGGGGTCATCGCTGGCGCTCCTCCGGTCTTTTGTGCTGGCGCTGACCTCAAAGCAGTGGCACAGGGTGGGGTTCGACTCGGAACGACGCGAGGCGGTTTCGGCGGGTTTGTGCTGCGTGA
This sequence comes from uncultured Acidimicrobiales bacterium, assembly GCA_937941245.1. GTDB lineage: Bacteria > Actinomycetota > Acidimicrobiia > Acidimicrobiales > UBA10347 > UBA10347. Next base: position 19,575 of record CALDYC010000004.1, on the reverse strand, counting down.
GCGCGTCAAACCGGTTATCGCGGCCGTCGACGGCCCGGCGCTTGCTGGCGGCTGCGAGATTGCACTGGCATGTGACCTGATCGTGGCCTCATCTCAGGCACGGTTCGGGCTTCCGGAAGTCAAACGGTCGCTGGTTGCGGCTGCAGGTGGGCTGGCTCGGCTGCCACGCAAGCTTCCGCCGAACATCGCCATGGAGATGATCCTTACCGGCGATCCAATCTCGGCTGAACGAGCGGCGGAGTTCGGACTCGTCAATCGTCTCTGTGAACCGGGCCAAGCTGTCGAATCGGCCCTCGAACTCGCCGATGAGATCAATGTCAATGCTCCGTTGGCGGTGCGGGCAAGCAAGCGTCTCGCAACCGAAAGCCCCGCGTTGGATGACGGCGAGGCCATGAAGCGCGCTGGCGAGGCCATGGCTGGTCTGGCCGGAACCAGCGATTTCGCAGAGGGCCCGCTCGCATTCATCGAAAAACGGCCGCCCAGGTGGACCGCGAACTGATCTCTAGTCGACCAGGGTGATCCCGGCTGCCGCCATGGTTTCGATCGCGGCGGCGGTCGTCGTGGCATCGACCCCTGCGCAGTGTGACAACCGAACCGTGACATGCAAGCCAGCACTGACGGCATCGTGTGCGGTGGCGGCCACGCAATGATCGGTCGCCAGTCCAACAAGTTCTACGTGCGTCACGTCTCGTGCAGAGAGCCACTGTGCGAGCGTGTCGCCCGTCGCATCGTCTGTGCCTTCAAACCCGCTGTAGCAGGCGCTGTGCGCGCCTTTGCTGACGATCGCTGCCGGAACCACCTCAAGCGCTTTATGAAACGCAGCGCCGTGACTGTCGGCTTTGCAATGCACCGGCCATGTCGTCACCATGTTCGGTTCGGTGCCCGGTGGCGCCCAGTGTTCGCCCGGGTCGATGTGCCAGTCGCGGGTTACCACGATGTAGTCCCATTGGTCCGGGTTAGCGGCACACAGCCGAGTCAAGGACTGCGCAACCGCAGCTCCGCCCTCAACGGCAAGCGACCCGCCTTCGCAGAAGTCGTTCTGCACATCAATAATCAATAGCGCGCTGGTCATGTGGGCTCCTGGTCGAGTTCGATACCTATCCAAGTTGTTGGCACCGCTGGTGCATGGGCCGGGTCCACGGTGCGATCTTCGCTACGCAGCCGACGACGGCGGTCGATACATCGATCGCGGGCATGTCCAACGTCGAAGTTAGCGACGACCTCGCCGGACCGGATCAACGGTTGTTGCGGCGACAATGCAGTTTCGATGATGTCGAGCGGCAGCACCGAAAGCACCTCGGCCTCCCAGAAGCCGTCGGCACCCAAGGTGCGGTGCACTTCTTTACGCCCGCCGATGGTCTTCTTACCCGGCGACAGCTTACCAACTGCCCGAAGGCCGCTGCGTTGCCCTTCGCGATCCGCGATCGAGACGAGTTTGTAGACCATTGATGCGGTCGGGTGTCCAGAACCCGTGACCAAGCTGGTGCCGACGAGGTAGGCGTCGATCGGCGCGTTGGCTGCTTCGAGTTCGGCAACCTTGAACTCGTCAAGGTCACTCGATACCACGATGCGGCACCCCGTCGCCCCGAGATCGTCTAGCAATGCCCGGGCGCGCACCGAATCGCCGAGCAGATCGCCCGAGTCGATTCGGACACCGCCGATGTTGCTTCCGACGACATCGACGGCATTGCGAATGCCGTGCTCGACGTCATAGGTGTCCACGAGGTAGGTCGATTCGACCCCGAGGGCCTGGAGCTGCGCGGCGAACGCTTGGCGTTCGTTGGGGTGGGCAAGGATAAATGCGTGGGCGGTTGTTCCGCCGGTTGGGATGCCGTAGCGACGTCCGGCTTCGAGATTTGATGTGGTGTCGAAACCACCGATATGTGCGGCGCGGGCCGAGGCCACCGCAGCGTCGGGATCGGTTCGTCGGCTTCCGCCGTCGATCAGCGTGCGCCCGTTCGCGGCATCGGTCACCCGAGCCGCCGCTCCGGCAATCGCGCAGTCATGATTGAGAATCGATAGCAGCACAGTTTCGAGCACCACACAGTCGGCGAACCGGCCCTCGACTGTCAATACCGGGCTATAGGGGAAGAAAAGCTCGCCGTCGGCATACCCGGTCACATCGCCATCAAATCGGTACGAAGCCAGCCACTCGGCCATTGGTCCGTCGGCGATGACTCCGGACTCGATCAGGTGGTCGATCGTGTCACCGTCGAACCGAAATCGACTGATCGCATCGATGACCCGATTCATGCCGGCGACAACGCCGTAGCCGCGGCCCGCAGGCAGACGCCTGGCGAACACCTCGAACACCGAATACCGCTCGGCGATACCCGAGGCAAGCGCCGATGCCACCATCGTCAGCTCGTAGTGATCAGTGCGCAGCGCTGTCGATCGCCCGATGTCCACGCCGTGCACGGTACTCGCCGCCCACCGCAGGCTGCGCGGCGCGTGAATTGGGCCGGCGTTGCGTTGCTCTGTCACTGCTTGCGGCCCTACTCGCGGCAGTTACGACCAGCGGGTCGTCGCCGACGCCGCCAGTTGTCCGAGCTCGAGTTGGCTGAGATCAAGTTTCTGCTGGCTGTCGGACTCGCATGGGGCGAGCACCGCGTCGCGCCGGCCATGCACCGTTGCAAATTCAATGCTCGACGTTGCCCAGGCAGTGGACTGATCGCTCGTCGAGCGAGCAAAGACGAGGGCGGCGATATCGCCGTTGGCGTCGAACACGCCGGCCCCGCTATCGCCGGGGTCGATATCGAGCGCAAGTTCGTAGCCCGACCTGGCCGAAGATTCGTCGCTTCCGATCGTCGGCGCCGTCATCCGTACCCGCCGGACCACCTCACCTCGCACCGTGCCAGACGATGCAGCACCGTGCATTGAGATCTGGTCATCGACCCTGGCCTCGGCACCGGCAAGGCGCGTCGATCGAATACCGCCAACCTCGATCGTGGCGAGATCCAGCTCAACGTCGAGGTGTCGAATCCGGCCGTCGTGCCATCGCCCTAGCGAATCGAGGACTGCAAAGTCCTGCGAGTCAAACAACGCGTGAGCGACCGTCAGCACCGTTCGGTCGTCGATAACCACACCCGACGAGCGCGCCGTTTGGGCGCTGCCGCATGGAAGCGTCGCAATCGCGACGGCACGGTCGAGCGGTGTTGTCAGTTCGCGTGGCCCCGACGCCACGCCGACCGCGATCAGGGCGAGTGCTATGACAGCAGCGAATGCGAGACGTTTGCTCACCGGCACCCGATCGGGCTTAGCGAGATCACCCGGACGTTCGACCAACCAGGCCGAGATCCGGGTCGTTGCACACGCGACAACCCGCGTCATCGGTGATGTCGAGGGCGTAGTCGAGGGCGTAGATGCCACCGAGAAGCTGTCGAAGATTGCCGCTCATTGATGGTCTCCTAGACGGGGCCGGCGCCATCGGACCTTACATCGAGGTATCGGTGACCTATCGGTCGTATTGGAGCGAGACCGGCGGGACTCATCAGCGGTCGTAGACACCGATGCTGTAGAAGCCCGGGGCTGGACCTTCGCTCACGATCCACATACGAGACAGGTCTCGGGTCAACGTGATGCCCTCAGGCTGGTTCCAGCCATCGGGAGGATCGGCAAGAGTCTGATCGCTCAAGACCGTCACCGACGTGTTCGACTCGTCAAGGCGCAGGTGCAGGACCCGACGTGATTCGTCGCTCAGCACGAAGACCGTGCCATCTGGCGCTCCCCAGACATCAGACACATCAGTAATGCCAACGTCGAGTTCAACCGCGGCGAGTTCGTTGCCCTCATCGCCAAACAGGTAGAGAGCGGGAGGTGCTTCGAGCACTGCCCAAAGCGGCGGGTAGCCGTCGGCTTCGAGGGGCGACGACACGTCCCATGCGACCCCTTCGATGCCACGCCCATCGACCTCCGCGAATCCGGTGGTGCGAGTCGTCACCGCGTTTTGGGTGGAGATGGTCGTATCGCTGTCGGCGAGATCGGCGACGACAGCCACGCCGAAGTCCTCGCTGAGCACTGCATAGGTGCGGCCGCCAAGCCAGGCAATGGCTTCGGTGTCGGCCGCTCCCACGGCAATGCTGATCGAGCGCCGGGGCGGGGCCGACACCGTGCCGTCGCTGTTGAGGTCGTACTCGAAGATCCGATCGTCATCGGATACGACGAGCAGCCGTTGCAGGTCCTCATTCACTGCGACCCCAGAAAACTCACGGGTGTTACTCCCAAGTTCGGTGTCGTCAGCCCACACCAACGTCATCGGCAGGATCGAGTTCGAGCTGCCGGATATCGACGACGCTGCCGGAAGCGACCCCGCTGTAGCGGCCGCTGTGGTAGCGGCGACGACGATGGCGACAACCATCGAAACAAGTGCATCAAACACCGCATCAAACACCGCATCAAACACTGCATCAGCCTCGCAGGCTTGCGGCTCTGAACGCCGTCACATCGCTTTAGCGCACGGCCGCGCACATTGGCATGCAATGAGCAATTGTTCCTTGGCTGTTGCGCATGGGGGCTCAGTCCGAGACCATGGGGCTGTGGCTAGCACCGGCGACCGGCTGAACAAGCCAAACGTATCGACAGCGGACGTCGGCGTTCGCACCTCGGTACTGTCCGACCGCGTGCACTCGGCACCCATGCGCATTTTGTGGCGGTTCCTACGTGAACGCAAAGCGCTGTTCTCGTTCAATCTGGTTTTGCGATTGCTCAAAGATGTGCTTCCGTTTGCCAGCCCAATTCTGGTCGGCATCGCCGTCGACATTTTGACCGGCACTGACAAATCCCTCTTCGGCTTCGACTTTTTGGCTTTCGACAACCGGTCAATCATGATCGTCGCTGGCCTGATGGGCGTACTTGCGGTAGCCAAAGTCATCCTCGGCTTCGTGTCGACCATGGCCTCGGCCCAGCTTGGTCGCCAGATCGTCGAGGCAGCGCGACGCGACATGGCTGACGCAGTCATGCAGATGACACTCGAAGAACGCCGGCGCTTCAACAGCGGCGACCTGCTGGACCGTTCATTGACCGATTCCAAGGGCATCAGAACCTTCACCCAAAGTGTGGTCATACGCACCATTGCCAACACCGTTCGTGCCGTGCTTCCTCTGTGGCTTCTGTTCTCGTACGACACTGTTATGGCCCTGGTCGTTGTTGCGGTCATTCCCCTCCAGTCGACCTTTAGTGCCCTGCTCCAACGGCGGCTGCAACGTCAGACCCGCCGGGCCCGAACCCAAGAAGCTGCTCACACGTCAGCCGTAAAAGAAGCCATTGATGGTTGGAGCTCGGTGGTATCGGTCGGCGGACAGGATTGGGTCACCGACGAACTCAAGGCCACCGCAGCAGCGTCCGAGGACGCCAAAATTAAGAAGAAGCAAACTACCGCGTCGATCAGCGCCGTCATCAATCTGTGCACCGCTCTCGGCATCGCCGCGTGCTACGGCATCGGCGGTTGGCGAATCATCGACGCGGGCATTGTCAGCGGCGACGACGTCACTGCAGGTGCCCTCACGATGGGCGGACTTACCACCTTCATCGGTGTTGCGAAGAAGACCTACGCGCCATTTCAGGCGTACACGAAGATCGTCAGCAGCTATCGAACCGGCCTGGTCAACCTCGAACGGATCGCTGAAGTCATCGAAGCGCCCATGCAGGACCCGCGACCCAATGGTCCGGTCCTCTCGGTTACCAGCGGCACTGTCGATCTCAACTCGATCTCGTTCTCGTACGGCGATGGCGGCGACGCGGTTCTCAGCGGAGTGACGGGCCAGATTCCCGGCCGAGCCTTGACGGTCATCACCGGATCAAGCGGCGCAGGCAAAACCACGTTGCTTCGCATGCTCATGGGTCTAGACGTCCCGAGCCACGGCACGATCACCATCGATGGCCAAGACATCAACACCGCCCGCCTTTCCAGTGTGCGTCGGGCAATGGCACTCGTCCCCCAAGAACCCATGCTCTTCACCGGCACCCTCGGCGAGAACTTGCTCTTCGGTAACCCCGATGCCACCACCGAGGATCTGCTCAACGCGTGTCACAAGGCCGGTCTTCTTGAACTGGTACGCGAACTCCCGAAAGGCTTGGACACCGAAGTCGGCAGCGGCCGCCACATGCTCTCGGGCGGGCAGCTGCGTCGTATGGCTATCGCCCGAGCCCTGCTGCGCGAACCGGCGATTCTGTTGCTCGACGAGCCGACGACCGGGCTGGACCAGCACCGCAGCGAACAGGTCCTTGACACGTTGCGCTCACTTAGTGCGTTCTCGACCGTCATTATGGTCAGCCACCGCAGCGACCCGCTCGCGACCTCAGACCATCATTTCATCCTCGCGGACGGCTCGTGGCATACCGGCGACGGCACCCGATCAGGTACGTCGTTCGCCGACGCGCCAGCGACGTCGGCCAACGGCGCTTCCAGTCGAAGCGGACCCGACGCCAACGCCAACGCTGCAACGAGCGCCGCGACCGGGCACGCTGTCAATGACCCGACAGCGGCCCCCGACAGCCGGGTCAGCGGTCCTACTCCCCAGCCAAAATCCGTTCCAATACCGCAGGTCTTTGACCCGCAGACGATCGGGATGTCGGCAATGGGTCGACCAATCCGACTCAATGCTGTGCTGCCTTTGCACCCAGCCGAGACCATGCTCGTCGTCGGGGGGCATCGGTCCGAACCTGATCGCCTCGAGCCGCTTAGTGGACAACTACTCGCCGAAGCTGCACTCGACCGCAGTACAAATGTTGGCGTCATCGCGATCGACGATCTGAACCCCGACGGCCGATGGACCAATGACCAGCGCACGGTGCTCGGCATTGACCTCAGCGCTGATCATCAGCGCCACGCTGCAACCGAAACCCGCATCCTGCACGACATCATTGGTCGCCACAACGTCGCAGCGTTGGTCGATGTTGCGTGTGACACGACACGCTCTGAGCGCATCGTCGATGTAGAGGTAGTCATGCGTTTCAACCCGTCCGGCGTCGAAGCAACCCTCGATTGGGTCGAGCAGATGAGCAACGATGTCCGTCGACGTCTCGCGACCTCACGATTCACGTTCTCGATCAGTGTTGAGCCATGCACAATCGACAGCGCAACCGCCGCCCTCGACATAGTCGTGATTGAACTCACCGCACGTGACACGCCTGACAGCCGGTTTGCGTCGCGCACCGGCCCGGCCGTCGCCGAAGCCACTTCAGCCGTGTATCGATCACTCGGGCTCAGCCGCCCGGCACTCGTCAACTCGTGATCGGCCTCAATGGTTGGCGGGTCGTCCGACTGACCGTTGACTCACTTCGATGAGTTCACCGTTGCGGACCTGAAAACTGGTTACGTGGGTCACCTGATGCTGGCCCCCTCGCAGGCGACCACTCACCACATCGAGCGACAGCCCCTCAACCAGCGGAAGCAGACCAACCGCCCGAAAGCCATCATGCGGGCCCGGGTTCGACTGTTTCTCCTCGATGATCAGCTCATGGCTATCCCAAATCCAGACATCGTTGACCGAGACGAAGCGGCACGTGTGCGACGAGCGCGATTTCGACACGATGGCGCCCGGGCATACGAGCAACCGGCCCTGCTTCCACGGCATCGAACCCAGGCCGTCGCGTCCGAACGCCGATTGGAACGCGTCGTCGATGATTGCCTGCTGATCACCTGCGGCGATCGCTCGGCGGCGTATTTCGCCATTGACGGCTGCGCCGACGTGGCTCAAGACATCGTCATCGAGACGTCCCACCAGCTCGACCGCCGTATCAGGGTCATTGGTTAGATGTTGGATGATCGTCGAGTACTGACGTCGAGCCACGTCGCCCATGATGGTCCAGCCCTAAGGTCGAGTCGTGGACGATGAGAAGATTCTGATCACCGGGCTTACCGGTCAGGTCGCGGCCCCGATTGCCCGTTCGCTCGCCATGTCGAACGACGTGTGGGGCTTAGCCAGGTTCACCGGCGCAGGCAGCCGTGACACGGCTGAGCAGGCGGGGATCACAACCGTCGTTGGCGATATTGCAACCACGCTTCCTGATGACCTTCCGACCGACTTCACGCGTCTCATCCACTTCGCCGCCTTTCAGGGTCACGGCATCGACTACGACCTGGCGATGACCGTCAACGCCGAGTCAACCGGCCTGCTCATGCACCACTGCCGATCTGCCCGAAGCGCCCTGATCGCGTCGACCTTCTCGGTGTACGAACCACACCTTGACCCGTGGCATTGCTATACCGAGACCGATCCACTCGGCGAGGCACACCTCGTGCATGCTCCCACCTATTCGACGTCAAAGATCGGCCAAGAAGCCGTCGCTCGCACCATGGCCCGGGTCTGCGATTTGCCGACGACGATTGCCCGCATCAACGTTGCATACGGACCGAGCGGCGGGCTTCCGTCACTACACCTGGCATCGATGGTGGACGGTCAGCCGATCAACCTTCGCGCACCGGCCCCAACGCCCTACAGCCCGATCCACGAGACCGATCTAGTGGCACAGACTCCGTCGCTACTTCGGGCCGCCGGGACCCCCGCTCTGATCGTCAACTGGTGCGGCGACGAGGTCGTGACGGCCGAAGATTGGTGCCGGTCAATAGGCGAATCGATCGGGCACGAGCCGGTCCTGCGACACACATTCGTGTCCGGGTCCCAACCGGGGGTCGCAGGCGACCCGAGTCGCCGCCGCTCGATCACCGGCCCGTGTCTGACGAGCTGGCGGGACGGGCTGCAATCCGTGCTCGGTCCCGAACGTAGGTAGCACGGGCCACTGCAATCGAGATACGCCGGGGCCAGCACTACGCTCAGATGATGACCGGCGACACTCCAGTGGCTCTCGTGACTGGCGCTGGTGGCGATATCGGGATGGCAATCGCCATGCACCTGACTCGGGCTGGTTATCAAATCGTTGCCGTCGATATCGATGCCCAGGCCGCAGAAATGAGTGCCGCTCGCAGTCACGGCCGAGCGTTTGGCGCCGATATCACCGACGCTGCCCAGATCGCCTCGGTCATCAATCAACTTGAACGCCTCGATGTGCTCGTGAACAACGCTGGTATTTGGAAGCAGTCGACGCTCGCGCAAGCCGATCCCGCAGACCTCCGTCGGGTGCTCGACATCAACCTCATGGGGACCGTGCTCTGCACCCAAGCCTCGCTCGCGCTCCTCGACTCGGCCCCACATCCTTCGATCGTGAACATCAGCTCAGTCGCTGCCCGCACCGCGTCTCCTCACCTCGGCACGTACCCGGCGTCGAAGGCTGGTATCGAGGCGCTGACCCGCCAACATGCCCTCGCGCTCGCTCCCACCATTCGGGTGAACGCGGTTGCCCCGGGACTGATCCGGACCTCGAGTACCACCGAACGGTACGAAGGCGAACCAGGCCAACGTCGGGCCCGAGCTGTTCCCCTTGCCAGAGTCGGTCACCCCGATGACGTCGCGGGGGTCGTCGGGTTTCTATGCTCGTCTGCCGCCTCGTACATCACCGGACAAGTGATCTGCGTCGACGGGGGCCTAACAGCCGGCGCCCACGCATTGTGATCGCCCTCGACACGACCCGACCAGGGCCACGTGAACCCACGCGAGTCGAACCGCACACGTCGCTCGCCCAGGCCGACGTTCGCCTGTGGATCGCTCTGCTTACCGCGACCCTGTGGCATGGCGGCCTGCTCGTGTCGGGCAGCTACCGGCGCACCTATGACGCCTACATCCATATGTTCTTCGGCGATCACTACGCCCGCGACTGGTTCTCGACGTGGGAACCTCGCTGGTACACCGGATTCACCGTCACGAGCTATCCGCCAGGCACCCATCAGCTCATCGCCGCGCTGCATCGGGTCATTCCCCTCGAGGCCGCGTTCGTCGTCGTCCAGATCTTCGCGATCATCGCTCTCATCGTCGGCGTATACCGCTTCACGCTCATTTGGTTCGACCAACGGGTCGCCGGCTGGGCGGCAATCCTCGCGGTTGCGTCGACGGCGATCTCCGAAGTCGTGCACGTCTTCGGCCAGCTTCCGACGTCATTCTCACTTGCCATGTTGCTCAATGCCTTGCCCTCGATTTACGCGTGGGTGCGAAACGGCTCATACGGCCATCTTGGTGTCGGTGTCGCGATGGTTGCGGCGACAACAGCAGCTCACCATGTGACGACCTTGTTCGGTGCGGTGTTCTTTGTCGGGCCGGTTGTCGCCACCGCCGTCATCGATGCCCTACGCACCCCGCGCCCCGGAGAACCGCCCGGCCATTCCCTGCAGATCAACCGGCAGAGCTTCTGGCCCACGGCGGTCCGCCGCCTACGTCGCGTGTTCCCCGCGTTGGCCCGCAGCATGGTCATTGGCTTTGCCTCGATCGTCGTGTTAGTCGTTGTTGTCTTGCCGTACTGGTTGTGGTCTGCAAGCGACCCCATCGTGCAAATACCCATTCCGCATGCAAGCCGCGACAACTTCTTCGAGAACACCGCCGCCGGAATCGTGTTCTTCATCATCCCGTGGGGTCCCCTCATCGCATTGTTGCCAGTCGCGCTGCTGCGGGGGGCGTTCTCCCGAGCGCTGCCGTTGGCTGCGTCGGTCGGGCTGCTGTTCGTACTCGGAACCGGTGGCACCACACCGATTCCTCGACTGCTACTCGGCGGGGCGTTCGATATTTTGACCTTGGACCGTTTCACGATCTGGGCGACCATTGGTGCGCTGCCACTGATCGCGTCGATGATCCCGTCGCTCACGGGCGGTCGAGCAGCAGCATTCGGGCGCGCGGTTGTCGGTCGACGATCGTGGACCCTCTGCCTGGGCGTTTCCGCTGCTGTGGTGGTTGCGGCCGCAGTCCTAGCCGCAAACTTCGCCCAGTTCCGACCGCTGCAACCGGATCGGATCGACCCGCAACCAATCGCCGCATTCATGTCCAAAGACCAACACGACAGATGGCGATACCTCACCCTGGGCTTCGGCGATCAGATGGCTCGAGTCGCCGCCGAGACCACTGCCACCACCGTCGACGGCAATTATCACTCAGCGCGGCGTCTACCCGAACTGACGAGCCGTTCGGTCGAACGGCTCGAAGGTGCCAAATTTCGAGGAGTTCCCGGAATCGGGTCTCTGCAACAGTTCCTCGGCACCCCCGACCGCTACAACCTCAAATTTGTGTTCTCAAACGACGTGTTCTATGACCCACTCCTGTGGGCTTCGGGGTGGCATCGGCTGGATCGGCTGATCAACGGCGTCGTTGTCTGGGAACGCGAAGATGTTCCGCCGCTACCGGACGTCTTGCCCAGCAGCGAGCTCCCCGATTGGCAGCGCGCAATGTGGGGGATCATGCCACTCACAGCTCTCGCGACCGCAAGTGTGGCATTTGCGTGGAACCTGGCCGGCCAACCGATTCCGCTCCGCGTCAGTCGCGGGCTCACGAGCGCTGCCAGCCGGGTACGGCGATCGCGTATGTACAAAGCGGGGCAACGAGTCGACACCCACTTTGAGCGCATTGCATCGAGCGCCGCTACCGAACAACGGCGAGCGGTATGGCACAGCGACCTCTACGAGCGCCTGGTGCAACGGTTCACATCGTCGGGGCCGCCTTCGAGACAGACCCGATGGATCGTGCGCGTGTTCGGTGCTGGCCTTGGTGCAGCAGCGCTACTGGTCGCGTTCTCAACCGGAACCGACCGAACTCCCGCTGCGTCGCCAACCACCCAGGTCCACGCGTGGTACGACGACCTCGACTTCCAGCGTTTCGATGACGCGTGGGAACGTCTGGACCCTGTCCAGCGTACGTCCTTTGATCAGTTTCAGCTCGAACGATCTGTGGTCGATGGCCTGTTGTCCGGTTATGCCAAGCTCGATGCCGTTGTCGTCGAGCAGACGTTCACCGATGCCAACCGGTCAACCGTTCGGGCCCGGGCCACCTACATCTCTTCGCTCGCGGTACACGAAGTCGACGAGCTCCACGAACTCGTCCGACGAGGTGACTCGTGGTATCTGATCCCCGATCCGTCTGACGTTTCGACAACCCCCGACCAGTTCAGCAGAACGACCGAGATCGCCTACCTCTCCCAGGGTCGCCGGCAGGTCACCACCGAACGCACCACCTTCAGCGACGTTCTCGATCGACCTCGGCTGCAGACGATCTCTGCCCAAGCAGTCGTCGCCAACGGTCGCCTGTCAATCGTCGGCGAAATCACCAACCTCGATGTTGACCCAGCCGACCTCACCGTCCAGGCGATTATCCGATCCAGCGACGGCCAGGTCCTGGCCGAGCACAACGCTTCGGTCGCAACAATTCACAAGGTCCTGCCCCGCGAGACCGTTCCATTCCGGGTCGATGTCGAAGACGTGGCAGGAGCGAGCGACTCAACCACGAGTTCCGCTGGCGATTTCTATCCAGACCTCTTTGCCGAACCCACCTTCGACATCAGCGAGGTCGGATCAATCGACCTCATTGCTCGGGCTGTCGTAACCGGGCGCGATCTCGAACGGCCGCTCGCACTCGAGCAATTGGCGGCTTCGGTTGAGGGGCAGACCTTTGAGTTGAGCGGAGTGCTGCGCAATACCGCAGTCCAAACCGCCACCATTCCGCACATCCTCGTTGCCTTTCTCGACGATCGCGGCGAGGTTGGTTGGGTCGACCACATTTGGATCCAAGAGGCAGTTCGCCCACAACGCTTGGCACCGTTCAACGCACCCCTTACGAACGCCGACGCGATCACACCACTCGACATCCCGATTCAAATCTTCGGCAACGGGATCACACGCAGCGAAGGAGCCCCGTTTGTCGGCGCGCCGTCACTCCAGGTCCCCCCAGCATCAGGATGGACCGAAGCCCGCATTACGTCGCACGCATTCTCACGGAGCACACGTTGACGACGATGGCCCAGCACCAGACCAATCGGGGCGGATCACATCGGTTTCGGCTGTTCGCTGCATCGGGAGCTCTGGTTTTCGCCTTGAGCTTGGCGGCGCTGTATCTGTTCGCAGCGACGAACGACGATTCTCGCTACGTCGCTGCGGCGAGCCAATCGCCCGAGATCACTATCGAAGCTCCCGCCGAAGTCGATGCAGGGACCGCTCTTGATGTGGTACTCCGTTCGGCGGAACCGACAGGCACGATTCATCTCGTCGCCTTGCATGCAACAGGCAGCTATCGCTTCGAAGCCGAACTCAAGGACGGAACCGCGACCATCACGATCTCACCGGACCGCACCACCCACGCAGGGGCCGTGACCTGGTTGGCGCACCTGGGGGCATCGACGGCATCGGCTGAGACCGTGATCAGCTCCGTTGGTCCAATCGACCCGGTGGTTCCACTCGTCGGTCCGCGCACCGTTATCGCTGACGGGGCCGACGAGACCATGGTCGTCGTGTTGCCGGTCGATCGGTTTGGCAACCCATTGGTCGACGGTTCGTCCGTCCACATCTCGGCTGAGCTGGCCGGCGACCGACCATTTGATGGTGCTGTAGCGGTCCAGGCTGGCATCGCAGCCCAACGGATTCGGTCGACGACCGACGCGGGAACCGTGACCGTGACCTCCCGGGTTGGCGACAGCGCTGGGCCCATCGGAGAATACGAACAGGTACCCGGGACGCCCCAGCAGTTCCAGGTGCGGTTTGGTTTGGCAGGCCCCCGCCAATCCGATGACGAGAGCCGGTCGAGACAACCCAAGCTACCTCTCGCCGACGGCTTCAGTTTGCACCCGATCTCGACGACCGAACTTGTCGATCTGTACAACAATGTGCTCCCCGACGGGTTGCGGGTCGTGTTCGTGGTCGACGAAGGTCCTGCCGAAACAGGTCGCACATTGATAGACGCCACCGTGCAGAACGGTGCGGCTACTGCGTGGCTTCGTGCCCCAGAAACTGCCGGGGTTGTTCGTGTATCCGCCGAAGTCAGCGGGCAATCGTCACCGACCCTCGAGGTTGGCTTTGCCGACGCGGCACCACAATTTGAGGCCGTAGCTGAGCGAGTCGATGGGATCATTGAGATATCGATCGGACCAGTTGTGCTGGCTACAGGTAGCTACCCGACCGATGGCACGATTGCTCGGCTCCGATCAGTCGATTCAGGCGACATCGCGGCGACTGCGGCCCTCCTTGACGGCACGGCGACCGTGTCGATCCCGGCGACCGCTTTGCCGGTTGATGTTGTCATTCTTGGGTCGAGCACACTGGTGAGGTTGCCGTCGTGACCAGCCGAAGCGCGAAGCGCCTTGTCGCTGCACTGGTGGCCGTTTCGGTGCTGGCCACGTTGTTCGTGGGGCTCGCAACAATCGGACTGGTGTCGCTGCGATCGGCCACGGGCGCGGACCCGGCATCGGCATTCACGGCTGTCCCGCAGGTGCCCGAGGACATCGGCGAGCTGGTCGAGTGGACCGAAGATCCCGTCCTTGACCGTCAGATCGAGCCGACCACCCGGCGGTCGATTGCTGCTGCTTGGGCCCGGGCGTGGCATCGCATCGACTTGGTAAACCGGACCGGCGCCGTCGACGGAGTCGATGTGTGGTTTGTCGGACCGCTGGCTGACCAGGTGGCCTCAAGCTTTGACCCCGAGAATCCGTCCAGCGTGTCCCAGCAATCCCATGAGCTGAGCGCCACGTTCTACTCGCTTGATGGGTCAGTGATTGGACTGCGTTCGACGAGTTCGATCGGTCGTTCGAACGGCCTACGTGACATCGTAAGCACCGAAGAATTCGAGGCGGTGATGCTATTGTCCGATGGGAACTGGCGCATGCTCCACCTCAAGCGGATTCCCGGAGCGGTAACCGTGACGACAGTCGAGAAAGGTCCATCGTGAGCGACACGAACCCCTCGCTCGGTGTCGAAGCCTTTGCCTCGATCAGCCATGAGCTCCGCGCCCCGCTCCACGCAATCGCTGGGCTCGCCGAGCTTCTTCTCACCGGCGACATATCTGGGAACGACCGGCAGTTGGCCGAGGCAATACAACGCGAGAGCCAAGCGCTGGGGATCATTGTTGATGACCTTCTCGATCTTGCCCAGATCGGTTCCGGCCACATGCAGCTCGTCATCCAACCGCTATCGCCAAGGGCACTCATCGACGAAGCCATGTCGATGTTCCAGGCTCTCGCCCAAGCCAAGGGGCTCACACTCACAGGCGCCGTTGCCGAAACTGTCCCACCGGCCGTTCGCGGTGACCGGTACCGGATCCGTCAGGTGCTCGTCAATCTGGTCTCGAATGCGGTGAAGTACACATCGGTTGGTTCCGTCTCAATGCAGGTGACGATGACTGATCCAACTCATCTGTGTTTCACGATTTCCGACACCGGACCGGGAATACCCGAAAGCGCACACGCCGGGTTGTTTGCGCCGTTCCAGCAAGCTCGCCAATCCGACCGCACCGTGGGATCGGGCCTTGGCCTGTCAATTTGTCGCGAGCTCGTCGAACTCATGAATGGCACCTTGGACTTTGACACGTCTGCAAGCGGTACGACCTTTCGGGTCACGCTGCCTGTTGAGGCGACGACGAGTGTCGTACCGACGTCACCGGCCGGACTCACTGCTTCCGCTCAGGGACGGATTCTCGTTGTCGACGACACCGAAGTAAACCGACTCGTCGCCCTATCTCAACTCGAACGCCTTGGCCACGAAGCCGAAGCTGTCGACAGTGGTCACGCCGCCCTCGACATGCTTGAGAGCTCACCATTCAACCTGGTTTTGATGGATTGGCATATGCCGGTCATGGATGGCCTCGATACCGCTCGGCAGTACTTCAAGCGGTGCGAAGCGTCCAACCGTGAACCGCTGCCGTTAATCATGATGACAGCAAGCGTGTCCAACGAGGCCCGTCAAACCTGCCTCAACGCTGGTATGTCCGACTTCCTCGCAAAGCCGGTGAGCATGCACAGCCTCAACGAGTGTCTGAATCGCTGGCTCGCTCCCGCTTCGCCCGCCCCTAGCGAGCCAAGCCTTCGCGATGTCAGCGGTTCAGTCGAACGCTTTGACCCCGGCGTCATTGCACAAATGGTCGAGGACCTCGGCGGGTCCGGGCCTGTCATCACGGTGATTGACACGTTTGTGGCCGATACCGACTCGCGCCGGAGCGATATCCACGCAGACGATCGCGACACCGCCGGGCGCGCCGCCCACACCCTCAAATCGACTGCGGCCCTGCTGGGGGCGACGGCGTTGTCTGAAATCTGCGCACAACTCGAACGCTTGCATCATGAGGGCACGTCAACGCTGCCGGTGACAACATTGCTGCAGCAGTTCGACTCGTCTCTCGACGATGCCTTGGCCGACCTTCGCTCGACACGAGATGCGCTGAGCGCTGGCAACTCTGCCCTTACCCACGACTGAACTTCGAGGAGCACATCAATGAAGGGGATCATCTTTAACGCTGTCGAGGCTGCGGTCATCGAGCTGTTCTCGGCCGACACGTGGGACGACCTTCTCGAAGCTGCCGGGCTCGAAGGGGACTACACCTCGATTGGCACCTACGAAGACGACGATCTTCTCAAGCTCGTCGGAGCCGCCGTCGAGGCAACGGGGACCGACGCTGACACCCTGATCCGAACGCTGGGGGCGAGCGCGTTCTCTCACCTTGCCGAACGCCACCCTGAGTTTGTCGAAACCGCTACTGGCACCCGCTCCTTTCTTCGGTCGGTCGATGAGATCATCCACCCCGAGGTCATGAAGCTGCACCCCGACTCGACTCCTCCTCGCTTCAGCTATGAAGACCTCGAAGATGGAACGTTGCGTATGACCTACAATTCACACCGCAAGCTCGGCGTACTGGCCGAGGGGCTGATCGTCGGCGCCGCTCAGTGGTTCGGCGAGACCGCGTCGATCGCCATCGTTGCAGGCGCTGGCAGCACCTCGACCGTCTACGACATCGCCATCAGCTGAGCTTCGCACCAGCGTCGTGACCACTCCAGATCCGGACAGCAGCGGAACCACTCCGTCAATCGAGCGCCTTGAACGTCGGCTTCTTCGCGAACGCAGCGCCCGTCAGCAGGCCGAGTCGATTGCCGACCGCGGCATGCGTGAACTTTGGCTCGCGAATCAAGAACTTGACCAACGCGTGGCTGACCGAACCGCCGAGCTCGAAACAGCCCTGGCGAAGTTGGAACAAACCTCGCGGTCAGTGTCTGGGTTTGCGCTGAATCTGAGCCACGAGATGCGCACCCCGCTCAATGGGGTGATCGGCATGCTTGAATTGCTCGGTGACCATGTGACATCCAACAGCGGGCGGGGTTACCTCGAAACGGCGCTCGATTCAAGCCTCAAGCTCGACCGTCTCGTGTCGCGCATGCTTGCCATGATCGAAGCAACCGTCGATCTCCCGTCTGCTCCCCTACAGCCAATGGCGCTCCGCGACCTCGAGGCCACGCTGGTGAAGCAATGGCAAGTGCCTCTGCTCAGCAGCGGAAAGCTCTTGAGCGTTCATGCCCATCACGCAGGGCCATTTGCCGTTGAGAGTTCCCGCCTCCATCGGGTCATCGACGAGCTGATGTCCAACGTTGCGGCCCATGCGGTCGAGGGTGTCGTATCGGTCGATCTCAGCCTCGATCGCAAGCAAACCAAGGGTGGTGTCGGTGCACCGACCACCGACAGCGCTGCAGCGACCGATTCGCTCTGGCTGAACGTGCGAATCGTCGACCAGGGGCCCGGGTTTGTGGTGCCAACCGAAGACGATCTGCTCGACCGGTTCTCCCAAGTTGACACATCGTCGACCCGCTCCGGCGAGGGAGTCGGAATCGGTATCCACCTGGCCGCCGAGATCGCCCGACGACTCGACGGCAGCCTCGATCTCTCAAGCCGGCCAGGGTCTTCGACATCGGCGACGCTCTCAGTTCCGGTCGAGCCGCTGCAATGACAACCACACCGCGAGTCTGAGCGAATTGGGACCAGCCATTGATTTCTCGATGTGTCTGCCGATACGAGTGTCGTGAATCAAGCACGCGAGCTTCCCCGTCGAGTCGGTGTCATCACAGCGTTCCCACCAGGGCGCAACAGCCTTAACGAGTTCGGCTTCCACCTCGTCACCCACCTTGCGGCCAACGAGCAACTCGATCGGGTTGTCGTATTTGCCGACGAGACCGACGCTGGACCCCCACAGCACGTTCCTGGTTCGGAATCGATCGTTTCCTGGAAATTCAACAGCGTGATGAACCTGGCACGGTTAGTGCGCAACGTTCGCAGGTCGCGGGTCGACGCCGTCTTGGTGAATCTGCAGTTCGCCACCTTTGGTGACAGCAAGACCGCCGGAGGCATGGGCCTTCTTACGCCCATGGTCCTGTCGAAACTCGGCATCCCGACCGGAGTCATCCTGCACAACCTTGTCGACAACGTCGACATGCAAGATGCTGGATTCGCATCGAATCCGGTGATCGCCCGGGCCATGACACTTGCGGGCGAGATGCTCACACGGACCATTCTGCAAGCTGACTATGTGGCCCTGACCATCCCTCGCTACGTCGAGCTTTTGCAGTCTCGATACAAGGCCACGAACGCACTACTGACCCCTCACGGGAGCTTCGAGGAAATTGCCGAGCCGTCATTCGGCGTACCAACATCGGGCCCGCGGCGAATTCTCGCCTTCGGCAAGTTCGGTACCTACAAGACCGTCGACATTCTTGTCGAGGCCTATCGCACCTTGCTGGCCCGGGGATACGACGACCTCGAACTGGTCATCGCTGGAACCGACAGCCCCAACTCGCCCGGCTATCTCGCGAATGTGCAAGACACATGCCGCGACCTTCCGTCGGTCATCTTCACCGGATACGTCGAAGAGAGCGACGTTGCGGGTCTGTTTACCAGCGCTGCTGTCACAGCATTTCCGTATACGAGCACGACTGGTTCCTCAGGCGTGCTGCACCAGGCCGGCAGCTACGGGCGAGCAGCAGTTCTGCCAGCCATCGGCGATTTCGTCGAAGTGATCGAAGAGGAAGGCTTTGTCGGAAGCTACTTTGAACCGGGCAGCGCCGATGGCCTAGCCGACGCACTCGATGAGCTCTTGCAAGCCCCTGAAACCATCGAAGAACACGGGCGTCGCAACTTCCTCGCCGCAACCGGCATTCCGATGAGCGAAGTGATCGATTGGCACCTGCTGCACCTCGGCGAGGCCATGGAGGCCAGGGTTCGCATGACCATCACGTCAGACATCACGTCGGACATCACGTCGGACATCACCTCTGACACCTCCTCTGACATCTAGCTCATGGACAACGCAACGCGGGCGAGCGATTCGCGGGCGCTCGTCGCCGGCGGTTCCAAGCTCACCTTGGCCATGTTCGGAGCAAACGGCGGCAACTACCTGCTAAACGTCGTGCTCGGCAGGTGGCTTGACCCACCCGCGTTTGCCGACGCAAATCTCATGGTCACGCTGATGCTGCTGGTTACCGCAATCGCTGTCGCTCTTCAGCTCATCGCCGCTCGCTTTACGACTCGTTACACCGCAGCACACACCCCCAACCGAGTACGAGCGCTCGCCCGATCCTTACACCGCAAAGCGGCGGCAGCCGGGGTGGCTCTCGGGCTGGTGCTCGCGTTGGGCGCACCGACCTGGCAGGAGCTGTTCAACACCGAGTCAGCGTGGCCGTTCGTGGTACTTGGGGTCGGCATGCCCGCCTACCTCGTCCAAGCCGTTGGCCGGGGAGTCCTGCAGG
>CALDYC010000003.1 GCA_937941245.1 uncultured Acidimicrobiales bacterium | reverse complement strand
GCCGCCCCTTTCGTCCGCTCAGGCAACCTTCCACCGGCGAGGCTAGCGGACCACCGGTCATTGCGGAACCTGTTAGCCGAGCGCACGGCTGAAGTCATGGGCGAAGGCAGCGAAGCCGCCGCCGGTGTGCCACAAAATGATCGAGTGGTCGCTCGTGAAACGACCTGCGTCAATCTCTCGTTTCAGTCCAACCACGGCTTTGCCGGTGTAGGTCGGATCCCAAATCAGGCCAGTCAGTCTGCTTGCCTCGACTTGGATTGCGAGTTCCTCATCGGTGGTGCGTCCGTATCCGAGACCGACATGGCGATCGGTCAGCTCAAGCCGAGCGAGTTCGCTTCGTGTCGTCATGGGGTCGCTGTCGACAATCGCGTGTACCGCATGCCACAGCTCGGCCTCGGACTCGCCGACACTGGTGCCGATCACAGTTGACTGCAGATTGCTGCGGTGCACGCCAACGGCCAATCCGGCGCTGGTACCTCCTGATGACGACGCATGCCAGATCACGGGTGTGTCGTCGCGGCCTGAAGTCGCCCACTGGTCGGCGAGCTCGGTTGCGGCATCGACAAAGCTGCGCATGCCGAGCGCGTCGCTTGCGCCGACCGGGATCACATGCATGGCTCCATGATCGTCGGCAATCGACTGCATGATCTGGTCTCGCTCGAAACGGAACTGCTCAGGTCCAATACAGCGAACCTCGGCGCCAGCCAGCCGCTGCAGCAGATGGTTGCCGGTGATGCCGGCTGGGGGGTTGGCGTCGTTGGTCCGAAGCACCACCGTGCAATCGAGACCGACCCTGGCGGCAGCGATCGCCGTTGCCCGGCAGTGATTGGACTGGACCGCTCCGCATGTCACGACCGCAGTCGCCCCTTTCGCAGCAGCGGCACCAAAGTGGTATTCGAGTTTGCGCACCTTGTTGCCCGATAGCCCGAACCCCGTGAGGTCGTCTCGTTTGACCCAGATCGTTGGGCCGCCCCAGGCATTGGTCAGCCGATCTAGCGGCTCGAGAGGCGTCGGTAGGTGAGCGAGTGATACCCGAGGAGGGGACGGAGCAGCCATGTCGCAGTGTGACATCGTTTGATCGTTCTACGATCCGTAGGTGCGAACCACCCAAAGCATCGACATTGTGGGCTGCCATGCCGAAGGTGAGGTTGGCGATGTGATCGTCGGCGGGGTCGAACCTCCTCCGGGTGCGACGCTGTGGGAACAGTCGAGGTGGATCGCCGAGGACCAGTCGCTTCGCAACCTGGTGTTGAACGAGCCGCGGGGTGGCGTGTTCCGCCACGTAAATCTTCTGGTTCCGCCGGTTCATCCCGACGCCGATGCCGGCTTCATCATCATGGAGCCGGTGCACACCCCGCCCATGTCGGGCTCGAACTCGATGTGCGTTGCCACGGTGTTGCTCGACACCGGTCGACTTCCGATGATTGAACCGATCACCCGTCTACGGCTCGAAGCCCCCGGGGGACTGGTCGAGATCGAAGCACACTGTCGTGACGGCAAGGCCGAACGCATTTTTGTGACCAACGTGGCGTCGTTCGTTGACCGGCGCGACGCGATGATCGAGGTCGACGGCTTCGGAAGCCTGCGTGTCGACACGGCCTACGGCGGCGACAGCTTCGTCATGGTTGACGCGGCCGATGTGGGCTTTGCGCTCGACCCGTCCGAAGCTCGCGACCTCACCGAGGTTGGCATGGCGATCCGGGCAGCGGCGACCGAGCAGCTTGGGTTCGTCCACCCTGAAAATCATGAGTGGCGACATATCTCGTTTTGCCAGTTCGGCGGTCCACTTGCATTGCTTGACGACGGCTCGCCCGGTGGCGGGTACAGCATGCGAAACACCGTCGCGATTGAGCCGGGCAAGCTCGATCGGTCACCGACCGGAACCGGTGTGTCGGCTCGGTTGGCGCTGCTCTCAGCTCAGGGTCGAGTCGATCGGGGCGACCGGTTGGTCATGCGGTCGATCATCGACTCGCAGTTTGTTGGTGAGATCGTTGAACACACCAGCGTGGATGGTCGGCCCGCGATCGTTCCACGGATCTCGGGGCGCGCGTGGATCACCGACACTCGCCAGCTGTTGGTGGACCCCGATGACCCGTGGCCCGAGGGGTACCGAGTGGCCGACACGTGGCCGGGTGCCTGAAGCGAACTAGCTGACCAGAGGGAAGTGGCAGGCCACCCAGTGGTCACCGTCGCCAACCTGCTCGATTTGTGGCTCGGTCGTGCGGCAAATGTCTTGCGCGTGCGGGCACCGAGTGTTGAAGCGGCAACCGGTCGGCGGATCGATTGGTGAGGGCAGTTCACCTGCGAGTACTTCGCCGTCGTTTGCGTGTTGGTTCTCGGGGTCCGGAACCGCGGCGAGCAACACCTTGGTGTACGGATGGGCCGGATTGGCGAACAACAGATCGCCGTCGCCGATTTCGCACATCTTGCCCAGGTACATGACTGCGACGCGGTCGCTGATGTTCTTAACAACCGACAGGTCATGAGAGATGAACATCAGGGTCAGGCCGTAGCGAGCCTTCATGTCCTCAAGCATGTTGAGAACCTGGGCCTGCACCGATACGTCCAATGCCGAGACCGGTTCGTCGCAGATAATGATTTTCGGGTCGAGCACGAGGGCTCGTGCCACTGAGATGCGTTGGCACTGTCCGCCCGAGTATTCATGCGGACGGCGCTTGCGGGTCTGGTCGGGATCTAGGCCCACCGCTCGGATGATCTCTTCAACTCGTGACTCGGCAAACGACCCTTCGCCGCCGCCGCCGCTTCCCCATACCTCGAGTCCTTCCGAGACGATGTCGAATACCCGGCGGCGCGGATTCAGCGATGCGATCGGATCCTGGAAGATCATCTGCAGCTGCGGACGAGTCTGGCGCAGTTCCTCCTTGCTCAGGCCGGTCAGTTCTGTTTCTTCGAAGAGCACTGAACCTGATGTAGGAATCGGAAGCTGGATGACGGCCTTGGCCGTCGTTGATTTGCCGCAGCCAGACTCGCCAACCAGGCCGAGCGTTTCGCCCTCTGCGATATCGAAGCTAATGCCCGACACGGCGTGGACGACCTGGCCCTTGCCCGCCGGGAACTCCATGACGAGATCTTGGACCCGCAGGATGACGTCGTCTTTGTCTCGCAGGTGGGCGGTACCTGAACCAGCCATCAGCCGTTCTCCCCATCGTTGTCGGTCTTGGACGGCGCTGGTCCGATCTTGAGTCCGGTGGCGGTCTCGCCTCGTGCCTGATTGGTTGCGAGCGCCTCGGCGTTTTCGTCGGTGCCCACGGGGTAGAAGCAGGCGTAGCGATGACCGTTGTCGTCAATGACCGCTGGCGACTCGGTGATGCACTGTTGCTGCGCATACCGACAGCGAGGAGCGAACCGGCAACCAGGGGGCGGTTCGACAATGTCAGGTGGCGCTCCGGGGATTGGCGACAATCGGGTGTGTTTGGCGTGGGCGAGCCGAGGAATCGATGCGAGCAGTGCTTCGGTATAGGGGTGGCGCATGTTGGCAAATAGCGCTTCGGTTTCGGCATGCTCCATAATTCGCCCGCCGTACATCACCATGATTTGGTCGGTGCGTCCCCGGGCAACGCCGAGGTCGTGGGTGATCAGTGTCATCGCCATGCCGCGGTCGAGCTGCACCTGTCGCAACAGATCGAGGATGTACTTCTGCACGGTGACATCGAGCGCGGTGGTTGGTTCGTCGGCGACCATCATCTCTGGCTCGCCGGACATGGCGATAGCGATCATCACCCGCTGACGCATGCCGCCCGACATTTCGTGTGGGTACTGACTGATTCGGCGCGCTGGCTCAGGTATGCCGACCGAGGTGAGCAGTTCGATCGCCCGTTCGGTCGCTTGGGACTTGCTGAAACCGAGGTGCTTGCGGATCGGTTCGTTGATCTGCTTGCCGATCTTCATCACCGGGTTGAGCGACGTCATCGGATCTTGGAAGATCATGCTGATGCGTTTGCCCCACAGGTCCTGGCGGTCCTGGTTGGCGAGCTGCACGCCGTCGAAAATGACCGAGCCAGTTTCGACCACGCGTGAACTGGCGATCAGGCCCATGATCCCACGGTTCAGAACCGACTTGCCAGAGCCGGACTCGCCGACAATGCCGAGTGTTTCGCCGCGGTTGAGTACGAAGCTCACACCGTCGACCGCTTTGGCCAGACCCCGTTCGGTCTTGAAGCCGACGTTGAAGTTCTCGACTTCGAGCAGGGGAGTGTTGACAGCCATCAGACAGTGATCTCCCGCACGTCGAAGTAGTCACGCAGCCGGTCGCCAGCGAAATTCAGAGCCACCACGGTGAGGAACAAGAAGATGATCGGCGTGAACGCAATCCACGGTGCTTTGTCGAGATCGCTGATTCCCGAACCAGTCAGGATGAGCTTGCCCCACGTGCTGCCTTTCTCAATCGACAGGCCGAGGAAGGCCAGGCTTCCTTCTGCCACGATCGATACCGCCATGCCAAGCAGCGCGAGCGCGCTCATCGGGATGAGCACATTCGGCAACAGCTCTCGAATCAAGATCCGGCTGTTCTTGGCGCCGATTGTGCGGGCGGCGGTCACGAACTCTCGTTCGGCGAACACCAGCGTCTGTGCTCGGGCCAGTCGCCCGACGGGAGCGATGGCCAATATGCCAAGCGTGAGGGCGATCGTGAACAGGGATCTGTCGATCAACGCGGTGATCAAAATCGCGAGGACCAACGCAGGAAACGACAACAGACACAAGAACAGGAACGACACAATTCGGTCGAACCACCCCCCAATGAATCCGGCGATCATGCCTAAGGTTCCGCCAACGATCATGCCGAACGCGATTGCCGCGAACCCGACCACCAACGAGACCCTGGCACCGTAAATCGTGCGGCTGAGCATGTCTCGAGCGTCCTGGTCGGTGCCGAAGATGTGCGTGGACGATGGCGAGTACGGAGGTTGCACCGGCGATTCGGTCAGCTTGCCGGTGATCGGGTTTTCCTTTTCTTCGAACTGCACGAAGTTTTGGTCGGGATCCTTGAGTGGAAGTACCGGGGCCAACACCGCTGCGCCGATGATGACGATGAGCCAGGTGATCGCCAGCCAGAACCCGAATCCCAGCTTTTTCTTGGCGACAAAATTCGGTAGCTCGTCTTCGTCGCTGGCGATGAGCTCTGGTTGCGCGGTTGCGGCGGTCATCGGCGAACCCTCGGATCGAGCACGGAGTAGAGCAGGTCAACAAGCACGTTTAGGACGAGGAAGGCGGTCGTGACGATCATGACAAGCGCAAGCACGACCGGAAAGTCCTCGCGCAGAATCGCCTCGACAATTGCGAGCCCAACTCCGGGTATACGGAAGATCGTCTCGACGATCAGTGCTCCGCCAATCAGCGCTCCAGCAGTAATGCCGAACACCGTCAGCACCGAGAACATCGACGGCCGAAGCGCATGGCCAAACAGCACCTTGCGACGTGACATGCCTTTGGCCCGGGCCATGAGCACGAAGTCTTCCTGCAAGGTGGTGATCAGGTCGGTTCGCAACAAGCGCTGATACGTCGAAGCAGCCGGCAATGCCAGCGTGAAGGCTGGCAGGATCAGCTGGATCAACCGGTGACCGTGGGTAAACCCCCAGAACGGATCGGTCGCGTTGTACGTGTCGGGGAGCAGGTCGAGTTTGATCCCGAAGACGTAGAGCAAAATGATGCCGAGCGCGAACTGCGGAAGTGACACGAAACCAAAGGCAGTCATCGTCGACGCTCGATCGGTCAGCGAGTTGGCTCTCGACGCCGACAACACTCCCCACGGAATGGCGATACCCAGAGCGAGTATCTGTGCCATCACCGTGAGTTGAATCGTTCGCGGCAGCCGTTCCTTGACCAGGTCCGAAACGGGAGGCTGCCCATCGGTACTGAACTGCACACCAAAGTCGCCGGTGATGAAGTCTCCGGCCCAACGCACATAGCGTTCGGGGACCGGCTTGTCGAGGTAGTACTGCTCTTTCGCTGCCTGGACTTTGGCGACGTTTTCTGGGTTCTCGGTATCGCCCGCAATGGGCCCAAGAATATTGAACAGGGGATCCCCCAGGAAGCTCATGGCTCCAAAGGTCAGCATGGACACTGCGATCAGTAGTGCGATCATCATGCCCAGCCGCTGTAGCCAGTACTTCACTGTTGGACCCCCCGTCCAATCATTCGGATGTAGGTAGTTCGGTGGTTACGTCAGGTTGTGGTGTCGCCTACTCGGCGAGGAATGCCGTGTGGAAGAACGTGCGGCCGTTTACTTGACAGCGACCAACGACACCCTCTGGCGTGGTTCGGGCACAGACGTTGCGGACCTCAGGACCGAACGATTGTGACCACAGTGTGTGGTTGAAGAAGATGTAGAGGTAGTCCTCGTTGATCATCTGTGAAAGTTCTTGGTATTTGGCGACGCGTGCTGGGTCGTCAGCATCCATGGCTTGGGCTTCGAGCAAGAGCGCATCGCGCTCTTCATCGCAGTACTTGGGCCAGTTCAATGAGATTCCGCCAACGGTGCGGCACAACAGCCAGACGTTGTCCTTGCTGGGATCTACAGCGCCGAACTGGCGCCACGTCACCGCGTTGTACAGACCGAAAGCGGTCTCTTGGATATGGCTGTCTTGGGGTAGTTCTTGGAACTCGACGTTGAAGAACTCTTTCCAACCTTCGTTGAGCAGTTCAGCAATGCGGGTCTGGACCACTGATGGGCCCGACCACTGCAGTTCCATGTTGATCTTGCCGTCAGCACAGTTGTCCGGGAAATCGGCGCAGTATGACTCGACGAGCTCACCCGAACGCTCAGGCATGTCGGCTTCTTGCACAACGTCAGGGTTGTAGTACGCGCTGTCGGCGGTGAACATTTGGTCGGCTGGGCGGTTGACGCCGAGACCGATCAAGGTGTTGTAGTTGTCGCGAGGGGTCGCAAAGGTCAGCGCCTGGCGAGCCCGAATGTCATCAAAGGGCGCCGTTGCGCTGTTCAACATCGTGAACGACTCTTCGGTCGAGTCATCAAGCAGGTTCTGAATGCTGTCATCTTCGGCGGTTGTCGAGATCGAGGCCACGTTGGTGGTCGCCAGACCGTTGAGGTCACCTTCGAGCAACAGGCTCGCACGAATGTCCGGGTCGGTCACGGGAACGAACTCGATGGCGTCGAGGTACACGTCGCCGTTCCAGTAGTTCTCGTTGCGGACGAACCGGGTGACCGAGTCGGCCGATCGGCTGTCGTACGCGAATGGGCCGGTGCCGACCGGCTGTTGGTTCAGGGTTGGGTCTTCGAGAGCTGCTGCAACCCACGTTGGCGAAGCGACCATGCCGAGTGCACCCGCAAGGGAACCAGGGAAGGTGGTGTCGGAGTCAAGCAGATTGAAGACGACGGTGAGATCGTCAATGATCTCGAGCGCCCCATCTTCGACCGATGGGTAAAAGGGTGCAACGGCGAGACCAACGAGTGGGTCGGCGATCACGGTTTCGAAGTTGATGCGCACGGCTTCGGCATTGAGCGGGGTGCCGTCGTGGAACTCGATGCCAGGGCGAATCTTCATCGTCCAGGACCGAAAGTCGTCACTTGGGGTGAACGACTCAGCGAGGTAGGGCGCCCAACGGTCGTTTTCATCCCAGATGGCCCAGGTATCGAATACCGCAGCGCCCATGGTGAGACCGGGAGCGGACAGTGCAGACGTCAAGGGGTTCAGCCCGTCAACGTCCGCTTCGAGACCGAAGCGCAACGTGCCACCGAAGACCGGGTCAAGGTCTGAGTCATCTTCGATCTCAGTGACGATGGCATCGGACTCTTCTTCGGCCATGTCGTCGGTGTCGGCGTCGTCCATGTCGGCGTCGTCCATGTCGGCGTCATCCATGTCATCGGCATCGTCCATGTCGTCAGCGGCCATATCGCCGTCGCTATCGGCGTCGGAGTCGTCCATGTCACCGTCGCCGCTATCGGCTGTCGTTTCCGTGGACGTGTCGCCAGCATCGCTGCTCGACTCGTCGTCGCTTCCTCCGCCGCATGCTGCGGCGAACATGGCGAAGGCAATCAACACGGCAAGTAGCCGCATTGCGCGTCGTGTAAGACCGTTGATCATCTAGATCCCCTTATGTGTTCCGCGGCCCCTCGCCGCGGTGCACGCACAGTAGCCCGTCGAACACGCCGGTGTGACATCGGGCTCACCGTCCCGCATTGCGGTGCGAGCTGTCGGCGTGAAGGTGTACGGCTCAGACCGCACTCGCGCTGGATTTCGTCGCTGCGGTCGACGTTTTCGCTGAGCCGGGTGTTCAGCAGCTCAAGAACGCGCAATTTGGCATTGGGGTGTTGCCAATTTTGCGACTGATGCCAGTTCATCAGTCACATCTGCCCTGTGGTGCTATTCGACGCCTCGACGGCCGGCCTTCGTCAGCGTCGCGAACTGCAGGTGTTGCTTCGGTCAGACTTGGGCCAACGTGCGGCGTTGGCGACCGGCAACGTCAAAGTTCGACGGCTCAAGCCATCGCATGAACCGCGCTCGGATCTCTGGCCAGTCATCGTCGACGATCGCGAACCACGCGGTGTCCCGGCTGCGCCCCTTGTAGTGGGTTGCCTTGCGAAACGTCCCTTCGTAGGTGAACCCAAAACGGCGGGCGGCTCGGCGTGATGGGTCGTTGAGGTCGTCGCATTTCCATTCGACTCGCCGGAAGCCCATCGAGAACGCCCGGTCGATCAGCAAGAAGATCGCTTCGGTAGCGGCCGTTGTTTGTTGCAAGACCGGAGAGAACGCAATGCCGCCGATCTCGATTGATCCCGATGGCGCGTTGATTCGCAGGTAGCTAGCCATGCCAACCGGGCGTTCGTCGACCGTGAGCACGTGCACAAGCCAGTCGTCTCGTTGCTCGAGCTCGTGCAAGATGTCGTTCCATATCTGCGGATCCTTGGGTGGGGCCCATGGCAGGTAGGTCCACAGCGAAGGCGGCGCATGTACAAACGCCTGATGCAACTCAGTTCCGTGCTCTGCCGGGTCAGCTGGCACGAGCGAAACGGTGCGGCCGGACAACGCACGAGCGGTCGGTTGCGCGGGCGGCTCCCATGCACGCAGCGCCGGACCGATGACCTGGCTAGGTTGACCGTGCGAGTGTCCATCGATTGAGGGCTCGCTCATTGAGTGTTCATTCACAGGCATCACGCGTCGATCGTAGGGCCGCCGATGTTGCCGCCACGGGGGAAATACATGCCAGTCGCAAACATCAACGGTCAGTCGATCAACTATGCCGACACGGGTACCTCGGGTGATGGCCCAGTGCTGTTGTTCAGTCACGGCTTTCTCATGGACCACTCGATGTTTGACGAACAGGTCGCCGAGTTCTCTGCCAGGCACCGGTGCATTGCGTGGGACGAGCGTGGCTTCGGCGCAACGCCAGCCACGGACCATTTCACGTACTGGGATTCGGCTGACGATGCGGTCGCGTTGCTCGATCACCTCGACATCGAGTCTGCAGTTTTCATCGGCATGTCACAGGGGGGCTTCTTGTCGTTGCGCGCCGCTTTGGCTCACCCACAGCGGGTGCAGGCGCTGGTGCTGATCGACAGCGAGCCGGGTGTCGATCCGCCCGAGGCGCTTGAGGGATACCGCGCAATGGTGGGGCACTGGCTGTCTGACGAACCACTCGGTGAGGTCGGCCAGTTTGTCGCAGGTTTGATTCTTGGCGAACCCGAGCTGTCGGCCGAGTGGATCGCAAAGTGGGAAGGGCGGCGAGATGCGCAGATGGAGTTCGCGGCGCAAACGCTGCTCGACCGTGATGACATCACTGACCGCGTTGGTGAGATCAGCTGCCCGATTTTGAGTGTGCACGGCGAACAAGACCAGTCGATCGACATCGCCAAGGCCGAAGCCCTTCAAGCTGCGGCGACCGACGCACGCGGCCTCGTTCGTGTTCCCAGTGCAGCGCATGCCCCGAATATGACGCACCCGCAGATCGTCAACGCCGCCATCGCCGATTTTTTGGTGACGCTGTAGCCGCGCCAGGGTTATTCGCCACCGCCTTCGAGCGGTGCGTGCTGAACTAAGGCGATAATTTCGGCACCTGTCATCGACGTTTGCGGGTTACGGCGCGTCTTTGCGGCCGGGCGCGTCAATCGAGGTGAGCGAGCGGACTCGATCCTGGCCGTCGATGGCATAGATCTTCGTGTCGAGTCAGGTGAGCGGCTGGCGTTCATTGGGCCGAACGGTGCAGGCAAATCAACATCGATAAAAATGTTCACCGGGATCTTGCGACCGTCGGGCGGAAGCGCGCTCGTCGCTGGTCTGGTCCCGTGGCAGGACCGCCGCGAGCTTGCGTATCGAATCGGCACGTTGTTCGGTCAGCGGTCGTTGCTCTGGGCTGAGTTGGCCCCACGCGAGTCGTACCGCATGCTCGCGTCAGTCTTTGGGATCGCGGACGCCGTAGCGCACCGCCGCGTCGGTGAGCTTGGCGAACTGCTCGAAGCAGACGACTTGTTCGATCAACCGGTGCGCACGCTGTCGCTTGGCCAGCGCATGCGCTGCGAACTCGTCGCCTGTCTGCTGCATCAACCGGAGGTGCTGTTCCTCGATGAACCAACCAGTGGCCTGGATCTTCTCGCCAAGCGGTCCTTCCGGTGACTGCTTGTCGAGCTCAACGAAGGGTTGGGCACAACGATCTTGCTGACCAGTCACGATGTTGCCGACATCGAACATGTCGCTGATCGTGCCGTCATCGTCAATCACGGTCGGATCATCCACGACGCGCCGGTGGCCGACATGCGGTCGTCGTTGCTTGCGCGCAAACAGATCGTTCTCGGTTTCGAGGACGAAACGCAAGCCGACACGGTTGCCCAAATCGAATCGTCCGACATCGAGGTCGAGCGGGTCGGGCCATTGTCGGTGCGAGTGCAGGTCGACACCCGACAACGCCCAGTACGTGATGTACTCGACGAGATCCTGCGACTGTCGCTGGTTGCTGACATGACGGTCGTTGATCCGCCGCTTGAGCAGATCATCGGCGAGATCTATGAGCAGCCGTCGTGAGATCCGGATCTGACGGTTTGGCGGCGGTGCATGTGTTCGGCCGCGCCCTCACAATGGCGGCTCGGCGTTCGCTTGCTATGCGCAGCGGGCTTGTTGTCACCGGTGTCTTCCACCTCATCAGCTAGTTGGGCACTCGCCCTCGCTGGGGCAGCGATCGTTTCGATGGCACTTGGGGTCGTGGCAGGCATTTACGTTCGGTCTCAGGCGCTACACCAGCGGCGCCGTGTGGGTCAGCGCCTAACGAGGTCAGTGATCAATGAGTGCTGACGCCGGAGCCCATGTGGCGTGGGTTCCGCTGCAGATCCGGGCCGGAAGTTCGATCCGAGCCACCGGTCCTTCGGCAAGCGCCGCAGCGTCAAAGATCACACACTCGGACCGGTCGGTGTTGACGTCGCTCGCGAAGGTGATCAGATAGCCGTCATCTTCAGCGGTCGAACCGCAACGGGGCGCCATCACGGTTTCGCTGATGAACACACCAGGATCGAACTCGACGAGTTCTTCTGCGCCGGTGTCGACATCACGCTTGAGCAGTGCATCGAACGCGAACAGGTTCTTCGCGCCGCGGGCCTCGTACATGTACCGGTGGCGGCGGCCAGCATGGCGTCCGTTGATCATCGGGAACTCGGTAACGGTGTCGGTCAGCTGCTCCTCGGAGGTCTTGCCGGTGACCAGGTTGAACCGCCAGCGGTGGGCCCGGCTTTCGAATGCGTTGATGTCAAGCGATTCGAAACCCTTGAACTCTGCAGCTGGACGTTCGATGCCTCGACACGCCGGGTTGTGTTGGAAGAAACCGTCGAGAACGATTTCATCACCATCTTCGTAGGCGTTGCCCCAATGCAGAACGAATGTGGGGTCGGCTTCGAACCAGCGAATGTCGTCGGTATTTCCGTGACGCGGAATGATCGCGAACCGCGCAGGGCGATCTCGATGGAAGGTGTTGGACCAGTAGCCGTCGGCGAGAGCTTGCTCGTCCCAGCCAATCGACAGTTCGTTCAAGATTGACCAGTTCTCGGTGAACGCCATGTCATGGGGCAGTCGCGGTCCGTCGGTGGGGATCTCGGCCCAGTTCGTGAGATTGCCATCACGGTCGACCACGCCGTAGTGCATGAACGGAGCGGTCGCTGAATAGTTGAAGAACAACAGATCGCCGGTGTGCTCGTCGACCTTCTGATGTGCAGATACGCCGCCATCTGGGAACCAACCGTTCCATTGCGTCGGGCCAGACTGCTCGAGTGTGACGGGGTCGAGTGACCACAGTTCACCGCATTGGTAGAAGCTCGCTAGCGCTCGACCCTGGTGGACGACCACGTCGGTGCTGCCGTTGTCCTTCATCATGGTGCGCGCACCCGAACCGGTCTCGGCAATCGCTGTCGATGGATGTTCGGCGATGCCGGCCCACAGACTTTGGCGTGCGTTTTGCTCAGCAATGAAGCCGTCGGTTCGCACAAAGCGGCTGGCGTAGCGGGCCTGACCGGCTTCGAACGAGATTGAGTGCAACAAGCCGTCGCCGTCGAACGGGTGATATCGCTTGATTGGTTCGAAGAGGGCGTTCTCGGTGTTGCGCAGATAGACGCCAGCGAGGTCGTCGGGGATCGTGCCGACCACCGGCATATCCCACGCGTCGAACTCGTGGACCTGGGGTTGCCACGCGCCGCTTCGATACGGATGGGTATCGCCAGGAGGAAGACCGGACTCGACGGGTCCGTAGCGCCGGACGTTGTCTGCTGGTGGCGTCGGTGAGGCGTTCATGCGGCGATCGCCTCTGACGTGAGCGGCTGGTGCGTGTCGGTGATCTGGGCCATATCTAACTGTGTCACACCGGTCGCAGAAGACTGCAGGTCACGGTGTCCAGCGTGAAATGCCCAATCCGTCATTGGCGTGTGAGCCCGAACGACTTCGCGATGTCGATTCGTCCCACTTCGGTAATGCGGCACCGTCGCTGCATGCATGTCGGGCCCTGTCCGCTGTGGGCTCTGCAAGACTCGTGAAATGGACCTCGGACTTCGTGAACGCACCGCCCTCGTCACCGGTGGATATCGAGGCACCGGTGCCGGCATCGCTCGGGTGCTCGCAGCTGAAGGGGCTTCGGTGCTGGTGCATGGCTTCGAGTCTGGTCAACCTGACGAGCTCGTTGCCGAGATCCGAGCAGCAGGTGGGTCCGCGACTGGCTTGGTCGCAGCAGTCGAAGACCTCAGCACCCTTTCGGCGAACTGGGGTGGACCGATCGATGTTCTGGTCAACAACTTCGGGTCGCCTGAGGGGTCTAGCTGGACGTCAACGACAAAGTGGGTCGACGAATGGCAGACCAATGTGATGGTCGGAGTCGAAGCTGCTCAGTCGGTCATGACACAAATGCGGGCCCGGGGATGGGGTCGCATCATCTTCATTGGCACCGTCGGAAGCCGACGCCCAGGCAAGCGCAATCCCGGCTACTACGGCGCCAAGGCGGCCCTGCCCTCCATCGTGCGCACACTCGCAATGGAGCTTCGAGGCACGGGTGTGACGGCGAACCTTGTAAGCCCGGGGACAGTGGCTACAGACGAGGTGCGGGCTGCGGTCATGCGCCGGGCGGCTCGAGATGGTGCCGGGGGCGACTGGGAATCTGCCGAGAAGTGGGTGCTCGAACATCGGCTTCCAAACCTGACCGAGCGGATCGCCGAACCAGCCGATGTTGGGGCGGTTGTCGCGTTCGTCGCGAGCGAGGCCGCATGGCACATCACGGGCGCCGATATCGCGGTTGATGGCGGCGCTGTCGATGCCTGACGCGGTGTCTACAGCTCGTCGAGGACGCCGGTTTCCTCAGCCCGGGTAATGATCTCGAGCCCAAGCACCGAGAAGCCGAAGTACACGACGGCACCTGCGGCGATCGCCCACCCCCAGGGCGGTCCGAACGTGCCAATCGCAGCGCCGACAGCAACGACTACCGGCGCGGCCAACCCGCTGAATCCGAAACCGATCTTGACGAACGCCGCGACGGTCGATGACCGGCGCAGAAGGCCGATGCTCCACGTGAGCGTTGACGCAATCGCGAGCGCAACCGCGATCCAGCCCATTGTGCCGATCCACTTGTTGACCAGCGAGAAACTCACTGATCCGACCAGCATGAGCACAGCAAGCACGGTCAGGTCACCAGCGGCGGCATCGTGTAGCTCGGCGTCAGATAGTTCTTCGGACACGAGGGCAACGTATCGGTCGCGGTTCATGCCGTAGCCCCGGGGCACCCCACGCCGGATCGCAAAGAAATGTGGTGCCACCGGGAACTAGCGGTGTTTGCCAGTCGTCAGAGCATGCATGAAGAACTCGAGGGCTGCCTCTAACCCGGCGTTTCATTTGCTGATCACGGCGATTGCCGTGGCGTTATGGCTCACAGCCTGTGGTACAGGTTCGGACTCGACCGTGGCAGCCGAGACATCAGATGTTGCAGCGGACCCGGTTGTCGAGTCCCCGGTAGGCAGCGACGGCGGCGATGAGCTGGCCGTGCCTGACGGTGATCGATTGGACGATGAGATGTCTGAAGATGACATTTCTGACGGCGATAGGTCTGAGGTCGACACCTCTGCCGGTGACAGCGTCGATGACGGCGCCATGTCCGAAGGCGATATGTCCGAAGACGCAGATCCATTCGACGGTGATGCACCGGTCGTAGGTGAAAGTGCCGCGAGCGATGGCGATGTGATGTTTGACGAAGCTGGCATGGACGAAGAGGTCGCTGCCGACATTGGGGTTGATGCCGGCTCCACTGACGCAGCAGCTGCTGGAGCCGATGGGTCGGCTGGGTTTGACATGGACGAAGACGAGCCGGCATCAACGGTGAGCGAAGCGCCCCCGCCGCGCCCCGAACCGACGCGGGCACCAGTTCGGGAGCCGCAATCTGGGCTGCTCACCGCTGGCGATATCG
Source organism: uncultured Acidimicrobiales bacterium (assembly GCA_937941245.1). Taxonomy (GTDB): domain Bacteria; phylum Actinomycetota; class Acidimicrobiia; order Acidimicrobiales; family UBA10347; genus UBA10347. The sequence continues at coordinate 33,442 of CALDYC010000003.1, read as the reverse complement.
ACGACAACTTGAACCTTGACTATTTCGCTGACCTCGTCGGGAACTGGCAACAAGATACCGGTGAGAACGTGCCCTATGTCGAATTGCGAGATCGCATCACCATCGACCTTGTCGCTGCCAATGGGGTTGGTATCGGCAACACCACGATGACGATTTCTGACGGTGAGATTGCCCATGCCATTGTGACGAATAGCGCCGGCCGTGCCCAGCTCTACCCGACATGGCTCGGTCTCGATGTTGCGCAAGGTTTGACCGTCACATCGGCAGGCGAAACGTGGGACATCGACGCCGACGAGTTTGCCGACGGAGCGCTGGTGATCGATACCACAGGCGACACCACCCCGCCGAGCCAACTTGATGTGGCGCTCGTATTGGACGTGACCGGAAGCATGGCCGATGAACTGAACTATCTGACTGTCGAGTTCGAGTCGATCGTCTCACGGCTCGATGCCGAATATCGCGATGCCGACTACCGCGATGCCGACTACCGCGATGCCGACTACCGCGATGCCGACTACCGCGATGCCGACTACCGCGATGTCGACATGCGGTTTGCCTTGATCGTCTATCGAGACACCGGTGATGCATTCGTTACAAGAGCGTTTGACTTCACGGACAACGTCGCTCTCATGCGAGGTCAACTCGCCGATCAAGTCGCAAGTGGTGGCGGAGACTTCCCCGAAGCAATGGATGCCGCTCTCGTCGACGCCGAGCAGTTGAGCTGGCGTTCGGGTGCCGACACGGCCCGCATGCTGGTGCTCAACGCCGATGCGCCACCCCATGGCGAAGATGTTCAGGCCGCACTTGAAACAACTCGCCGTTTGGGTCAACAGGGGGTGCGGGTCTATCCGCTCGCCGCGAGCGGAGTGGACCGCAACGCCGAATTCATTATGCGGGCCATGGCCGCCACGACCGGCGGACGACACATGTTTCTCACCGGCGACTCGGGCATCGGCGGAGCCAAGCTCGAGCCCAAGGCGCAGTGTTATCTCGTTACCGGACTCGACGACTTGCTCTATCGAGTCATGGCCTCGGAACTAGCCGGTGAGCGGGTTGAACCACTCCGGGAACAGATCATCCGAACCGTCGGCCAATACAACCAGGGCGTTTGCGCCTGACTGCACTCGGCGCAAAACGGCGAACGGCCAGCACCTCCGAGCATCGAGCTCTGGGTGCCGGCCGTTTTCGCGACTGGTGGTCGGAGCGGAGTCAGTAGATCTCGACGAGACCCGCTGCGCCCTGGCCGCCACCGATGCACATGGTGACGACACCGAGCTTGGCTCCACGGCGCTTGCCTTCGAGCAAGATGTGTCCTGCGCAGCGGCTGCCGGTCATACCGAATGGGTGACCAATTGAAATCGATCCGCCGTTGACGTTGTACTTGGCAGGGTCGATGCCAAGGGTGTCACGGCTGTACAGACATTGGCTGGCGAATGCTTCGTTGAGTTCCCAAATGTCGATGTCATCGACGGTTAGGCCGTGGCGTTCGAGCAGCTTCGGCACGGCGTAGATCGGCCCGATGCCCATCTCGTCGGGTTCGCAGCCGGCTACGGCCCAGCCCTTGAACGCACCGAGAGGCTCGACGCCACGTCGGCTCGCTTCTTCGTCCGACATCATCACCAGGGCAGCAGCGCCATCGGAGAGCTGGCTGGCGTTGCCAGCGGTGACGTAGTTGCCGTCGCCGCGAACCGGGCCGAGCTTTGCGAGTGCCTCAAGCGTGGTCTGAGGGCGGTTGCACTCGTCACGATCGACCGTGTAGTCAACGATCGACTCTTCTTTGGTTTCGCGATTGACGAGCTTCATCTTGGTGTTCATGGGAACGATCTCTTCGTCGAACAGACCATTCTCTTGTGCCGCCGCGGTACGTACCTGTGATTCGAGTGAGTACTCGTCTTGGTACTCACGCGACACGTTGTAACGATCGGCGACAATGTCGGCGGTCTCGATCATCGCCATGTAGATCGCCGGGTACTGCTCGGCGAGCGCGGGGTCCATGTTGATCGCGCCGCCCATGCCGGGGCTCGGAATCGAAATCGACTCAACGCCACCAGCAACGACAACGTCGGCCCCGTCGTTGCGAATGTGGTTTGCCGCTACGGCGATTGAGTTCAGGCCCGATGAACAGTGACGTTGGATCGTGTTTCCGCCTGTCGTGACGGGCAAGCCCGCCAGCAAGCCAGACAGACGACCAAGGTTGCCGGCGCCGTGTGCGCCGTTGCCCAGTGCGACGTCTTCGACCGCCTCGGGCTCGACCCCCGACCGTTCGACCGCATGCTTGATGGCGTGAGCCGCCATCGACATCGCGGGTGTGATGTTGAAGCCGCCGCGTGCGGCCTTGGCCAGGCCGGTACGGGCATAGGAAACGAATACTGCTTCGCGCATGGCGAACCCCTCTGATGTTGTGTCTCTGGCGAGTCGGTGACGTTAAGGCTAGTGTCAGTGGCACATTTCAGATAACTGCGTCGTGGGAGAGAGATGGCTTCGGTCATCCGCCGAAGGTGCAACCGTCCCCGGAAACTCTCAGGCACAAGGGACCACACCGCAGTTTCATAACTCTGGAGAGCGGCCCGCGGGCCCACCGAAGGGGCGAGTCGCCGTCAGGCGATGACACTCTCAGGTTCCTGGACAGAGGGGGGCGCCATTGTTGAGGTGTACCTATGTCCAATCCCACCGCTCATATCGACCCGGCTCTGAACGAGCTGCCGGATAACTCCGAATTTGCGCAACGCCACATCGGCCCGTCAGCTGATGAAATGGCTCGCATGCTCGACAGCATCGGAGTCGCATCGGTTGCGGAGCTGATCGACCAAACCGTGCCAGCCGCGATCCGAGACGACGCTCTGGTGCTTCCGTCTGCCGCGACCGAGCAGGCGGCCACGGCCCGATTGTCTGAGATCGCGAAACGCAACGCCACGGTTACCAGCCTGATTGGCCTGGGCTATCACGACACGATCACGCCACCGGTGCTGCGCCGGAACATCCTTGAGAACCCGGCCTGGTACACCGCGTACACGCCGTATCAGCCCGAGATTAGCCAGGGTCGCCTCGAAGCTCTGCTTACGTTCCAGACCATGGTGGCGGACCTCGCCGGTCTCGACATCGCCAATGCCTCGCTGCTCGACGAAGCGACGGCGGCTGCCGAAGCCATGGTCATGCTTCTACGCATCTCGCGGTCCAAGCGAACCGTCTTCGCAGTGGACGATGCCGTGCATCCGCAGACACTGGCGGTGTTGCAAACCCGAGCCGAAACAGTCGGCATCGAGATCCGAGTCGCCGCCCGCGGCGAAGACATTTCGGACGACGTATTCGCCGTATTGCTGCAGTACCCCGGCACCACCGGCGAGGTGTATGACCTAACTCCCGTGATCGACGCTGCGCATCAGGCGGGTGCGCTCGTCGCTGTTGCGGCCGACATCATGTCGCTTGTACTGCTGCGTTCACCCGGCGAAGCAGGTGCTGACGTCGTTGTTGGCTCGACGCAACGCTTTGGGGTACCAATGGGTTGTGGTGGTCCCCATGCTGCATTCATCGCGGCGCGGTCAGGCGCCGAACGTTCGCTTCCGGGCCGTGTTGTCGGCATGTCGGTCGACGTCGAAGGGCGTCCAGCATTGCGGCTCGCACTGCAGACCCGCGAGCAACACATCCGTCGCGAAAAGGCGACCAGCAACATCTGCACGGCGCAGGTTCTGCTAGCCGTAATGGCAGCGATGTATGCCTGTTGGCACGGCCCCGAGGGCCTGCGCTCGATCGCCCGACGGATCCACGCTCACACGAGTGATCTGGCTACAGCGCTGCGAGACGCCGACTATGAACTGACCCACGACACGTGGTTCGACACCATCACCGTTGTGGTTCCGTCGAGTGCCAACGACGTGGTCGCCGCTGCATTGGCGAACGGCATAAACCTTCGCCATCTCGACGACGACCATGTCGGGATCAGTTTCGATGAGCTCACGACGCAAACCACCGTGGGTGCGGTGCTCGCCGCATTTGGCGTCGAGTCGCATGAGGTGTCGGCAGGGACTTCGCCGATCGCCGAGCTGCTTCGCAGTGATGAGATCCTCGACTACGAGCCCTTCCACCGGTATCACAGCGAAACCGAGATGATGCGGTACCTGCGACGCCTAGCCGACAAGGATCTGGCACTTGATCGCACCATGATCCCGCTCGGCTCATGCACCATGAAGCTCAACGCCGCCGCCGAAATGGAACCAATTACCTGGCCTGAGTTCGCCGGCATTCATCCGTTCGCCCCGCTGGACCAGCGCGCTGGCTACCGCCAGCTGGTTGACGAACTTGAATCGTGGCTTGCAGAGATCACTGGCTATGCCGCGGTGTCGATACAGCCCAACGCCGGGTCCCAGGGCGAACTCGCTGGTCTGCTTGCCATCCGCAACTACCACCTCGCCAACAGTGACCCGGATCGCACCGTCTGTCTGATTCCGTCCTCCGCGCATGGCACCAACGCCGCGAGTGCGGTCATGGCTGGTATGCGAGTCGTGGTGGTTGCCTGCAACGACAACGGCGACGTTGATCTCGATGACCTGCGTCGATTGGTCGACGAACACGCCGCTCAGCTCGCAGCGATCATGGTCACGTACCCATCGACGCACGGCGTCTTCGAACAACAGATCGTCGAGCTATGCGGACTGGTGCATGACGCTGGCGGTCAGGTGTACCTCGACGGAGCGAACCTCAATGCCATGGTCGGTCTCGCTCGTCCTGGGCGCTTCGGTGCCGACGTTTCGCATCTGAATTTGCACAAGACGTTCTGTATCCCACACGGCGGCGGCGGTCCAGGTGTCGGTCCAGTGGCGGTCGGCGAACATCTCGCTCCGTATCTGCCTGGCCACTTGCAGCTCGATGTTGACGGCATGGGCACTCGTGGCCCGGCAGTGTCGGCAGCACCATGGGGTTCAGCTGGCATTCTGGCTATCCCGTGGATGTACATCGCCATGATGGGCTCGACCGGGCTGCGCCAGGCAACCGAAACGGCGATCGTCAGCGCGAACTACATCGCCGGTCGACTCGAATCGGCATTCCCCGTGCTGTACCGGGGCGCGAATGGGCGAGTAGCCCACGAGTGCATCGTCGACTTGCGCCCGATCCGAGACGAAGTCGGCGTCAGTGTCGACGACATCGCCAAGCGACTGATCGACTACGGCTTCCATGCGCCGACGATGTCGTTCCCGGTTGCAGGCACGCTCATGATTGAGCCGACCGAATCAGAATCGCTCGAAGAGATTGACAGGTTCTGCGACGCAATGATCGCGATTGCGGGCGAAGTCGATCGAGTCCGCTCCGGAGAATGGCCAGCAGACGACAATCCTCTGGTGCACGCACCACACACCGCCGAGGCCGTGACAGCGGACGACTGGTCTCATGTCTACAGCCGCCAGCAGGCCGCGTATCCGACCGAAGCGGTGCGACGGGCCAAGGTGTGGTCGCCAGTCGGTCGCATCGACGGTGTGCACGGAGATCGCAACTTCGTGTGCAGTTGCCCGCCGATGGACGAACTCGCCGAGATGGGAGCTTCGAATGTCTGAGTCCACGCAACCACGACGCACTCCGCTCCATGATCTGCACGTCGAGCTTGGCGCCAGGTTGATCGACTTCGCCGGATGGGACATGCCGGTTTGGTATGACGGTGCCGTCGAGGAACATCATGCGGTTCGCCGAGCTGCTGGATTATTCGACCTTTCGCACATGGCCGAACTCTTCGTGACCGGGGCCGGTGCCGAAGCAGCGCTGAACTGGGCGTTGCTGATCGATACGTCGACCATGCCTGTAGGCCGAGCTCGCTACTCGATGATCTGCACCGAAGATGGTGGGATCATCGACGACCTCATCGTCTACCGGCTGGACGATCACGAATTCATGGTCGTCGCGAACGCGTCAAACGGAGCTGTCGTCGCTGCGGCGTTGCGCGACCGATGCGCAGACTTCGACGCCGAAGTTGATGATCGCACCGAGTCGTATTCGTTGGTCGCGATTCAGGGTCCCAAGGCTGAACAGATTGCCCGTGAGGTTGTTTCGCCTGAGCTGGTTGATCTTCGGTATTACCGGGTCGCGCAGCTCGACGGCTTGCTCGCTGCCCGCACGGGCTACACCGGCGAGGACGGCTTCGAGTTCTTCGTGCCGGCATCAGATGGCATTGGGCTTTGGCAGCGATTGGCTCAGGCCGGAAGCGCACACGGCGTGGCGCCCGTTGGGCTCGCAGCACGCGACACCCTGCGGCTCGAAGCCGGCATGCCGTTGTACGGCAACGAACTCGGGTTGGACACGACACCGTTTGATGTCGGCTCGGCCCGGCTGGTCAAACCAAAAGAAGCTGGCCACGTCGGAGCGGACGCGCTTGCGGCTGCGGCAGAACAGCCCCACCAATCATTGATCGGTCTCGAAATCAGCGGCCGTCGCCCGGCTCGCACCGGCTACGACGTTCATGGTGCTGATGGCAGCAAAATCGGCACGGTCACGAGCGGCACGCTGAGCCCGACGCTCGAGAAGTTGATTGCCATTGCGCGGGTTGCTACTGCGCGAGAAATCGGCTCGACGGTGCACGTCGATGTCCGCGGCACGATGACCGAAGCGATCGTCGTGGAGCTTCCGTTCTACAAGCGGGCTCGCTGAATGGTGATCCCGGCCAAACCCATCTCATTTGATCAACTAGAGGAGTCCCGCCATGAGTGAAGTACCCGAGCAACTGAGCTACACCGCAGAACACGAGTGGATCGCCGCGAACGATGATCACACGACGATAGGGATTACTGCACACGCTGTCGAAGAACTCGGCGACATCGTGTATCTCGACATGCCGTCGGTTGGTGACACCGTCGAAGCGGGTGCGGTGTGTGGTGAGATCGAGTCAACCAAAGCGGTGAGCGAGATCTATGCACCCGTATCGGGCGAGATCATCGAGATCAATGACGCCGCGGTCGAATCTCCCGAGACGATCGGCACAGACCCCTACGGCGACGGGTGGCTGTTTCGAATCCGAGCAGCCGACGGAGCGACGAGTGAGCTCCTCGACGCGGCTGGCTACAAGGCGTTGATCGAGGGCTGAGAGCGGCGATGACGATCATTGAGGTACTCGGAACCTGTCATCACGATTGCCCTGACAGCTGCGGGTGGATCGCGACGGCTGTCGATGGCGTGCTCACCAAGGTCAAGGGCAACCCTGCGCACCCGTACTCGAAGGGCGAGTTGTGCCCGAAAGTCAACAAGTTTGTCGGACGAGTACACCACCAAGAGCGGCTGTTGTCGCCGCTGATTCGCACGGGACCAAAGGGCGCGGCCGAGTTTCGTGAGGCGACATGGGACGAGGCCATTGAGATCGTCGTGGCCGAGTTCAATCGAGTTCGAACCGCACACGGTGGTCAGGCAATCCTGCCATGGTGGTCGGCTGGCACGCAGGGGTTGATCCAGAACAGCGGTACGAGCAACGCGCTGTTCGCGTTGCTCGGCGCAAGCGCACAACACGGAAGCGTGTGCGGCATGGCGTCGGGCGTCGGTATGCAATCGGTATATGGCCAAGGTCTCGGTACCGACCCGCTGCAGGCCGCACATAGTGACCAGATCATCTTGTGGGGTACCAATACCCGACTGACAAACCGGCATCTATGGCCAACGATTGAGCAGGCCCAAGCGCGCGGCGCCAAGCTCGTGGTCGTTGATCCGATCCGTACGATTACGGCCGACCGAGCTGACCAGCACATCCAGCCGCTTCCGGGTACCGACGTGGCAATGCTCTTGGCGATCGTCAACGTTTTGATCACCGAGGACTTGATTGACCACGACTACACCGCAGCGCATGCAACCGGCTTCGACGAGCTGCAGGCGCACGTGGACGCGCACACACCGGAGTGGGCAGAACCGTTGTGCGGCGTCGACGCTGCGATCATTCGTAACCTGGCTCGATCGATCGGAACAGTCCCAGCGACGATGATCCGCGGCCTGATCGGTGTCGAGCACCATTTCAGCGGGCCGACGATGTACCGACTGTTGTCGATGATCCCTGTGCTGACGGGTTCGCACACAACACTCGGCGGCGGCTTTGCTCGAAGCGTCGGTTCCTGGGCGACTGTTGACGCCGTTGACGACGAGGCGGTCGCAGCGCTTGCGGCAGTGGTTGCTCCAGATGCTGGCGAACGTCGATCGCTTCGGCAACCAGCGCTTGGAGAGAGTCTGACTCGCTTGGATGAACCCATCCATGCGTTGTTCATGTGGAACGGCAATCCCGTGCTTTCCATGCCCGACGCGGCCGCGATCCGTAGCGGGCTAGCCCGGTCGGATCTCTTCACCGTCGTGAGCGAACAGTTCATGACCGATACGGCTCGATACGCCGACGTGATCTTTCCTGCGGCGATGCAAACCGAGATGGTTGACGTGGTTCCCGCGTGGGGTCATCTCTGGATTGGGTGGAACGAACCCGCAACCGAGCCGCTCGGTCAGGCTGTCTCGAATACTGAACTCTTCCGTCGCCTTGCCAGTGGGTTCGGATTTGATCGGCCCGAACTGCATCTCTCTGACCAGGAACAGATTGCGTTGGCGCTCGGCGACGCCGTCGACGTCGACGAGTTGCGAACGGTGGGCTTTGTTCGGATCGACGAGTACCCCGTCGATCATCTGCCATATGCCGAAGGTGGCTTTCGAACCCGGTCGGGCAAGGCCGAACTCATTGTCGATTCGCAGCGCTTTCCCGATCTCTCTCGTTTGCCCGAGTGGATTCCGATCGCGGAAGGGCCCGGAAGCCCCCAGGTCGATTCGTTTCCGTTGTTCCTGCAGACCCCGAAGAAGGCCACGAGATTTCTCAACACGTCGTACAGCTCTCTGCCCGCTCACCGCGAACGCGAAACCGCGCCGCACATCGAGCTCGACGAGTGCGACGCGATAGCCCGAGGACTCGAAGCAGGAGATCGTGCTCGCGTCTTCAACGCCCGCGGTTCGCTGGTGCTGCCGGTCGCGATCACTGATCGGCTCCGCCCTGGGGTGGTCAGCGTGCCGTGGGGTCACGTCGATTCGGCTTACGGGCATGAAGCCGGTTCGATCAATGACCTCACGAACGCCGCAGACACCGAGTTCGGGTCAGGTGCCAGCTACGGCGACACCCTGGTTCAAGTCGAGGCTGTCTGAGTCTCGTTGACGCGGGCGCCGCCGAAGCCGAGTCAGTCGGTTGCCGAATCCTTCGCTGACGATGGACCTTCGTGGCGAAGCCGCTCGACATCTTCCATTGCACTCCGCAGACTGTCGATCCACTCGGACTCGTTCTCACCGACAAGTCGGACGCACCAGGCCATCGCTTCGCTGCGCGAGCGGGCAACGCCAGCGTCGATCAATGTGTCGAGTACCTGACGATCCTCCATATGCAGGCGAGTCATCACTGGCACGCTTGCCTGGGTAAAGACATCGGCGACATCGCCACACCTTGCTGCCCACGAGACCGTCCGCTGGAAGGTGTGTTGGGCCCGGTCCGCAATGGCCATTCGCTGTTCTCGTGTTTCTTCACGAAACGCTGCGATGCGGGCGCTGGTAGCGACACCAATGTCATCGCCGTCAGCAACGACGGGAACAGCAAGCGAGCCGGTGACGAGAATCTCGTCGCGATCGACACGCACGTCGACCGGTTCGGTGAACCAATCGTCGGGGAGGTTCCCGGCGAACCAGGCGCGGACGTCGCTATCGGTTACTACGGGGGGTTCGGTACGCCGACCGCGTCCGCGTCCTTTGCTTTTTGCTGCGTGCTTCTTGGCTATCCGCTCGTTGATTGTCATGGCATGGACCTGCTTGCGTCGTTCATGGTGAATATTGCTGGGTAATGATGTAATCATGTAAGTAACAACCATGCGCGTCATCAAACATTCCAGATTTGCCCAGAGATTCGGATTGGATGGACCGGCTAGGTAGTGGCTCGCTGCCGCAGCTCGAACTTCAGAACCTTGCCTGACGCATTGGTCGGAAGCGTCGTGACCACATGCACCACGCGGGGCACTTTGTAATTCGCCATCTGGTCGCGGCTCCAAGCAATGACTTCGGCAGCGTCGACCGTTTCGCCCGGACGAACGGTGACGAACGCGTGGCCAACCTCGCCCATGCGTTCATCAGCCACACCAACCACGGCGGCTTGCGCGATCGCCGGATGCCGGAGCAGAGCGTTCTCGATCTCGGCCGGGTATGCGTTGAAACCACCGACGATGAACATGTCTTTCTTGCGGTCGGTGATGTCGATATAGCCGTCGTCGTTCATCACGCCGATGTCGCCGGTGTGCAACCAGCCGTCAGGGGTGATCGCCGCAGCGGTCGCTTCGGGGTCACCGAAGTAGCCGGCGGTGACGTTGTAGCCGCGCACCATGATCTCGCCGGCATCGCCTCGGTCCACCTCGTTGCCGTCGTCGTCGGCGATCTTGATCTCGACGCCGGGAATGGCCCGACCAGATGTGGTCGAGATGACCTCGGGCGCGTCGCCCGGCCTGCACATCGACACGGTTCCGGTCGATTCGGTGAGCCCGTATGCGGTGAGGATTGTCTCGAAGCTCAGCTCGTCACGCATGCGGTTGATCATTTCGACGGGCACGGCCGCTGCACCGGTCACCGCCAATCGAAGCGACGAAAGGTCGAAAGTGTCGCGGTCAGGGTGGTTCAGGATCGACAAATACAGCGTGGGCGGTCCAGGGAGCATGCTGACCGATTCGTCGCTCACGCGCTGGAGCACCGTCGGCACATCAAACACCGGTTCCGGGATCATCGTGGCCCCTTGTATCAGGCAAGCGACGATGCCAGCCTTGTAGCCAAAGGTATGGAAGAACGGGTTGACAATCAGATACCGGTCCCCGTGGCAGAGACCGACGATGCTGGACCAATCGGTGAACACCCGCACGGTCTGGGCATGGGTCGCAACAACACCTTTAGGCCGCCCGGTTGTGCCCGAGGTGAAGATGATGTCAGACAGATCTTCAGCATCGACGACCGGAAGCGCAATCGTGCTATCGGCACCGGCATCGGTGAACGCCGACCATGCAATGCACCCCGGGGGCACGTCGCCGCGCAGCACGATGATCTGATCGAGGTCCGGTAAGGCCGCCCCGGTCGCACGCAGGTTTGTCGCGTAATCGGTGCCGAGGAATCCGTTGACACAGAGCAACAAGCGTGCGCCGCTGCGGTCGATGATGTCGGCAGCTTCGGGCCCCTTGAAACGCGTGTTCAAGGGCACGATCACTCCTCCTGCGAGATGCACCCCCAGGCTGGCTTCGACCCACTCGACAATGTTCGGTGCCCATATGGCGACGCGGTCGCCGGGTTTGAGGCCGCGGGCGACGAATGCGCGCCCGGCCCGGTGAGCCCGATCGGCGAGATCAGTGAACGTCCAGCGGACGTCGCCTGCGACGACCGCTTCGCTGTCACCGAATTGCTTGGCCGCTCGAGCGACGAGTGCCCCAACCGTCGGCGTCATGTCGGCGTTCAACGAGCGTCGGCGGCTCGGAAGTCCTCAAGATGCAACATATTGATCGCGTTGCCGCGGATCACCTTGTACCGCTGCTCGTCGGTCAGCCCAGCGGTTTGTTCTTCGGCGATCTTCGCGCTGTGTGGCCATGTCGAATCACTGTGCGGGTAGTCGGTCTCATAGGTGATGTTGTCTTCGCCCACGTCGGCGATCGAACGCAGACCGAACGCATCGTCAAAGAAGCAGCCGTACACGTGACGCTTGAAGAGTTCGCTTGGCGGTTCGAGCACTTTGTCGGCGACTCCGCCCCATCCGCGGTTCTCCTCCCAGACGGTGTCGGCCCGTTCAAGGATGTACGGGATCCAGCCGACCTGTCCTTCGGCGTATGCGATCTTCAGGTTCGGAAAGGTGGTGAAGTGACCGCTCATCAGCCAGTCGACCATCGAGAAGCAGCAGTTCGCGAACGTCAGCGTGCTGCCGACTGCAGCAGGTGCGTCGGCGCTGGTTGATGGCATCTTCGAACCCGAGCCAATGTGCATGTTGATCGTCACGTTGGCTTCGTTGCAGGCCTGGAAGAACGGAAGCCAATGCCCGTCGGCGTCATGGATTGACGGCAAACCGAGATTTGACGGAATCTCGCTGAAGCAAACCGCGTGCACGCCCTTTTCGGCGTTTCGTCGGACCTCAGCGGCGGCGAGAACCGGATCCCACAGCGGCACGATGATGAGGGGAATCAGGCGACCACCAGATGGGGCACACCACTCGTCGACCATCCAGTCGTTGTAGGCCTTGACGCACAGCAAGGCGAGTTCCTTGTCGGCGGCTTCGCTGAACGTCTGGCCGCAGAACCTGGGGAACGTTGGGTAACACATCGATGCTTCGACATGGTTCGTATCCATGTCCGCGAGGCGCTCATTGAGCAGGTACGAGCCCTGGCGCATTTCGTCGTAGGTGATGCCTTTGAGCGTGATCTCGTCTCGGCTGAAGCCCACCGATGTATCGAGTCGGGTCAGTGGGCGGCGAAGGTCTTCGTAGAACCACCAATCGACTGGTTCGCCGGGCGCCTCGGCTGCCGCAGGAACAGCGGTGAACTTGCCGCCAATGAAGGTCATCTCTTCGACCGGCGTGCGAACAATGCGCGGAGCGACGTCGTGGTACTTGCTCGGTAGGCGATCGGTCCACACGGTTGCGGGTTCAATCACGTGGTCATCTACAGAGATGATCTTTGGAAGATCGGCCATGAAATCGACAGTATCATTCAAATCTGACGATCATTCAGATTCGCCAGCCTGCCCGCCAACCGTCATGATGCACACGTGAACGACAGCTCAGCTCTTACCTCCGGGACACCTCTAGGCGAGCGTGACTTCCAGGCGATCACCTATCGCGCCGACGGGCCCGTCGCATGGGTCACGCTGAACCGACCCGACAGTCACAACGCGTTTGACGAGACGATGGCAACCGAGCTGCGATCGGTCTGGCGGGGGTTGCGCCATGACGACGCCATACGCGCAATCGTGTTGACGGCGACGGGTGAGCGGGCATTCTGCACCGGCATCGACCGGTTCTGGGAGGTACCGCAACCGTCGAGCCACTTCATGATTGATGATCCCGGCTTGTTGCTGGGACCGAAAACCGCCGATCTTTGGAAGCCCGTGATCGCCGCGGTAAACGGCATGGCGTGCGGCGGAGCGTTCTACCTGCTTGGCGAAGCTGAAACGATCGTGGCCGCCGACCACGCCACCTTTTTTGACCCCCACACGACCTACGGCATGGCTGCTGCGTTCGAGCCGATCTTGCTCAGCGGTCAGCTTCCGTTCGGCGAATTGTGTCGGATCGCGTTGATGGGAAACCATGAACGCATGTCAGCCCAGCGCGCTCACCAGGTGGGATTCGTGCAAGATGTTGTGCCAGCTCGTGAGCTCGACGCAACGGCCGGTCGAATTGCCCATGCGATTGCTTCGCAGCCGGCTGCCGCGGTCGAAGGCACGCTTCGTGCGCTGTGGGCGGCTCGTGAAATGCAACGAGCTCAGGCCCTCGCGCTCGCCCCGCACCTCGTATCGCTTGGCAACCAGCCTGAGGCCCTCGAACAGGCACAGAAGATGTTCACCAGCGGGGTCCGCATCGACCCCACCATCCGCTAGCCCGACCATTCAAGGAAGTTCCGTCATGCCCGAAGCATTTATTATCGACGCTGTCCGTTCGCCAGTTGGTCGGCGCGGCGGCGGGCTGGCTCAGGTGCACCCTGCCGACCTTGGCGCGCACAGCATTGCCGCGCTCATCGAACGCACAGGCGTTGATCCGAACGCCGTCGATGACGTCGTCTTTGGAAACGTCGATTCGATTGGCCCGCAGGCTGGGTGTATTGCTCGGACTGCGTGGCTTGCTGCGGGTCTTCCCGAGCATGTGCCCGGCGTGACGATCGATCGCCAATGCGGCTCGGCGCAGCAGGCCGTCCACTTCGCAGCACAGGCCGTCATGAGCGGAACGATGGATCTCGTCGTCGCCGGTGGTGTGCAAAACATGTCGATGATTCCAATCAGCTCGGCGATGATCGCGGGTCAAACCCTCGGATTCGATGATCCGTTCACTGGCTCCGAGCGCTGGACCACCCGTTACGGAAGTGGCGAAGTTAGCCAGTTCCGCGGCGCCGAGATGATCTGCGACAAGTGGGACATCACCCGCGAAGAAATGGAAGCATTCGCAATCGAGTCGCACGAGCGGGCAATCCGAGCCCGAGCTGAGGGCAGGTTCCAAGCAGAGATCGCCCCGCTCGCCGGGCTGGATCACGACGAAGGGCCGCGGGAACCACAGATTGACAAGATCAGGTCCCTGCGCACACTTGAGGACGGCGGCCGAATTACCGCAGCCGTCGCGTCGCAGATCAGTGACGGCTCGGCCGCATTGCTGATTGCAAGCGAGCAGGCGGTTGAACAACACGGGTTACGGCCACGGGCTCGGATCCATCACATGTCGGTGCTTGCAGATGACCCGATCATGATGTTGTCCGCCCCAATTCCGGCAACCCATCGGGCCCTTGCCAAGACTGGCATGACCGCATCGGACATCGACTTGGTTGAGATCAACGAGGCGTTTGCGCCGGTGGTGCTGGCGTGGCTGCGCGAAACCGAGTTCACCCACGAAAAGGTCAACGTGAACGGCGGAGCGATTGCACTTGGGCATCCTCTCGGCGCGACTGGCGCCCGGCTGATGACCACCTTGCTCCATGAGCTCGAGCGAACCGGAGGTCGCTTCGGGCTGCAGACGATGTGCGAAGGCGGCGGTCAGGCCAACGTGACCATCATCGAGCGTCTTTGACCTCGACGCGTTGTGCTCATAGGGCGTCCGTGGACGATTGGGTGTTGCGGCCTATTGGGCTGCGTGAAGGGGCATAAGAGCGAGTAGCTCATCGGGGTCTACGTTGAGTGCGACCGCCGTGTTGTTGAGGTCGAACGGCGGGCCGAAGAGGCTCCCGGAGATTTCGTCGACCGTGATCCCTAGTGCAGCGGCCGCAGAAATGAGCTCATCCATCAGAGGATCACCGGTCGTGGACTCTGTGGTGGTGGTGCTGTTGTCGGGAACGGGCGTTGGGTTCGTGGTGGTGGTGCTGTTGTCGGGAACAGGCGTCGGCTCTGCGGTTGTGCTGTTGTCGGGAACCGGTGTTGGCGTCGGGTCGGTCGTGCTGGTGTCAGGTTCGGTCGTCGAGTCGTCACCGTCGGTCTGCAAATCCTCAGCAGAAGGAACGGGATCCGCTTCGGTCGACTCTTCGGGCTCGTCTGACTCGTCGTCGGTCGCTGCTGCGTCGTCACCTTGGCGCTCATCAATGCCCGCCAACGCAGCCAAATCGACCACGCCGCGGAAGCAGCCGAGTACGTACGGGAAGCTGTCGGTCGTGTAGTACGCGTAACGGCCCGCCTCGTCGGTGCGGCCGTTGCAGGCGTCGAGGTCGCCCAAATCTTTGACGAATGAATGAGCTGCCCATGTGTCGGTGGCGAATAGTGACGGATCACTCAGTTCCCACGACGATGAGAATTGATCGTTTCCGGTGTAGATCGGGTAGCCGTCGAATGCGTAGCCAAGCAGTTGTGGTTCTGCTGCCACTTCCGTGGGGGTGAATATGCAGTCAGTCGAGTCGCTCGTGCCGACCAGGTGCATGTGAAATCCGGTTGGGCCGTTGTGGCTGCCGCACTCGCTGAGGGCTCCGTCGAGCGACGCGACGTCGCCACCGGTTCCTTCTGTAGGGCCGTAAATGGGTATGCCGCCAAGAGTCACTCCAGCGGGGCCAAGCCGTGGGATAGCGGTCACGGCTTCGTCGGCGACCGGCGAGGTCGGGATCGCAAACGCGTAGTCCTGGGCTCGAGGAGCTCCTGGACTTGTCTCGACATAGGTGTAGGAAGGAATGCCGTTTGATCGCACGGTAAGAATGTCGCCGGAACACGTGCCAGCGACGGCCGGTTCGGCGAGTTCTGGGTTCGTGGCGGGGCCTGCGACAAAGAGCTCGGCGATATCGGCACAGTTCTGTGGAGCGGACACGCGTGCGCTGGACTCGCTGTCGTCGGAGGCATCAACCAGATCGGATTCAGCGCTGTCGTCGTTGGCATCAACCGGATCGGGTTCAGCCGTTGCCTCGGCGGTCTGTGGTACGGCCGTGGGGTCTGGCACTGCCGTCGGCGCTTGATCTGTCGCTGCGTTGTCGCTACCTGCAGGCTCATCGCTGCCCTCGATGTCAAGAGTCGAGGATCCAGTGCACGCGGCGATGAAGACCGTTGCGGCAACAAGGACGGCCATGAGGGGGACGCGAAGTTTCGGGTTCACCCAACAAGTATGCAGCAGCCGGGGCCCTACCGAACCGCGGGCATGGCCCTTCAACCGAGGTCGCCGGATTGTTCCCTGGGGGGTTAGCTGCTCTGGGTGAGGATTAGGCCGCTGGTTGGCACGCCGGTCCCCGCGGTGACGAGCACGTTCTCGACATCGTCGACTTGGTTGACCGACGTCCCACGGATCTGGCGGACGCCTTCAGCGATGCCGTTCATGCCGTGGATATATGCCTCGCCGAGTTGTCCGCCGTTCGTGTTTATCGGAAGCTTCCCGCCGAGCTCGATCGCTCCGTCGGCGATGAAATGACGAGCTTCGCCGACATCGCAAAATCCGAACTCTTCGAGCTGTGTCAGCACGAGCGGCGTGAAGTGGTCATAGAGCGTGGCTGTCTGGATGTCGTTGGGTCCAAGTCCAGTGGCTTCCCACAATTGGCGTGCGACCACACCCATCTCTGGCAGACCGGTGATCGATTCGCGGTAGTAGCTGCGCATCATGTGTTGGTCATAGGCAACTCCTTGCGCGGCGGCGGCGACGACTGCTGCGTGACCCTCGAGGTCGGCGGCCCGATCGACGGTGGTGAGCAGCAGCGCTTGGCCGCCGTCACTTTCCTGACAACAGTCGAGCAGCCGCAATGGCTCAGAGATCATGCGACTGTTCTGGTGATCTTCGAGTGTGATCGGCTTGTCGTAGAAGAACGCCGCAGGGTTGGTCGCCGCATGCTTGCGATCGGCGACTGCGATTCGTCCGAAGTCTTCGCTGGTCGCGCCGTACTCATGCATGTAGCGGGTGGCGAACATCGCGATCCACTGAGCTGGAGTCAGCAGACCGAACGGTGTTGACCAACCGAAAGACACGTCGAATGCCTCAGGGGACTGGTGGGCGTCTTGCACGCCCTGGCCGAATCGGTGCCAGGACCGTTCGTTGAACGCCCGATACACGAGCACATAGTTGGCGGCACCGGAATACAACGCCATCGCCGCTTGGGCGACGACGCCGCACGCTGCTCCGCCACCGTGATGGATCATTGAGAAGTGGGTGAGTTCTCGCACACCCAAATTGCGGGCGACTTCGATCTCGGTGTTTTTCTCGGCGCTGTAGACGACCATGCCGTCGACGTCGGCCGGAGATACACCGGCGTCGTTGCAGGCCGCAATGCAGGCTTCGGTTGCGAGCTGCATGGGGGTGCGGCCGGAGTTCTTCGAGAACTCGGTGGCACCGATACCGACGATGGCGGTCTTGCCGCCGTAGTTGATGCTCATTGTGCTCCTCCGGTCGTGGTGGGAAGCGTGATGTCTGCGGTGCCGGTCACGTGGGCTCCAACTGAGTTGCGTCCGATATAGCCGATGGTGATGGTGCCGTCTTCGGCGATCTCGGTGACGCTGCCAGACAGGGTCATGAGGTCTCCGGGGTAGTTCGGTGTGCCGAGACCGATTTTGATGTTGTTGAAGATCACGTCGTCGCCAGCCCAGTCGCCAATCCAGCGGCTGACCAGCCCGGTGGTGGTCAAAATGTTCATAAAGATGTCGTCGGATCCACGGCTTTGTGCCACATCTCGATCGTGGTGCACTTCTTGAAAGTCCCGGGTCGCGAGGGCGGTTGAAACGACGAGCAGTGTGGTGATCGGAATCGGGCACAGCGGAAGCGCATCGCTGACTGACACCTCGCCTGCGGACAACGTGGTCTTGCGGCGCGGCGTTGGTGCCGGTCGGAACTGGTGCAGCGTGACATCGTCGGCGGTGTCAGCGAAACACAACTCGAGGGGCATGCCGATTTCGAGTTGATCGGGTGTGACCCCGACGATGTTGGTGATGATCCGCACGCCTTCTTCGAGCTCGACCAACCCAACGATGTGGGGATAGTCGAACGAGGGGATCTTCGGGTAGTGCACGACGGTGTGGCTGTAGAGCGTGGCGCTGCCGCTGGCAACGATCCAGTCGTAGTCCATCGACTGCGTGTTCGGGTTGGCGTTCGCCGGGGGAAACAGCAACGTGCCGTCGTCGGTAAATCGCTGGATGCGCAACTCGTGGTCGCGCAGTCCGTCCCAGAACCATGCTTGGTCTTGGTTGAAGCGCGGGCGCGGTTTGAGCGGACGGGGTGCGGGCTCGGGGGTGAGGCCATCATCATCGGGTTCTGCCGCAGCGGTCTTGGCATATTTCAAAATGCGGAAGCGCAGCGCGCCGACCCGCTCGCCGTTTTGATCGGTGTACTCGGCTTCGGTCGTGACGAAATGACCGGTGCCTAGACGTGTGGTCTTTTGCTCGCTGACGTCTAACAGGCTGGTGGTGGCGGTGACGAGATCACCGGGTTGCAGGTAGCGATCGAAGTACAGGTCAGAATTTGTTGCGACGACTCCGGTGAAACCAGCGTCTTCGAGCTGGGCGTAGACGTTGGCGTCGGGTTTGTCGAGGTCGCGAGGCGCAGGTTCGCCCAAACGAAGACCGGCCATCGGCCACGCGTTGAGCATCGCCGGGGGAGCGACGATGCCGCCATGTGGACCGGCAGCCGCAGCAGCGGCGTCGGTGAAATAGGGGTTCGCTTCGGCCATCGCGTCGCACCAGTTGCGGATCGTGGCCTGGTTCACCGGGTCACGAGAGGTGGCAGGCGCACCTGCTTTGCCGACATCGGCTCGCAGACGTTCAGTCAGGTCGTCGACACGGTTTTCGACAGAGTCATTCACCCGGCTGACACTAGTGGACCGGGTGTTTCTGACGTTGTGTCAGAAAGTTCGCCGCTGAGCTAGTTTCGCGACATGAGTGACACGCACGCGGCAATCGAGGAAGCGCATGAGCGGTACCGACTCGAACGCGAGAAGCGGCTGCGCGGCGACGGTAACGACCAATACACCCAACTCGAGGGCAACTTCCCCGAGTTCGACACGGACCCGTGGGCTGACCCCGAGTTCTCTCGTGACCCGATTGTTGAGACAACCGAAGTCGTCATCGTCGGTGGCGGCTTTGCCGGCATGCTCACCGCAATCGAGCTGACTCGTCACGGCATCCGCAACTTCCGCGTGATCGAAAAGGGCGCCGACTTCGGCGGTACCTGGTACTGGAATCGTTACCCGGGCTGTATGTGCGACGTCGAGTCGATGACCTACATGCCGCTGTTGGAAGAAACTGGTTACCGGCCGACCGAGCGGTATGCGAGCGCGTCCGAGATCTTCGGCTACTGCCAGATCCTGGGACGTCACTTTGAGCTCTATCCACACGCGCTGTTCCAGACCGAAATCGCCGACTCGCAGTGGGACCCCGAGACCCAACGCTGGTCGATCGAGACGACCCGTGGCGACAAGATCTCGTCCAAGTTCTTCGTGCTTGCCGGGGGGTTACTGCACAAGGCGAAGATGCCAGCGATTCAAGGAATCGACTCGTTTGAGGGCCACGCGTTTCATACGAGTCGTTGGGATTACCAGTACACGGGCGGAAGCCCGACCGATCCAATGGACAACCTGAGCGACAAGGTTGTCGGCATTGTTGGCACGGGCGCTACGTCGATTCAGGCAGTGCCGAAACTCGCCGAGGCCGCGAAGCAGGTCTTCGTCTTTCAGCGCACGCCGGCCGCAGTTGGGGTGCGCGATAACGGACCGGTCGATCCGGCCTGGTTCGACAATCTTGAGCCGGGTTGGCAACAGCGTCGCGTGAGGAACTTCACCGAAGTCGTCAGCGGCAAGGAACCCGACGAGGACCTGGTCAATGACGGGTGGTCAAAGCTCATGTCGGTCGATGCACAAAAGAACAGCAGCGACCCAGAAGAGATCGCCGAACTCGAACGGCTCGATTTCGAGGCGATGGATTCGATCCGCCAACGGGTCGACGCCACAATCGACGACCCAGAGCTGGCCGACAAGCTCAAACCATGGTGGGGAAAACACTGCAAACGCATCTGTTTTCACGACGAATACTTGCCCGCGTTCAACCGATCGAACGTCCATCTCGTCGATACCGACGGGAAGGGTGTGCACGAGATGTCAGCCGCGGGGCCGATCGTAGATGGCGTCGAGTACGCCGTCGATGCGCTGGTGTTCGCATCGGGTTTTGAAGTAACGACTGACCTCGACAAGCGGTTGGGATTCGATCCGGTTGGTCGCGGCGGCGTGTCGCTGAGCGACCGGTGGCACGACGGCGCTCACACCTTGCACGGCGTGCTATCGGCAGAGTTTCCCAATATGGCGATCATCTCGATCGTCCAGGCCGGGTTCGGTACCAACTTTGTGCACTTTCTGGGTGAGTCCGCCAAACACGTCGCGTGGCTCATCAACGAGTGCGCGGAACAGAACATCGCTGAAATCGAAGCCACACCCGAGGCCGAAGAAGCATGGCTCGGGGTGCTGTACAGCGTTGTCGGCGGTGTCGCCCGGTACTCGCAGTTCTGTACGCCGAGCTACTACAACAGTGAGGGGTCACAGTCGATGAAGGCTGCCCGAAATCTGGTCTATGTCGAGAGCATGATCGACTACGTCGCGCACCTCGAACGTTGGCGTGAAGCCGGGGACTTTCCCGGAACCACGGTGGTCACGAACCCATGATTGGGCCAGTTCCGGGCCAGCGAATGGTTGGCCTGCAACTCCCAATTCAGACCGGCACCGCGCTTCTGGCGTCGCCGTGGGAAGCCGACGCCACGCCGTCGGACTTGGCTGCCGTTGCCGAGGTGGCCGATCGCGCTGGCTTCGACTATCTCGGGGTCTGTGATCACGTCGCGATTCCCGAATCGCATGCCGCATCGATGAGTACGTTCTGGATGGATCCTGTATCGACGCTCGGGTTCCTTGCCGCACACACCGAGCGGATTGGGTTGCTGACCCACGTGTACGTCCTGCCGTACCGCCATCCACGAATGGCAGCCAAGCAGTTCGCAACGATCGATTACCTATCGCGAGGACGACTGATCGCCGGCATTGGCGGTGGGCACGTCGAAGCCGAGTTCGACATGCTCGGCGTTGACTTCGCGGGGCGTGGCCCCAAGCTCGACGAGGCGGTACCGGCCCTGATCCGAGCCCTCGAAGCTGAGTTTGTTGACGGCCTAGGAGCAACACCACGTCCGTGCCAAACTCCACGACCCCCGATGTGGATTGCGGGTTCGTCGCCAGCCGCAGTTCGCCGGGCTGCGCAATTTGGTGATGGTTGGCTTCCGCAGGGACCGGCAACTGCTGACCTGATCGATCGGCTCAAGGCCCAGCTCGACCGGTTCGGCCGCTCACCGGAGACGTTTGTGACCGGCCACATCGCCGCGCCGGTCCACATCGGCGATCCCGACTGGGATGTCGGCCAACGGACCCTGACCGGAACGCCCGGGCAGATCGCGGAACGCTTGGTTGATGGTGTCGACCCAATGGTCAACCAGATGCAGATTCGTGTCGTTGCCCGCAGCCTGGCAGAGTGCTGTGATCAGCTCGAATGGTTCGCTGCTGACATTCTCCCGATGGTGCACCAATGAGTTCTCTCGATATGCATCCGGTCGCTGGGCATATCGGGGTGCGGGTCGACACCCCGCTCGGCGACGTGCTCACGAGCCCCGACTTGGCCGATCAGGTCCTTGCCGCGACCTATGAACATCATGTCGTGATCTTCCCCGCGGCGAATCCGTCGCCATCAGAGCACCTGGCGTTCGCAGAGTTGTTCGGCGAACCGATTCCTCCTGAGGGCCAGAACCCTCGCCACCCAGACCATGATCTCGTCACGGTGTTCGATAGTGACGGCGGCTACCGGGCTGATCGGTGGCACTCAGATGTGACGTTCCGAAGCGAAGTGCCGGGCATCGGTATTTTGTGCATGCGAACATTGCCAGCGGTCGGTGGCGACACGATGTTTAGCAACTGCACCTATGCCTATGAGCAGCTATCGGGAGGCATGAAAAAGCTGCTCGACAAGCGGCGCGCGTGGCACGAAACCGCGGTCGATGCAACTGCAGAACACCCGGTGGTGATCGCGCACCCGGTGACCGGTGAGCCAGCGCTGTTCGTGAACCACATTTTCACCAGACGCATCATGAACCTTCCCGAAGCAGAGTCGGCTGCGATCCTGCCGTTTTTGCTTGCCCATATTGCGCGGCCCGAGTTCACCTACCGGCATCAGTGGCAGCTGGGGGACATCGTGATGTGGGACAACTGGTCGACGCAGCACTATGCGCTGTTCGACTACACCGAGCGCCGCACGGTCGATCGAGTGACGTTGCGTGGCCAGCCGCTCGAACCGCATCGGCTGTAGAAGCGACACGTCAGCTCGATTGCAGACTCGCTACTACCTCGTCGACCGTTCGCCGTCGGGCGATTGCGGCAAGCGCATTGCGGAGTACGTCATCGCCAAAGGTGATCGGCACACCGACTACTGCGTCGGTGGCGATCGTGACGCGGTAGCCGAGGTTGACTGCCTCGATAGCGGTGCCGATCACGCCGACATTCAGTGACACACCAGCGACGACCAGGTTGACGACACCGCGTGATCGAAGCATGTCGTCGAGCTCGGTCGGGGCGAATGGGCTAACGCCGACATGGCGGTCGATGATGACATCGCCTGGGTCGGGGCCGAGGGCGGCGAGCAGCTCGCAGGCCGGTGATCCCGTCAGCAGGTAGGTCGGGTCATCGCGCACGCCGTGGAAGAGCGGAAGCGAAAGGTCGAACCCGCTGCGGTCGGCTGGCAGGCCGAAGGTGCAATGGACGATCGTTGCACCGCGAGCTCGCGCCGCGGTGAGCAACCGGCCAGTATTGGCTTCGATAGAGCGCTCGGCGACGGCATCTCGCAGCGGCGCGATGTGCGCGAGGTCACCGCAGATACCGCGTTGAAGCTCCATCGTGAGCACTGCCGTCGTGGCGGGGTCAAGCGCGGTCATGAATTTGCCGCTGTGTTGGGGGGCGCTGTGTTGGAGGGCGCTGTGTTGGGCCCGACTACATCGGCGTAGTGACGTTGAGCGACGTCGGGGTGCGACCGCAACCGGACTTTCAGATTGTTCTCGCCGAACAGGGTGTGAATCGTGTCGCCATGTAGGTCTCGACGGTCGGGATCGGTCTGAGCAGCCAGCTCGGGTGGCAGTGAGATTGGCTCGAATGTCGACTCAAACGTCGGGTTGAAGAACAACGCAACCGACAACCGGTCGACGTTGCCGGTTGGGCTGACGACACGGTGCGGAGTGGCCTTGAGTAAACCATCAGTAGCGGTTTGCATCATCGCTCCGAGATTGAGGACGTAGCTTCCGGGCATCGGATCTGCGGTAACCAGCTCGCCGTCGATCATCACCTGCAAACCGGCGATCTCGTTCTGCAAGATGAATGTGGCGAGTCCGGTGTCGTGATGCAAGCCGACGCCTTGTGCGGGTTCGTCGCGAGTTGGTTCGGCGCGGGCCGGGTAGCGAATGATTTTTGCGTGCAAGTCATGGTCAGGAATGAACCCTGAGTCGAAGCGATGCAGCGGTTGGCCGAGCCCCAAAGCCAGTGCCCGGAGCACGTCCACCCCAACACCGTGCATGGCGTTCATCCAGTCGAGCGCGATCGAGGGCAAGTGCGGCAAGCTCGGCGGCCATTGATTAGGTCCGCGCAGGCGAAGCCATGCCGGACCGTCATTGCCTGCTGTAGGGGCTAGCTGCTCGGGGCCGTAGTCGAGTTGATCGCGCCAGTCCGCTCGACCGCCGGTTCGTTCGTCGCCGAGGATGGTGTAGCCACGAAAGGCTGCCGACTGTTCGATGGCCAGCGCTCGCCGCTCAGGATCTGGGAGCGCGAAGAACTCGCTTGCGACTTCGAACAGCTGGCGATCAAGTTCCGGGTCGACGCCGTGCCCGACGACGTACACGAACCCGACGGTCTGAAAGTGTTCTCGCAACTCGTTGACGAACTCGGTACCTGCGTCGCTGTGTGGATCGGAGCGGAACGCCGACATATCAACAACAGGAAGCGCAGGCATGACCGAAGCGTAGAACAGCGACCCAGGATGGCGAAGTGCTCGTGGGTTACTGTCGAACGATGGCCGCACCCATCGAACTCGGCACCTTGTTGTTCACGTCGATCGAGCCGCACCGCGGTCGAGAGGTCGACTACAACCGGTGGTACGAGAACGACCACTTCTACGCCGGATGCATGGTCGGCGAGCACCAGTTCGCCGGTGCCCGTTTCGTGGCCACCCGTCGAATGAAGGATCTGCGTTCGCCGCCAGCATCACCCATGTGTCCAGAGCCGCTGAGCGCGAGCTACCTGTCGATCTACTGGGTGCTGAAGGGCTTCCATGACGAGTGGGCGAGATGGGCAGTAGACACCGTGATGGAGCTGCACCGCGACGGGCGCATGTTCGGCGAGCGCGACCACATCCACACCGCGCTCTACGAGCATCAGTCATCGATTCGTAAAACCGAGCACGGTACGTCGATCGAACTTGCTCTCGATCGGCACTTCGCGGGAGTCATCGTTACCGCAGGTGAGTTGGCCGAAGGCGTCACGATCGACGATGTCACGACCTGGTCCGACGATGTGTGGGCCGCGCAGGCGTTCGCGGCCGACTGGGGTCCCGATGTCATCGGCACGTCCACGCTGCTGCCATTGCCCGATGACTCGCCAGCGCCCAAGATCGAATCGGAGGGCGAACGATTCATGCAGCTGCACTTTGTTGCCCATGACCCCGCTCACCAATGGGAAGCTGGGTACGGCCGCTGGGCACAGGAGTTGGCAGCCAGCGGTCTCGGCACCCACATCTGGACCGCTCCGTACCTCGCAACGGTGCACGGCACTGACACCTATACCGACGAACTCTGGTAGGAGATCATCATGAAACTCGGACTGACCATGTTCGCCACCGACACCGCGATCAACCCGATCGAACTCGCAGTCGAAGCCGAAGCTCGCGGCTTCTCCTCGCTGTGGCTGCCCGAACACACCCATATCCCCACGAGCAGGGCGACACCGTTTCCTGGTGGCGGGGACTTGCCCGAGCGGTACTACCGCTCGATGGACACGCCGACGGTGCTCGCCGCGTGTGCTGCGGTGACGTCGAAGATCGAGTTAGGCGCCGGAATTTGGCTGGCAGCCCAGCATGAACCAATCGCCGCGGCCAAGGCGTGGGCCACACTTGATGTGCTCAGCAACGGGCGAGCCCGATTTGGTATCGGGTACGGCTGGAACGTCGAGGAGATGAACCATCATGGCGTTGAGTTCAAGACCCGTCGAGCTCAGGCTCGCGAGCATGTGCTGGCGATGCATGCTCTGTGGGCTGACGAACAGGCGTCGTTTGCTGGCGAGTTCGTGCAGCTCGAACCGAGCTTCAGCTGGCCCAAGCCAGTCCAACAACCGCGTATCCCGACATTGATCGGTGGCGGTGCTGGCCCGAAAATGTTTGCGGCAGTCGCCGAATACGCCGACGGTTGGATGCCCATCGGCGGTGCCGGGATCAGCAAGTCGCTGCCGCAGCTGCACGAAGCGTGGGCGGCCGCAGGGCGTGAGGGGGTACCCGAGATCATTCCGTTCGGGACCTATCCAAATGCCGGCAAGCTCGAGAAGTACGCTGAACTTGGCTGCACGGAGGTCGTGTTGAACGTTGAGCCGCTGCCTCGTGACGAGGCTCTGCGCATGCTTGACGAGCACGCCACTTTCCTCGATTCCTAACGGCCACCGGCCGATACACCCGTTCGAAAGGCGGAACCATGACAGCACCCACTCCAGGTTGGTACCCGGCAGAGGGCGACCCTCCGGGCACTCAGCGCTATTGGAACGGAAGCGAATGGCAGGGCGAGCCGCAGGCAGTCGCCGCTAGCCCAGGTACCTCTGGATCGCCGGCTGCACCGCCCGCCCCCGCTGCTTCGTCGCAGCATCGCCCCTATGCCAACTGGGGACAGAGAGCTGTCGCTCTGCTGATCGACGGGCTGATTGTGCTCGCCAGCATTATTGTGGCGGTGCTCATCGCGGCGTTGATTGGTCAGGTCAGCTCAGATTTGGCACTGGTTGTTCTCGCGGTCGGCTACATCGCGATCATCGTCGCCCACCTGTACCTGACCTGGTGGCTTCCGGGTATCACCGGTCAAACCCCAGGCAAGCGAGTCATGGGATATGAGATCGTTCGAGAGGACAACGGCCAGTATTTGGGTGGGGGCGCGTACCTCGGGCGTTCGTTCATTGGATCGATTGTGAACGGATTGGTCTTCTACCTCGGTTGGCTATGGCCGTTGTGGGACGACAAGAACCAAACGTGGGCCGACAAGATCTTCTCAAGCGTCGCGGTGCAGAAGCCAAAAGCCAGCTTGTTCCCGATGTTCCCGAACGGCAAACCGTTCTAGATCGGTTGTTGAATTCGTGAGCGAGGCGATAACTCTGCGCGGCGAACGATGTTCGCTGCGCAGAGTTGGGCTCGACCTGTTCATTGATCCGGGTTGCTTATGGAGCTCGTCGTTCCGGCTGACTGAGAGCGAGGGAACCGACTGTGGGCTAACTGAGTTCGGTTCCGACGATGGCAATGAAGCTGACCATCTCGCCCGGATAGCCGCCCAGATTGTGAGTCATGGCCATGGTTTTGCCTTCGGCGACTGCTGCTACCTGGCGATCTGCGGGAGCTTCGCCACGAAGCTGGAGCCACGCTTCATAGATCATGCGCAGGCCCGAGGCACCGACTGGGTGCCCGAAGGATTTCAGGCCCCCATCAGGGTTGACGGCGACCTCACCGTCTAGGTCGAAGCGGCCGTCGAGCATGTGGCTCCACGCCGTGCCTCGCGGAGAGAATCCGAGATCTTCCATGAGAACCAGCTCGGTGATCGTGAAGCAGTCGTGCACTTCGGCCATAGCGATCGAGGAACTTGGGTCGTCAATACCGGCTTGCGCATAGGCATCGAGTGCGCACTCGGCGATCTCAGGGAACGTCGTGTAGTCGTAGTCGGGGTCGGTCAACCCGGACCCGTTGCCGGCGATGAAGGACAGTGCCTTGATGTAGAGCGGATTGTCGCAGTACTTGTGCGCATCTTCGGCTCGGCAAATGATGACTGCAGCGGCACCGTCGGCGACACCTGCGCAGTCGAACACGCCAAGGTCGCCCGCAATTTTTGGCGAGGCACAGATGGTCTCGATTGACACTTCGCGTTGGAATTGAGCGAGCGGGTTGCGGGCCCCGTTGTAGTGGTTCTTCTCGGCGACCCGCGCCATGGCATGGCGCATGTCGGCCGGGTCGACGTCAAACTTCTCGCAATAGGCGGGTGCAACCATCGAATACATCGCAGCTGCAGTCAGGCTCCGGGCGGTGCCGTCGTTTGGTGGCGGCGCAGCGTTGAGTCCCTGAAAGCCCGAGTCCTTGGTCTTCTCTGCCCCAAGGGCCATGGCAACGTCATAGGCGCCGCTCGCCACGGCGTACGCGGCTTGCCGCAGAGCTTCGGATCCGGTTGCGCAGTAGTTCTCAACGCGGGTCACTGGTTTGTTCTGGAGCTGCAAGGGACGCGCCATCGTGATGCCGCTCATGCCTCCTTGGGCAGTGCCGAACCAGTAGGCGTCTACGTCGGCCTTGTCGACACCGGCCGACTCATAGGCAGCGTCGGCAGCCGAGATAATGAGGTCGTCGAGGCCAGCGTCCCAGTTCTCGACGAACCGGGTGCACCCGACGCCGATGATCGCGATCTTGTCTTTGATGCCGTGACTAGCCACGAGCCAACCTCGCCTTCCAAAAGTAGTTGGGTATGCCATCGATTGCGTGCAGGCGTCGGAACGTCATTTCGACCCGAGCGCCGATCCTGACTTCGTCTTCGTCGCAGTCGCACAACTCGACCGGAAGTCGACCGCCACCGTCAAAGTCAACAACCGCAAACACGATGGGCGGGCTCGGGGAATAGGCGACCCGGTCGACGGTGAACGTGGCGATCGTTGCGCCGATATCGGCCATCGGTTGCCCCGACATTGCGTCGGTTCGTTCGCCATCGGCCGATACCCGCAGCGGCGGCATGTGGACGGCACCGGTCTCATCGTCGAGGCTGGCAATGAGACCGAACTTCCATTCGGTGCTTCGGGCCGCCGCGGTTGATGACACCCGCTGAGGCTCCGGGCGTCGAGGTGGGTCGACAGTGAGCGTGCCGCGCCAGGTGAGGAACCTGGCATAGGGGACTGGTGCGCCCTGCTCGGACTGGGTTTGCACCGTGGGTGCTCTGTTGCGGGTGCTGGCAGCATCGGTGACTCTGAAGATCATGGCGTCGGCCCCATCGGCCGCCGAGACCAGCGCCACGTGGTCGCCGGGGCTGGATTGCTCAAGCAGGTGGGCGAGTAGCAGGCCCGGCTGGGCAGCACCGCACTGGCCGACGCTCGCTGCAAAGTCGTCGACGATGCGCGACACCCCAAGCTTGGCCCCGATGATCTTGGCCATGCGCGCAGTCGGAGCGCTGACTGCTGCTGCGGCAATGTTGTCGGCTTCGATGCCAGCGGCGACGAGCGCGTCGGCCAGCGCAGCTTGCGCCAGCGGAGTGTAGGTCGCACCGGAGAACTTCTCGTCCCAGACCTTGCTGTGTGCTTCGCCAGGTGATCGCCATCGGTCGATGAACTCCGCGGTGCGGCTGGCGGTACCGACGATCTCGGCGACCACCGGTGTCTCGGGCGTGTCTTCACCCACGATGATGGCGGCGCCAGCATCGCCGCCATTGGCTTCTTCCGCCGATGCGGCCAATCCGAATCGGATATCGCCACTGGTGATCATCGAGGTGCCCTGTCCACAGGTCGCAAGCAGCATCGATGCCATAACCGACCGAGGCGACTGGCCAACATCGAGCGCCAGCGAGGTGACCGGCAGGCGGAGGGCGGCATGAAGCGCCGTCGCGTTGGTGCGATCTGCATAGGCGGGGGTGACGCTGCCGAACATGACCACATCGGGCACAGCCGGAGTGGTTGCGAGGGCCCGGCGTGCTGCTTCGACAGCCATTGTTGTGGGGTCTTCATCGAAGCTTGCAACGGTCCGGGTGCCTCGCCCGCCACCTCGTCCAATGACCTTGGCGATCTCGCTTCGGTCGAGTCTTCTGAAGGGCAAGTAGGTGCCCCAGGCAATGACGCCGCGCCGTCCTTCATGCATGGGGCCACCCTAATCTGACGGCCCTTCAGATCCTGGTGGGGCCGTCGAGTACGGTTCGCACATGCGTCTCGGAGACACGGCCAATCAGGCAGCAGCGTTGAACGGCAAGCCACTCGATGGGGTCCGAGTGCTGGCACTTGAGCAGATGCAGGCGCTTCCGTTTGCGACTCAGTTGTTGGCACGGCTCGGTGCCGATGTGGTCAAGGTCGAACGCCCCGACGGCGGCGACCTTGGCCGAGGTTCTCAGCCGTCCATGCCTGACCCCGAGGGTCGTCCAATGGGCGCGACCTTTCTGCGCAACAACCTCAACAAGCGCTCGATCGCCATTGACCTGAAGTCGGACCGCGGACGACAGTTGGTGCTTGATCTCGCTCCCAAGTTCGACATCGTCGCGGAGAACTTCAAAGCCGGAGCGCTCGGACGAATGGGCCTTGGGTACGACGATGTGGCCGCCGTGCACCCGGCGGCGATCTATTTGTCGATCAGCGGATTTGGGAACACGGTCGATTCGCCCTACGACAACTGGCCCGCCTATGCGGGTGTAGCCGAGGCGATGAGTGGCCTGTATGAGTGGAAACGCGCGCCGGGCGAACCACCGACGGTTAGCCCCGTCGGAGCGCTCGGCGATATCGGAACAGCGATGTTCGGTGTGGTCGGTGTGCTTGCGGCGTTGCGCCATCGAGATCAGACGGGCATCGGACAACACGTCGACATTGCGATGTTTGACTCGATGGTCGCGTTCGCCGACGTGGTTACGAACTACTGGTCAATGGGTGTGCGACCCGAACCGGGCGCAGGCCTTGCGATGATTCTTGACGGATTCGAAGCCGGCGCGGGGTGGTTCATGATTCAGGTCGGCCGCGAGCACGAGTTCGCGCGGCTCGCTGGTGTGCTTGGCCACGACGAATGGGTCGATGATGAACGATTTGCGACACGAGCCGGATGGCGCGCCCATATTGACGAGATCCGTGCTGCGGTCAAAATTTGGGCCGCAGACATGACGAACGTCGATGCCTGCCACGCGCTTGCGGCGGCTGGTGTGGCGGCTGGGCCAGTGCTTAGCGCGGAGCAGGTCATTGCCGATGAGCATGTCGCGGCCCGCAACATGCTGGTCGAAATCCCCCGCACCGGCGGTGCCGCGGACGGTCCGGTGATCGTGCCGGGCAACCCCATCAAGATGAGCGGTATGACCGATGGAGGCGACGTACGAATGCCGTGGCTCGGCGAGCACACCGCCGAGGTCCTGATGACTGAATTGGCCATGACGGCCGAAGAGGTTCAGCAGCTCAGCGCCGATGGAGATGTCGCGTGACGAGAGATTCGCGTCTTCGGGAACCACGTGCGATCGCCGCACGTCTCACCTGACATGCGAAACCTACTGATTCGGATCGTGCTGGTTGTCGGAGCGATCTGCGCCGCGTTGTGTGCCGCCACGCCGCCGGCCCGCGCGGATTGTGCCGGCCCAATGGTCGAGGTTTCAGAGAAGGATCTCGACCGGGCCAACGATGTGACGATCATTGGCAGGTTCTGGGGCGACAATTGTTATGACACTGGAGCGCCGCCAGCAGGTGAGGGAACACTCGGCAAGCCGATCGATCCGATCGAGATCGTGTTCGTCCAGAACGGGACCGACTTTCCGGTGGCTCTTGGTGCCGCCGATGAGGACTACGAATTCTCGGTGACGCTTCCTGTTCCGTGGGATCTTGAGCCGGGGCCAGCGCAGATGGTGGTTCGGTCGATCGGTGGTGATTGGCCAATAGATGCGCCGGTCGAGGTCATGGTCACCGACGCTGCGACTAGCGCATTTCGAACGACGATCACCAGGTTCGGACCAGAAGCGAGCGACGTGGCGCCTGTTGAACCAGCGGCTGTCGAAGCCGTGCCCGACGCTGCTGCTCGCGACGCTGGCGCCCCACCGGAGCCTGATGCTGAGAGCCGTTCCAGTGACCAGGCAGACTCGGGCAACAGCGAGCTGCTGCTTTGGGCTGTCGGAGGGCTCGCCGTCGGAGCAACACTTGTTGCTGTTGGGGTCGCGGTTGCAACCTCTATGCGGCGACCGGGTCGATAACCGGCAGCCGCCACAGTTGCGGGTCCCCGTTAGAGATCCCGGACTGCAATGCAGACCCATTCCAGGCCAGGGCGGTCGGGCGCATCGCGAACGTCGTCGAGTCGCCATCCAGTTTCGCTCAGCGACGTGCGAATGGCGTCGAGGTCCCGGAATCGCAGGGTCGAATCCGAGGTCAGGACGGCGCCGTCAGATTCGAATCGCCAGGTGTGACGGAAGCTGACCAGCGGCAAGGATTCGTTAGTGACGTCGACCCAGGTCTCGACCAGTCCGACGTCGGGAAGATCGACGCGACGGAACGTATCCCTCCGATTCCATTGCTCCCAGGCTCGCTGTTTCGGGTCCCGGGTTTCGAATGCGAGAACCCCACCCGGTCGCACGGCTGCTGCAGCCGCGCTGAGGGTTTGCTTCCAGTCGTCATCGGTCGTGAACACCTGCGCGACGTTCGCGGTCATCGTCGCCAGGTCGAACAACGCACGATCGCACGCATCGACGTCGACATCGACTGCGGTGCCGTGAACCCAGTTCACCCGATCAGCGCCGGGCTTGGCGGCCGCAACGTCGAGCGAGGCGCGTGCCGGGTCGACGCCGACGACGCGTCGATTTCGCCGCGCAGCCGCGCAGGCGAACGTTCCGGTGCCACAACCGATGTCGAGTAGCGAACCGACGTCAAACTCATCGAGCATTGCAAGATACGGATCGAGGTCGCTGCGATCAGGGTCGAGCGGATCGTAGATTTGCGCTAATCGCCGGTGAGCGAAGATTTGGTCGGCACCGTTGTCGTCCATAGGGGTCACAACTTTGCCACCTGGGTCAATCGTTGGGTGCTAACAATGCACGATGGTCGATGTCCTAGCGCAGGTGAATCTGCACGGTTCGGAGTGCGGCAGGTGAGTGTGTGGCATGTGGCGCAGTTCAACTGGGCCCAGGCGCGGTTCCCGCTCAGCGACCCGCAGATGGCGGACTTTGTCGACAACCTTGATGTCCTCAACCGTCTGGGTGACGAGTCGCCGGGTTGCGTGTGGAGACATCGCGACGACACGGGTACATCGGTCAATACGCGGTTTGGCGAGGGCGATGATGTGCTGGTCAACTTCACAGTCTGGACATCGGTCGAAGCGCTGTGGGAGTACACCTACAAGAGCGGTCACGTTGATTTCTTGCGTCGTCGACGTGAGTGGTTTCACGCACCGCCCGACAACGAACCGATCTCGGTGATGTGGTGGA
The DNA here is from genome assembly GCA_937941245.1 of uncultured Acidimicrobiales bacterium. GTDB lineage: Bacteria > Actinomycetota > Acidimicrobiia > Acidimicrobiales > UBA10347 > UBA10347. The sequence continues at coordinate 897 of CALDYC010000003.1, read as the reverse complement.
TTCCGGCGGGAACGCCACCGACCCTGGATGACGCCCGGCAACGTCTGGACCTGCTAGCAGAACGAGGTGAACCGACCGTCGATGCCTTCACCTTCCGCAAGCGGTTCGGCCCGCCCGACCAACCGGGTCTTGAAGACTGAGCTTGGTGTCATCGTGGCTGCCGCGACGGCGACGATCGCCGCAAAGCCGTTGCGGTCCGATGGCTATGCGTCACGCGACTGAAGTCTCTGATTGCCACACGATGATCTCCGCGTGATCAGGCGACGTCACCGCTAGCCCCGACGCGTCGGCAATGCGTGCTGCGTCGCCGGCGGTGAGTGCATGCCCTGCCAGGTCGATCGAACCGCGGGCGACGAATACATGCAGCCAGCGTGCATCGGGCAGAGCGATCGGGACAGGTGCGTCAATGCGCCCGATCCACAGGGCGGCAGCACCTTGGTGAATGACAAGTGCGCCCTCATGGCCCATACCCGACGCGATCGGGACAAGGCCACCTGACTCAAGAGCGTCGGTGAAGTCGTGTTGCGCGTAGCTCGGGCTGAGACCCGCGCGATCAGGTGGCACCCACATCTGGATGAGGTGCACGACGTCGGTCTCGCTCGGGTTGGTTTCGCTGTGCTCTATGCCGGTCCCGGCAGACATCCGCTGGGCAATTCCTGGCGTGATCAACCCGTGGTTGCCAACAGAATCGCGATGCTCAAGTGCGCCATCGAGCACCCAGGTCACGATCTCCATATCGCTATGCCCGTGGCGGCCGAAACCTCGGCCCGGGGCGACACGGTCCTCGTTGTTCACGATCAGCAATCCGTGGGCCCGGTCGACCGGATGCTGGTGTTGCCCGAAGTTGAAACTATGACGGGCATCGAGCCAATCAGTGAGCGTGCGGAAGCGAGCGCC
>CALDYC010000002.1 GCA_937941245.1 uncultured Acidimicrobiales bacterium | reverse complement strand
CGCACGCTCGACGACGGCACGATCGAGCAAGGCTTCCGGGTGTTCGTCGCCGGCGCCCTCGGTGCAAACCCTCACGCGGCTCTCGCGGTCGAAGAGTTCACGCGCCGCGAGGAACTGCTTCCGACCCTCGAAGCAATCGTTCGTGTCTTCAACGAGACCGGAAACCGCGACAACAAGCTTCGCGCCCGTATGAAGTGGGTCGTCCAAGAGCTGGGCTGGGACGAGGTGCAGCGACGCGTGCTCAAGTCTCGTCACTTCCTGATGGCATCGTCGAGCTGGCCGGGCGGTATCCCCGCCCAGGTCATTACTCAAGGCGATGCGCCTGCTGGCCGAGATCACACTGTCGAAGCCACCCCGATCGGTCAGGGGGTATCGGTCGCCATAGGTGGTCGCAGTCCGTATGGCCGATGGGACTCGACCAATGTGGTGCGCGGCGCCGCCAAAGGAACAGTCTCCGCTTATGCGTGGTGCGAGCTTGGCGATATCACCGCACCTCAGTTCCGAGGGGTGGCCCAGATCGTCCGGGATTTCAACGTCGACGTCCGGGTGTCGAACCGTCAGAACTTCGTGTTTCGCGGGCTCGAAGAAACTCAGCTTCCCGAGCTTTATGAGCGGTTGGCTGCACTCGGCATGGCTCAACCCGGCGCCGAGCTTCTGCGAGACGTGGTGTCGTGTCCGGGTGCTGATACCTGCGGCCTTGCGGTAACGCAGAGTCGCGGGCTCGCGAAGTCGGTCGCCGAAGCACTCGAAGCGGAAGGATTGGCTGAGGTTGGTGGATTGCGAATCAACATCTCCGGCTGCATGAATTCGTGTGGGCAACATCACATTGCCGACATTGGCTTCTTCGGCCTCGAACGCCGCGCTCACGGCCAATCCGCCCCCGGATATCAGATGCTGCTTGGTGGATACGTCGGCCAAGAGACGGTCCACTTCGGCGACAAGGCGTTACGCCTGCCAGCACACAACGCGGCCGAAGCTGCCGTGCGGGTCGTGCGGCGATTCACCGCCGAACGCGAAGCTGGCGAGGGGTTCCGCGGCTGGCTTGAACGCTCCGGCGGCGCACGGGCTGTGAGTGGCGACCTCAAGGACCTCGACCGCTTCCCGACCCCTGACGAAGACCCGTCGTTCTACGTTGACTTCGGCGAAACCGGGCCCTACGTGGCCGAGGTCGGTATCTCCGAATGCGCGACCTGATTGAGCGGACCTTCGATGCCATCGACCGGGTCAACGCGGACGATCCCAACCTGATTGACGGCGAACCTCTCGCGATGGTGCAGGGGCAGCGAGCAACGCACTGGCTGGCTCAGCTCGGCATTGAACCGTCGACTGAGCTCGAAGTTGCAGCCCGCGCCCATCATGTTGAGCGTTGGAAGCTTGCTCGCACCGACTATCCCGACGGGCGATCGGGGTATCTGCGGTGGCGTCGAGACAACAAGGCGCATCAAGCCGCTCGCGGCGTCGAACTATGCGCAGAGTCGGGTCTGGTCATCGATGCCGAACGACTGACCGCACTGCTGCTTCGGCGAGAGCTGCAGACTGATCCCGAAACACAAGCGCTCGAGGACGTGGCCTGCATCGTCTTCGTCGAGACGCAGTTTGAGCCGGTAGTCGATCGGCTTGGCCACGACAAGTCGGTTGATGTGGTTGCAAAGACGTTGCGCAAGATGAGCGTCGACGCGATAGCTCTTGCCGCTGGCCTGGAGTTGACGCCAGACACACATGCGGTGCTGATCGCCGCCGTCGAGCGGGTCGGGCACAGAGAGCCTGACGAACTAGCCGAACCCGCGGATGGCGCCGCCATTGCGAAGGCGGTGCCGGGTGACTGACAGCAGTCGGTCAGAACTCGCTGCAGCGACGTTGCTCGTTCGGGGAGGATTGCAGCGGTCAGGTTTCGATGAAACGTCCGAAGCCCTGTATATGACCTCGGGCTACGTGTATGGCTCGGCTGCCGAGGCCGAAGCAGCGTTTGCTGGCGACACCGAGCGCTACATCTACAGCCGATATGGCAACCCGACCGTGTCGATGTTTGAGGAACGCCTGCGTCTATTCGAAGGGGCAGAAGCCTGCCGCGCGACGTCGAGTGGCATGGCGGCCGTTTTTGCGGCGCTAATGAGCTCAGTATCGGCAGGAGGCCGAGTTGTTGCATCACGGGCTCTGTTTGGATCGTGCCACGTGATCCTCACCGAGATCTTGCCTCGCTTTGGCGTCGAAACGGAACTGGTCGACGGCACATCGCTCGACGCGTGGCAGCGTGCCCTGCGTACGCCCACCGACGCGGTGTTTCTCGAAACGCCGTCGAACCCCGGGCTCGAACTCGTCGACCTACCAACCGTCTGCGAAATCGCCCACGATGGCGGAGCACAGGTCATCGTCGACAACGTCTTCGCCAGTCCGGTGCTCCAGAAGCCGCTCGAGTCTGGTGCGGATGTCGTTGTCTACTCGGCGACCAAACATATTGACGGGCAGGGGCGTGCTCTCGGCGGCGCCATCCTCGGACGTTCAGATTTCATCGACGGAGCACTCCAACAATTCACTCGCCACACCGGTCCTGCGATCAGCCCATTCAATGCATGGGTGCTCGTCAAAGGACTCGAGACATTGTCCTTGCGGGTGCACGCCGAGTGTGACTCCGCGGTTGACCTTGCGAATCGGCTCGAGGCTCACCCCGAGGTCGAAACCGTGCGGTACCCGGGACTCGAATCGCACCCTCAGTTCACGATTGCGCAGAAGCAGATGCAGCGCGGGGGAACGGTGCTCACTGTCGCCGTCCCAGCAGGCAAACGACAAGCGTTCCGATTCCTCGATGCGCTGCAGCTCTTCGATATCTCAAACAACCTGGGCGACGCAAAGAGCATGGCAACCCATCCGGCAACGACCACCCATCGTCGGCTTGATCCGGCGGCTCGCTCCGAGGTTGGGATCGGCGACGGAATGGTCCGGTTGTCGATCGGACTCGAACATGTCGAAGACCTCTGGCATGATCTCGACCGTGCACTGTCAGCCAGCGTCTGAAACAAATCTGTGACCGCTCCAACGATCGCCGTCACGGTTATCGGCGGTTACCTCGGCGCGGGTAAAACCACGTTGGTCAACCACCTGCTGCGGACAAGCGGGGATCGGATCGGCGTCATCGTGAACGATTTCGGCGAAATCAACATCGATGCGGATCTGATCGAGAGCCATGACGGCGAGACCATCTCGTTGGCAAACGGTTGTATCTGTTGCTCGCTCGTCGATGGATTTGCCGCCGCCCTCGACACGGTGGTCTCGGCAGAGGTGCTGCCGGAACGCGTATTGATCGAAGCGAGCGGGGTCGCCGACCCGGCTGCGGTCGCTGCCTGGGCGCATGCTCCCGGACTGGAACTTGACGGGGTCGTTGTGCTGGCTGACCTCGAGCTGATCGATCGCCAACTTGACGACGAATGGATTGGTGATGTGGTCCGGCGGCAACTGAGCGCCGCTGACTTGATCATCGCAAATAAGGTCGATCGTGCACGGGTCGATTCGGTCGCTCGGCTTTCGGCGCACGTCGACGCTCCAGTGCTAGCGGCCGCAAACGCAGCGGTCGCAGCCGAGCTGGTGTTCGCAGCGACGTGCCGCGCTCGCTCAGAGCGGGCTCTCGACCCGGTTTCCGCAACTGACTATTTTCATTCCAAGACATGGAGCTGGGAGCTGCCGGTCGACGATAGGGAACTTGATGAGCTTCTGTCGTCGTTCGACGTCGAAGGTGTAGAACGGGTGAAGGGCGTCGTCCGTCGAGCAAGCGCTCCTGATGTGCGAGTGGTCGTACAACAGGTTGGGGCACGACGCCAGCTCACCCAAACCACCGGATGGCCGGGCGGGTTCTCGCAGCTGTTTGTGATCCGCAGGTCCGATGCCGATTGACTGACGGCGGTAGGGCGGCGGTCAAGACAGCCCGGCAGCGTTGACTTCCCAACGCCGCCAACCTCCTTCGGCGTTGATCACTTGACCGGTGATCCAGGCTGCTTCGTCACTTACAAGCCATGCCACGACGCGAGCGATGTCTTCGGGTTGACCCCATCGTCCTGCGGGGAATCCCTGCTCGATTACCCGGTGCGTGTGGCCCGTGGCGTAGCCAGTGTCGACTGGACCGGGGTTGATCGTATTCACGGTGATGCCGTCGTCTGCGAGCGCATTGGCAAGCGAGATCGTGGACTGATGGACTGCGCCCTTCGATACCGCGTAGGCGATTTCGCCGTCCATCGGACCTTCGGCCTGGCCGCTGGTGAACATGACCAGCCGTCGATGTCGAGGGATATCGGGTGACGAGGGGGCGTCGTCGTATCTACCGGCTGCTGTCATTGCCGTGTTTGCAGCTTTGGTGACCCGCAGCAGAGCCTGGGCGAGCAAGACGTTGGAGCGTGCGTTCACCGCCCACCCCGCGTCGAGCTCGTCGGCGGTGACGCTTTCGAGGTCGTTGCCCGATGACCGAGCGTGGGTAGCGACGATGATGTCGAGCGAACCGAATCGGTCGACAACGTGCTGGCAAAGCCGTGCGGGCAGCTCGGCGTCGCCGAGATCATCGGCCTGCCAGTGATAGCGATCGGCGCCAAGGTCGTCGTCGACAAATCGATCGGTGACGAGATGTAGTTCGTCGTCGTGATCGGGCCAACCGGTAGCAAAGACCGTCGCCCCATCGGCGAGCAAGCGTCGAACGATCGCTGCACCGATTCCGATCTCGCGCGACACGCCGGTCACCAATGCGACTCGGCCAGATACAGGAAGCTTGTTTTGCACGGCCCCAGTCTGGTTGTTTGGATCGCGAATTGACCGTCTTTGGTCGTCAGCGTGCGATGGTCAGCAACATTGTGGCTCGTCGGTCATGCGATCTCGGTCCGAAGCGACGCCAGATAAACTGAACGACCGCCACGATCACGTTTCGGTACTGGCTTTCATCGATACACGCCCCTTTCCGCAGTGGCACAGAGGACTCTCGACATGTCGAACAACTACTTCAACACCCTCGCCCTGCGAGAACAGCTCGAACAGCTCGGCCAGTGCCGCTTCATGCACCTCGATGAGTTCGACGATGGAGTAGCGGCGCTCAAGGGCAAGAAATTGGTCGTTATCGGGTGCGGTGCTCAGGGGCTCAATCAGGGTCTGAATCTTCGAGACAGCGGCCTCGATGTGTCCTACACCCTTCGCGATGCAGCTATTGCCGAGCAGCGCCAGTCGTGGAAGAACGCCACCGAAAACGGCTTTACGGTCGGTACCTACGATGAGCTGATCCCAAGTGCTGATGTCGTGCTCAACCTCACCCCCGACAAGCAGCACACGTCGGTGGTTAACGCCGTTATGCCGCTGATGAAGAAGGGTGCCTGCTTGGCGTATTCGCACGGCTTCAACATCGTTGAAGAGGGCATGAAGATCCGCGACGACATCACCGTCATCATGGTTGCGCCGAAGTGCCCGGGATCTGAGGTGCGAGCCGAATACGTTCGCGGCTTTGGCGTGCCAACGCTCATCGCGGTACACGCCGACAACGATCCGCAGGGCGATGGTTTGGCACTGGCCAAGGCCTATGCAGTAGGTACTGGCGGCCACAAGGCCGGAGTGCTGATGTCCTCATTCGTTGCCGAGGTCAAGTCCGACCTCATGGGCGAACAGACCATTTTGTGCGGCATGCTCCAGACCGGTTCGCTGCTGTGCTTTGACAAGATGGTCGCAGAAGGAATCGATCCTGGCTACGCATCGAAGCTGATTCAGTTCGGCTGGGAAACCGTGACCGAAGCTCTGAAGTACGGCGGCGTCACGAACATGATGGACCGGCTGTCGAACCCAGCCAAGCTCAAGGCCTTTGATCTCGCCGAAGAGCTGAAGGTCATCATGCGTCCGCTGTACAACAAGCATCAGGACGACATCATGACCGGCACGTTCTCGCAGACGATGATGGCTGACTGGGCGAACGACGACCAAGAACTGCTTGGCTGGCGGGCAGATACTGCCGAAACCGCCTTCGAGAAGACCCCCGCGGGCGATGTCGAGATCTCCGAGCAGGAGTACTTCGATAATGGCATTCTCATGGTTGCCATGGTCAAGGCCGGCGTTGAGCTCGCGTTCGAGACGATGACCGCTGCCGGAATCATCGCCGATTCGGCGTACTACGAATCACTGCACGAAACGCCGCTGATCGCCAACACAATCGCCCGCAAGAAGCTCTTTGAAATGAACTCGACGATTTCTGACACTGCCGAGTACGGCTGCTACTTGTACAACCACGCATGCGTGCCGCTGCTTGCAGACTTCATGACGCGGATCAACACGGACGTCATCGGCGCTGGCCTCGATCTCGAAGACCATGGCGTCGACAACGTGCGATTGATCGAAGTCAACGAAGCGATCCGCAGCCACCCCGTCGAAGCAATCGGCGCTGAGTTGCGCGGCTATATGTCAGATATGAAGAAGATCGTCTGATCACACCAGACGTTCGTGTCTGACTCGCCGCTTGTTCAGCTCTCTGATCTCACGGTCGATTTCGATGGTCGGTTCACGTGCCGCGAGGTCAACTGGGCCATCGAATCTGACCAGCATTGGTTGATCTGCGGCGCGAACGGATCCGGCAAGTCTGCGATGGCTGCAATTATCGCGGGATTCGGTCACGTCGAGTCTGGTGCAATGGACATTGTGCCCGAGCGCGTCGGGCTGGTGTCGTTCGAAGCTCAAGCCGAGTTGATCGAAGCGGAACGCCGCAAGGACGACGCGGACATTCTCGATGTGATCTCTGAGGGCACGCCAGTCTCTGAAATCATCGCGGCCACCTGCGTAGATCCCGAACTTGCTGATCGGCTGACGTTCGAGTTCGGTCTTGACGGACTGTTGGACCGAGCCTTCCGCAAACTATCGACCGGTGAGTCGCGCAAGGTGATGCTGATCCGAGCGTTGACGTCTGACCCGCAGCTACTCGTTCTTGACGAACCGTTTGCGGGCCTCGATTCTCGAAGCTCAGCCGCGCTCGGTCGCCACTTGGTCGATGTCGCCGAGACGGTGCCGATAGTGATCGTGCTGAACCGCGTGGATCAACGTCCCGACTTCATCACCCACGTCGGCTTGGTGGTCGATGGGCGCCTTTCGGAGCAGATCGAGGTGACCGACACCGCAGCTTTGGGTGAGGTCATGCAGCTTGTGCATCTGCAAGCCTCAGATCTTGACGTTCCGCCACCCGATCCCGATTCGAAATTGCCCGATCTTGTTCCAGGCGAACCGTTAGTCAGGCTCACGAGCGCAGCGATCCGTTATGGCGAAACGGTGATCTTCGAAGACCTGAACTGGACGATTAGTCCGGGTGAGCACTGGCAGGTCAGCGGTCCGAATGGCAGCGGAAAGACGGCGTTGCTCTCGCTCATTACGGGTGATCACCCGCAGTGCTACGTCAACGATCTGGTGGTCTTCGGCTTTCAGCGGGGCAGCGGCGAGAGCATCTGGCAGATCAAACAGTTCATCGGCTACGTGTCGACTGCTTTGCAGTGGGAGTACACGGTCGGCATCAGTCTTCGGAACGTGATCATCTCGGGCTTCTACGACAGCATTGGGCTGTACAACAAATACACCGACCGCCAGCGAGAGATCGCCCACGAATGGCTCGCGGTTCTCGGCATGCAGGACCGCGCCGATCAGCGGTTTGGTGAACAGTCCTATGGGGATCAGCGGCTGCTATTGATCGCCCGGGCCATGGTCAAGCACCCGCCGCTACTCATTCTTGACGAACCGTGCTTGGGTCTCGATGAGGTGAATCGACAGAAGGTGTTGGCGCTGGTCGAGATCATCTGTGGCGGAAGCGAAACGACCGTGCTGTACGTGAGCCACGACACGGCGGATCGCATCCGAGGGATGGATCACAATCTCATGCTCGGCGACAGCCTGCGGTCGGCTTGAGTATTCAGGCTGCAACGATCGAAGGACCGACGTAGCGGGCGCTCGGCCGCATGATTTTGTTGTTCGAGGCCTGCTCAAGAATGTGCGCCGCCCAACCCACCACTCGGCTGGTGGTGAATGTTGGTGTGAACATGTCTTGCGGAATCCCCGCGAGGGCCATCACGACTGCGGCGTAGAACTCGACGTTTGTCACGATGGTTGCGTGTGGTTTGGTGCGGGCAAGAAATGTCAGCATGCGTTGCTCGACTTCGACGGCCTGCTCGACAAGCTCGCCGCCGAGCCCGAGAGCAATTTCGCGTAACAGCAACGAGCGCGGGTCATCGGCACGGTAGACGGCGTGGCCGAAGCCCATCAGCTTGTTCCCTGCGGCCATCTCAGCTGTCGCCCACGTTTCGGTATTCGACGGGTCGCCAATTGCGTCGAGCATGTCGAGCACCCGGCTCGGAGCGCCGCCGTGCAATGGGCCCGAGAGCGCCCCGATGGCACCGGCGAATGCGCTGCTGATTCCCGCACCGGTGCTTGTGATCACGCGTGCGGTGAATGTCGAAGCGTTGAATCCGTGGTCGCAGGTCAGAAGCAAGTAAGTCTCGACAGCTCGGGCCAGGCGCGGCGCTGGCGTGCTGCCGGTGACCATTCGCACATAGTCAGCGGCATGGCCAAGGCTGGGGTCTGGGGCGAGGACCGGCAGCCCTTGCGATAGTCGCCACAATGCTGCGAGAACCGTTGGGGTGGCGCCGACAGCTTGAAGCGCTCGCGTGCGTCGCTGATCTGCATCGAGGTCGATGGTCGCTGTGTCGTCTACGACCAAGCTTGTGGCGGCACGAAGACCTGCAAGTGACCCCACGTCGGGGCGGGCGAACTCGCGTAGCGCATCCACTGCAGAGGCTGGAAGGGATCGGTGCGAAGCCAGCGTTGCCCTGAACGCACCTTCTCCGGCGCCGTCGGGAAGCTCGCCATCGATAAGTAACGCCGCGGCTGCTTCGAATGTGTGGTTGCGTGCGACGTCGACAGCATCGTGATTGCGATAGTGGAAGAACCCCTCGTCGCCTCTGACGCCGCCGATGCTGGTGTCTGCCACGATCAGCCCTTTCAGACCGGCAGGGGCGACCATTGGGCCGTCGGCTTGGGTCGCCGCGGATACCCCGGCGTCGTCGATGTCTGAGGGATCGGTGCTGCCAGGTGTGGTGGCGAGCTTGGTTGATGAGGTCATGGATCCATTCTGTGCATCGGGCTATATGTTGACAACATTGATCAATGTCAACGTTGATCCAATCAACCCCACAAGAAGCGAGGGTGTCATGAGCCTCGAACGGATGATCACAGCTCCCCAGGCTGCTGCCCGGCTTGGCGTGAAACGTCAGACCCTCTACGCCTACGTCAGTAGAGGCCTGCTTCATCGACAGGTTGCTATGGATGGCCGTTCGAGCCTTTTCGACCCCGATGAGATCGAATCATTCCGATTGACCCGTGTCGATCGAGAAGATGGCGAGCTTCGAGCGCTGATTGCGACCGCCGTTACACGAGTTCACGACGACGCGTTGTTGGTGCGAGGGCGTGACCTCGTCGAGCTCATCGATGCAGGCATGACCTTCCCCGAGATTGCCGACCTGGTGTGGCAGGCGACCGACGATGAGCGGGGCTGGCCGGACTTCGGGTCGACGCTCGACGCCATGGCCCGAGACGATGGCCTCACCGGCATCGACGCTCTTCGAGTGGTCGTGGCACGCGCCTCAGCAGTGGACCCACTGCGACACGACCTGAGTTCGTCAAGCGTCACCGCAGCGGGCCGACGAATGATTACAGCCATGGTTCTCGGACTCGACGACACCCGCTCGAGTCAACCGGCCGATGCTGCTCTGTCCGCACGTTCGACCCCGCCACCTGCTGGATCGACGCTCGCAGACGTCCTATGGCATCGACTCAGTTCCAGACGTTCGAATCAGCAACAGCGCCAGGTTCTCGACGTTTCCCTGTCGCTGCTAGCTGATCACGGGCTCGCAGGGTCGACGTTCGCGGCACGTATTGCGGCGTCGGTGCGCGCCGACCCGTACTCGGTGGTATCTGCCGGGCTTGGTGTGGTCGGCGGGGTGTTGCACGGAGCAGCGAGCGCAGATGTGCACGAGTTGTTTGCGGCCGCTGAGTCTTTGGACGACCCCGCAGGGGCGCTCGGCGAGGCGTTGCGGCGGACTGGTCGCGTACCCGGATTTGGGCACAGTATCTACACGCGACAGGACCCGAGGTTCGCCGCCCTCATGGTCCGGATCACCAAGGCATGGAGCAGCGATCCTCGGCTGGTTCACATCCACAAGGTTCGGGACTTGGTGAGCGAACGTCGCGAAGAGCTTCCGAATATCGACCTAGCCCTGGGTGCGATGACCTGGTTGGCGGGTATGGATGCAACAGCCGGCGAGACGATCTTCGCGATCGCGAGAACAGCAGGATGGCTCGCGCACGCGATGGAGGAGTACGACGAAAAGCCGTTGCGGTTCCGCCCTCGAGCTCGCTACACCGGGACCGGGCAGTAGGACACACAACGCGTGGTACCGCGTCGAGCTGCTCGAGTGCCAGTTCACTCCGGTGTGAGCGTGGCGGTTGGCTGGTTCTGTGCGGTGCTGGTTGGTGCTGCGGTTCGTGCAGAAACTCGTCGGCGGATTTAGCGATGTTCGTTGAGCTTGTGGAGCAGCCCTGATGACCGGATCGCACGTCGCGCAAGCGTGTCGCGGATTGTCTGTTCGCTGGCGACCACTGTGAGTTGTTCGCGGGCGCGGGTGAGCGCCGTGTAGAACAGCTCTCGGGTATTCGTTCGGGCGCCTTCGTCAAGGGCGACCACTGCGTGACGAAATTCTGAACCTTGGCTCTTGTGCACGGTCATCGCCCACCAAGTCTCGATTTGGCTGAGCTGCTCGATGCCGAATGTTCCAACACCGGGAAAGACAACATCATCACCGCAGCAGACCCCGGTGTCGCCATTGAGCAGACCGGTCACATAGTCATTTCGCGTGACCATTACCGGCCGCCCGTCGTACCACTCGATGTGGCGTTGAGGGGACGGACGCAGCTCAGCCTCGATGCGCAGCGTCCAATGCCGGACACCGACGACACCGTTGTGCGTTGAGCACAACAGCTTTACGTCGCTAAGTGCGTCGATTCGTGCGTCACCGTCAGCCGATTGTGCGGCGGCGATCAGCCTGTCGCCGTGCGGCGTCAGTACATCACGCAGCAGTGGTGTGGTTCGCTCGATGCATTCGTGTCGCGATGCCTGAGCCGAGAGTTCGACCCACGACACCCGTTCGTGAGTGCCCGATCGCAAGATCTCGATGACCTGGTCGGCGTCGCCGTCATTGGTCGCCTGGAACAGTGCTTGGAGTTCCGGCACGGAGCGGTGGTTGACCGTGAGTTCGTGCACCTGTTGTGCAGTAGGGGAACTTTGGTCGACCAGGTCTCGCAGGACCGAGCCAGCTTCGACGCTCGCGAGTTGCCAGGGGTCACCGACGAGCACAAGCTGGGTGTCAGATGCGACGGCGCGGACGAGATCGGCCATGAGTGGAAGCGACACCATCGAAACTTCGTCAACCACCACGACGTCATAAGGAAGTGGCGAGCGCCCGGTGTGGCGTGGGGGATTTCCGGGCCGAAGGCCGAGCAAACGGTGAACGGTGACCGGAGTCGCGTCGGCCAGGCGGTCGGTGACGTTGGCCGGAACATCAACGGTCGATGCCAAGATTGCATGCTTCAGACGCATCGCTGCCTTGCCCGTTGGTGCCGCCAGAGCGATATCGACCATCGGATCGGTTTGCACAATAGCTGCCAACAGGCGCGCGATCGTGTGGGTCTTTCCGGTGCCTGGTCCGCCGGTGAGGATAGACAAAGCCTGTGACGCGATAGACGTGGCAGCGTGCAGTGGCAGGTTCGCTGGGTCGAGTGGTGACGGCGGTAGCAGGTTGACTAACGCGGGCGCGATGTCGGGGCGGTTGGCGAGTTTGGACCGTTGCTGGTCGGTGACAAAGTCGGCGATGGAACGCTCGTCGTCATCGAATCGCCGGAGGAATAGCTTTGTGCCGCGTAGGACGAGCGGGGCGTGCCCCGAATCGTGGAGCGGCAACCTACCTGCCAGCGGGACGTCGACGATCGCAGATGCCCTGAGCTCATCGAGCCATTCATCGATCTTGGGCAACGCCACATTGTGGTGTTCGAGGTTGAACAGTTCCGAAACGCAGGTCAGTTCAAGGTTTGAGTGGCTGAGTTGCGTTGCTTGCACCGCCAGCGCAGCGGCAAGGCGAACGTTTGGACTCTCGTTGGCCGCGATGTGATCGGCGAAATGCAGTGCCGCACGGGAGATGACCTGAACGTCGGCAAGGTCGCTGACATTCATGGGCAGTCCTCAAGCAACAGTTTCTCAACCGCAAGGAGCAGAGCGGTCGATGGTCTCCAGGTGAAGACGCCATTTGGCGCACCATCAGTGTTGGTTTCACCCGTCATGCCCCGGACAAACAGATAGCACGCCGGACCGAGATGACGATCAGGGTCGTAGCCGTCGATTCGTTGGCGAAGAAAGCGATGTGTCGCAACGAGATAGAGGAGTGCCTGAAGCAAATACTGGCCGTGCGCCATCTCGGAGGCGAGGCGGCCTGCGGCGTAGACCTCAGGTGTCATCTGCTCAGGCCAACGAGCAATTTTGTTCGACTTGTAGTCGGCCACGATGTAGCGCGTGGCGCCGCTCGCTGATTCTCTATAGCGAAAGAGTAGGTCGATCGATCCGGTCAGAAATCCACCGAGACGAACCGTCGCCGCCGGGTGAGCAAGCCCTTCTGCCCAGGTTCGGATCGTGTCATGGTGCGTATGACTCGGGTCGAGGTGAGACAGCAAGGTGGCCGAAAGAGCAGGCAGGGTGCTCGACTGATCGAAGCCGGTCCTTAGCGGCAGGTCAAACTGCATCTCATCGACACGATCGGCTCGGCTGATGTCGTTGAGTGACATGTCGCCGAGGTCCGGTCCGAGCGGGGTTGCGAGGGCACGCGTCATGCCCTCGACGACGAGTGCTTGTTCGGTCGGTTCAAGTTCGGCGCCAAAGGCGCTTGCGACGCTTTTTGTCAGACCAGGTTCGGGAGCGACGAAGTCGAGATGTTCAAAGATCTCGTGCAATTTGGTACCCGGCTCTTTGCCAGCCGGAAGCACGCTGAGCGGTACAAGATTTGGGGGTGGCGCTGCCGCTTCGTTTGTGACGCCTTGGTGTTCGGCTCGGTCGGTGTCCGTCGGGAGACCGATGACATCGAGCACTTCGTCGGGATTCTCATCACGCGCCCCTTGATCCTGATGAGATTCGGGGGCCGACGATGTGTCGTGTGACCGGTCCTCATAGGGAAATGCCCGACTCGTGATTGACGAAAATGACAAACGCTCCGTGGTGCGATCAAGTGCATGATCGAGTTTGGCCACAGCGAGATCGGCGGCCGCGACACCGATCGCTGACGACTCATCGAAACCTTCGCCCCCGAAAGAGCTCGATGGTGCGGTTCCAGCGAGATCAAAGCTGAACTGTTCTGGGTGCCGTTCAGCGAGTGAACGTAATACGTCTACAACTGATTCTGCGGGTATCGCATCGGCTGCGGCCCGTTCCTGCATGAGTTGCGCAAAGCCGGAGCCGCCGAAGTCGGGTGTGATCTTGCCCTTGCCTGTCGGTGCGACGTCGGGCCACCAGATCAACAGGTGATCTTCTGCTCTGGTGGCTGCGACATAGGCGAGCCGAGCGCTTTCTTCAAGCGCCTGGGTGGCAGCGAGCGACCGCTCTTTGGGATCACCCTCGGCGCTGCCGAACAGCAACACGGGTGTTCGGTCGTCATCGACGAAGTGATAGGGGGCGCGCGTAACCACCTTGGTCCATAGCGTTGGGCAGCACACGACTCGGAATTCCAGGCCCTTCGATGCGTGCATCGACATGAGCTTGACGACATCTTCGTTGGTCTCGGTTGCCAGCCGACGTTTGGTGAGATCGGCTGCATATTCGACATCGTCAGGGTCGGTGAAGACGAGTTCGTCAAGCGTCTCGATCAACGCGGTTGCGGTGGTCGACTGCCGGTTGGTTGCCAGGTGAAGAAGCTCGCCAACGTGTTCAAGGTCGACAAGCAATCGTTCGCCATCGGGTGCTGCGAGAACGCTGACGCCAGAACGATGCTGACGCGATAGCTGGGCGTACATCTGGGCTACGCCCGCTCGCTCGAGGGTCGCGGCATGATCGAGGAAGTTGCGCTGCAGGTTGCGCACCGTGTCGGGGTCGAGAAGTTCGCGAGGCTTGTGCGGCAAGAGTGGCGAAAGCGCTGCGGCTCGCACCCGTCTGGCGTCGGTCGGGCGTTCGAGCGCGCACAGGAGCAACCGCCAGAGACGAACCGCGTGGGAGTCGAGCAGACTCTCGCCGCGGGTAATCGCTGCTGGTATACCCCGCCGGGATAACGCGTTGAGAAGTGTGGGAGCGTTGCTGTGGGCCTTGTACAGCACCGCGATGTCGGAATATCTGATGCCGTTCGTTCCAGCGATTGCCTGGACCTGCATCGCGAGGTCATCGGCTGCTACTCGCCGCTGTGCTTCGATATTGAGCCCGGCGCTCGCAATCGAGCGGAACGCCACGGGCGGCATTGGTTGGTCAGTAACGGGCTGTTCTATCTGTCGTTGGTGCTCGGGCGGCGTGGGGTCGGTGCCGCCCTTTGTCGAATGTCGAGACGAAAGGTCCTGGTCGCTGGACTGCTCGTTGCTTGGGGTGCGTGCCGGGCTCGTTGGCGCTGCGGTGACCGGTACATAGGTAATCGATTGGCCAAAGGTCGTCTGATCGAAGAGCAGGTTGAGGCTGTCGACCAGCTGTGGCGTTGATCGGTAGTTGGTGGTCAGCTGCGTGAGGCTCTGCGTTTGCTCTTTCGCGTCGAGGTAGGTGTCGATGTCACCGCCTCGGAACCGGTAGATCGCCTGTTTGGGGTCGCCGACGATGATCATCGCGGGTCCGCCTGATCCGGTATCGGCTGGCTGATGCTCGTTGATCGCTATCGCCTGGAAGAGTCGCCATTGCACAGGGTCGGTGTCTTGGAACTCGTCGACAAAGATCATCGACCAGCGGGACCGAAGCTCATCGCGCACATGGGTTGCGGTGCGAACGAGTTCCTCGGCTTGGGCGAGCAGGTCGGCAAATCCAAGCTCACCGTCGTTCTGTAGACGGCTGCTGAGGTCGTCGGTCGCAGCCTGCACGATCTGTGGTGCGAGCGCGGATTGGAGGGCTAGCTCGACCGCCCGATCGAGACGTTCAAAGGGATCCTTGGTAATCCGAGGGCCAATCAGTTTCTGGTTGATTCCCGAGCGCTCCCATAGCGCAATGATGTCGGCTGCGTCGGCAGAATCGAGATCGGTGGGCGTGCCGCCGTGGCGGTCAAGAATCGTGCGAATGGCAGCGAGGTCTGCCAACCGTTGCTGAGTCCGTTCTTTGGTTGGTCGAAGAACCGCGCTGGGGTGGTTGCGCGAAAGGGTTAGCCCTTCGACGATGGCCGCAATGCCAGGAAGCGGTTCGGTGTCGCTAGACCGCAAGGCAACTGCCGCTACACGATTGGCAATCACATCTGATTCGACCGTCATGAGATCGGCGCGAAGCGAGATCCGAGGGTTGGTTGCCAAACCTGATCGGGTGAGAACCTGCTGACTGAAACTGTGGATCGTGGTAATCGTTGCTTGATCGAAGTCTCGCATAGCGGTGCGTAGACGGATCGCAAAGTCAGCCCGATCATCGTGTGCGATTAGGCGTTGAATGAGCTCGTCGTCAGCAATCGAAGCGGCCGATGGTGCCGTAGCGCCGTCAAGGGCGGAGAGCGCCAACGCCATGCGGCCACGAACTCGTGCGCGCAGCTCTCCAGCAGCGGACCGGGTGAACGTGACCATCAAGAGGCCGCTCGTGGGTACATGCAGTTCGGTGATGGCTCGCAATGCCAGCGTTGCGAGTGCGTAGGTCTTTCCAGTACCAGCACTTGCTTCGATGAGGTGCAGGCCGGTTGACGGAAGCGGACGATCCAGATCGAGAAGGTTGTTGTTCACGATTCGACCGTCACTTTTTGAGGATCACTGTTCTGTCCAGTCGGCCGTCGTAGCGCTGACGTGGCGCCAAAGAGCATCGGCTTCGTGTCTGGCGTTGATGGGCGGTTGCAGGAGATCGTCAAACGTCGCCGCCGAGTAGAACATCGCGACATCGGCTCGGGCTCGATCGCCTCCGAAATGGCCGCCAGACCAGCTCGTCTCGGCCTTTCCTAAATCGCCCGAAGCGATGAGAGCGGTCGTCTCACGAAAGAGGGGTACCGGCTCGTGCCAAGCCCGTCGGTAGAGCGCCACAAGGTGCTCTAACGCCGATTGACGCGCAATGTGGGCGGCGGGGTCAATGCGAACCGTCAGGATCGATGCCTTTCCGCTCTTTTGTGAAAACCAGCGAGAGTCGCCAAAGATCCCCGCCTCGGCAAGTAACAATGCTTCGACCCACAGGCGGATCGAATCCGCGCCCTTTCGGCTGGCCCATGACATGTGAACAGCTCCATGCTCGTCATGTTCGACCAGCCCAGAGATGGTGACGCCGCCAGCTTCGACATGGATTGGGGCCTGTTTCAGGTGTAGCGCAGCGGAGGCTGGGTCGTGATGCACGGCAAGCCGGAGCTGAGCCATGATCGCATCGACAGCTTCGATCGCTCGATCGACCTGCCCGTCACCGAGACGTCCCGGTGACAGCCGACCCTGGGCGCGTTGGTGCTGTACCCACAACTCGTCCGGCCGCCCGTCGAGGCGGTACTGGAACAGGGTGCTTCCGAGCGCCCATTTGTCGAGGGCCGATGGATCGACCGGAAGCACGTCGGCCGGTAGCGGTTCGACCCAGGGCATCGATATTTGCAGCCGGTCATGCAAAAGGATTTTGGTCGGTTCGGTTGCGGCGCGAATGAGGTCGTCGGTGCTCATCCGATCGATGGGTTCACGAGGCAAGGGGTAATGGTCGCTGTGCTCACTGACCGCGGTGATGCGTCGCTGAGATCGGGTCAGGCTCATGTCCAACGCGAGCGGATCAAATGACCATGGGCGGTCGCCAGTGAAGTTCTCGGCCGTGTGTGCGTGTTTGGGCTGTTCGGTGATCAGATCTTTCGATTCGATGCCAGAAGCCACGCTCGCAACGTCAAGGAGTTCCTGGAGCGGGATCGACGGGGGTATGTCTGCATTGGTGTGCACGTTGTGCCCCGAGTACGTGATGATCAGATTGCGGCGGGCCGACATGACCGCATCGAGAAGCTGCTGGCGGCTGTCGAGCCGGGCATCTCGATCGCCTGGCAACGGAGCTGCTGCAATGAGGTCGTCGCCGGTCGACGCTGGACTCGGCAAAGCGTCGTCGTCGAATCCCAAGAGGCAGATCACTTCATGTGGGACGGCGCGAAGGGCTTGGGGTTGGTCGACGATGATCGAACCGCGCCCAAAGTGGCGCCACCCAGGGCGGGCGGTAATGATGTCGCGCAATGCATCGACCAAGTCATCGAGACGCATGGGCCCGTCGCTGCCCACGGTCAACAAGGTGTCGAACACGTCGTTGAGGGCACCGTGCTGCCAGCTCTCGGAAGGGTCCACCGCAAACAACGCATGCACGACATGGTGCAAGCGGTCAACCCAATCTTGAGCATGCACAGCAGGACCCGCCGCCCAGGACTGTTCGCACTCGTGCAGCACGCTCGCAATGTCGGCCAGAGTCCCTGCGAGGTCGAACTGGCTCAGTTCGAGCTGAATGGTTGAGGCACCGCTGTCGATGATCTGATCAGATGCGTAGGCCATCGACGCAACGACTGATGCTGTTGAGCTGGCGAGGGTGTGGGCACTGAACGACTCGGGCAAGTTGGCTTGGCGTCGGCGTTGTTCGACGTTGACGCCCCAGCGCATAGACGTGTCGGCTAGCCACCCGACGAGTGCAGTCAGATCTTGATCGTCGTCGATCCGAAATCGCGACCGGACGACGGGCAGCGTCAGAAATGACGCGAGGCTCGAGTGAGTCACGTTGCTATGTACGAGCTGCACGAATTGCTGCACCGCGTCGACAAGCGGCGCAGCAGACGAAAGCGACCGGTGGTTGATGTGGTACCGAAAGTCAGGAAGTGCATCGGTCATCGTCGGCGCATCGTGAGCTGCGGGGACCCCCCAGGCCGCTTCGATGAGCGGGCCGAACCGGTCGATCTGTGGGCATAACACGACGATGTCGGCCTCGGTTAGCGTTGGGTCGCTAGCGAGAACATGCAGTATTGCATCGCGCAGGATTTCGACTTGGCGGGCGTACCCCGAACACGAATGCACCTGCAACGAGGTGTCCGCGCCGGTTCCGGCAACTGCAGGGATTGCGTTGCGCCGAATCTGGTCTTGGACATGGCCAAGAAGCGTGATGGGCGAGTCGCCAAAGCTGCTGTGAGCGATTGTGCGCGTGGTCTCGGCGGTTTGGTCGCGCGTGAGTTCGAGCCCGCGTTGCTCGCTTCGGCCCCACGCGGCGAGCAACGGATGGTTGACCCCTGCGATGGTTTCGTTGCCGGTCAAGAGTTCACTTGCACGCGTCTCTGAGGTGACCGGTATGTACAGCGAAACGTTGGTCGATTCGGACAGTGCCGAGACGATCTGGACGAACTCGCGCGACATTGCTGACAGCCCAAAGACGTGCACGGTTTCGGCTCGGGTCGGGATCTGGTCGCCAGCGGCGAGCCCGGCGAGGAACTGTGGCAATCGCTCGGCGGGCGACCGGCCAAGTCGTTCGTGAACCAGGCGCCATAGCGTCGGTTGCCACCGTGCTCCTTGGGTAATCGGCTGCGATAGGCCGTCGACGTCATTGCCGATCGCCCAGTTGCGAAGCATGTGCGGCCGGTGCATGAGGTAGCGATCGAACAGGTCCGCGATGTATCGCGAACGTGCCATCCACGAACCGCTTCCGTGGAGAGCGGCCAGCGACGGGGCAAGGTCTTCATCGCGATGTGGATTGCCGAGGTCAAATACGGCACCCGTGATGGCCTCGAGTCGCCAGGCGTCGTCGGTGCCGTGGTGGCTTGCCGCTCGAAGGTTGGCCGTCAAGCGCCCTGGGAGAAGGAAGCGAATGTTCGCGCACACGCCGGTCGTGAGCGCGAGCTGTTGCTCGACCCATCGTCGCACGCCGGCCGAAGGGACAACGACGAGTTCTTCGACAAAGGGATCGGGGCGCGGGCCGCCGATCGAATCGGCCAAATGCGCGATGAGTTGTTCGGCGTATTCAGCCGTCGTGATGTGCAGCGCCACTGTTGAGATATTCGCACGTTCGTGTGACAAAGCATGTTTCAGAGCCAGCACATGCTTTAGAGCCAGCACGTGCTTCAGGGATACCGCGTGCTTTATGGGGCGGGTGGTTCGGTGAACCGGCCGCCCGGCACGACAGCTAGCACGCGCAATAGGCTCAGACCGTGCCCGAACCTGACCACAATCGACCGTCGACGTTCGCCGAAGTCATGGGGCTCGAAGCGCATGGTCCCGATACCTGGGTCGGCGTCAGTCCCGAATACACCTGGGGTCGCGTGTATGGGGGGCAGGTCGTCGCCCAGGCGTTGTACTCAGCGCTCAAAACAGTCGAAGACGGCTTCCACCCGCATTCACTTCACGCGTACTTCATCCGCGGCGGCGACTCAAAGGAGCCAATCCGCTTTGAGGTTGACCGGCTGCGAGATGGCCGCAGTTTCTGCACCCGGGCGACCGTCGCCCGCCAGTCCGGTGGCGCGATTTTGCACCTGTCGTGTTCGTTCCAACGCGACGAAGAAGAAGCCGAGATCCAAACCGCTCGCATGCCGCTGGTCCCAGATCCCGAAGACATGAGTAAGCAGACAACCGGTTGGCCATGGATCATGGAACGCCGGTCGATGATGACGTATCCCGGAGCTGGCAAATCGCTGGGTTGGGTTCGCCTGACTGACCCGCTCGACGATGATCCCGCGCTGCATGTGTGTGGGTTGGCGTTCACGTCTGACACGTTGCAGTTCCCGGCTGCGCGCAGCCTGCACCCGCTGCATGTTCCCGAACGCGATCACCATGAGGTGTTCATCGGCGCGAGTTTGGACCATGCAATGTGGTTTCACCGACCGCTTCGTGCCGATGACTGGCACCTGTACGAGTGGGAATGCCGAGGCCTTCGCGGTGCTCGAGGTATGACCGTCGGCAACCTGTTCGGCGCCGACGGCAGCCATGTCGCGTCGATCGCCCAAGAAGTCCTGTTGCGCAAACGGCGTCCGGTCAGCGATTGAGCGTCGGGCGGTGGCCGCTCGAGTTCGTGGCAATCACGTTGGGGCGCCGCTGTTTCGGATGTCTGTTTCGGGAAGCGTCGGTGTCGAGTTCGGTGTCGGCACCGCCAGCATGACGGCGGTCATCGCGGCAGCCCCAACGGCCGCTGCAACGATGACCGGGACGTAGGATCCCGCAACATCATTGCCAACCGAAAGCGCCAGCGGACCAACGGCGCTCCCGGCCACAATGATCGACGTTGCCACCCCTTTGATTGCGCCGATGTGGTCGACACCGAACCACTTTGGCATGAGCGCAGTCGCTGCCGATCCAATGGAGCCCAGGGCCAATCCGCCGGCCAGGCCGTACACGGCGGCCAGTACGCCAGGCTCAGCGATCGTTGCGAGCCCCGTCGTCGCGACCATTGCAGCCCCACCGATGAACAACAGCGGCTTGGCAGCGAAGCGGTCGGTCGCCGACCCAATCAACAAGCTCGACACGACGCTTCCGGCCATTTGCGGAATGAAGATGCTGTCTGCCTGGGTCTCGCTGAGACCGCGTTCGGCGAGCAGGTCAACATTGTGGAAGGTCAGCCCGGTCGCAATGGCCCCCATGAGAAACGTAAGGCCGTTGACAGTCCAGAATGCCGGTGTTCGAACCGCTTGCGCCAGGGTGCTTGAACGGGTCGGCGTGCGGGCAGCGACATGATCGGCACTGCGTCCGTCGGGGATCTGCCCAATCAGTGATGGCCGATCAATGACCGCGAATCGGGCGATCGGAAGCATGATCGCGACGAGGGTTCCGGCGATGATGACCCAACTCCAGCGCCAACCAAAGGTATTGATAGCGGCTCGAAAGGTCATTGGAGCAAGCGATAGGACGGCCATGCCGCCCATGGTCGAAAGTGCCAGGGCCAAACCTCGCCGGCGTTCGAACCACATGACTACCCCCGTGGTTCCAGAAAGGGTGAGCCCCCCTTGGCCGAGCAACCGGAGCCCAACGAACGCAACGGTCAACATGACAATGTGCTGAACGGTTGCGGTCAGCGCGATCACACAGGCGAATGCGATGACGATGATCGTCATGGTGCGGCGCACTCCTGCCTTGTCAATCCAGCGACCGATGAACGGCAAGAAGGCTGCACTTGTCAAGGTGCCGACAAGATACGCGGCCGACACCGCGGATCGCGACGTCCCGAGGTCCTCAATCAGATCATCGATGAAGACCGAGACACCGATCGTCTGTCCGGGGGCACTGAGCGCGCGTGCAATCGTGCAGAAGAACACCATCCACCAGCCGTAGAAGCTGTCAGGGTGGCGCGCTGCGTGAGGAGTCTGCACTCGTCAACAG
Source organism: uncultured Acidimicrobiales bacterium (assembly GCA_937941245.1). Classification (GTDB taxonomy): domain Bacteria; phylum Actinomycetota; class Acidimicrobiia; order Acidimicrobiales; family UBA10347; genus UBA10347. The sequence continues at coordinate 437 of CALDYC010000002.1, read as the reverse complement.
CCTATGGATTCGTCGTTTCATGGAAGCCATTCGGTCCAAACTCCGTTGGCAAGAACCTGTCTATGTGGACCGTTTGGCGAACCCGCACCGGCGGTAGATGCATGGTTTCGCGCGGTGTAACCATCGAGGTTCACCTATAGCGGCCTGCCTACCTGGTCATGAGGCACCTCACCCATGCCGCTCTCGCCCGCCACTCTCGTTCCCGCTCGTGCAGCCTGTGTATTCATGCCCCCTGGTTTGGATCTTTCAGCTACAGAAGTGGACGCGATCGAAGCTGGCCCGAAAGGATGAGACCTTCAGCGACCTCTGCCGGGTTGTCACGCAACGCTCGGCCGATGAAGTCCGCGATCGTGGCCATGTCGGCCGATGTCATGCCCCAACGCACGGGCTCGGGAACGCCGAGACGCACGCCGTCACCATCGGGAAGCCCGATAGCG
>CALDYC010000001.1 GCA_937941245.1 uncultured Acidimicrobiales bacterium | reverse complement strand
ACCACCCCACGAAGTGGGTGGTGCCCAGCGCTCGGATGGGACCAGAGGGTGGTTCGCCGTTGCGTTCAAGGACTTGAAACTGAACATCGTGGACGTGAAACGGGTGGCACGAGGCGGTGTCGTCGGCGATCTCCCAGATCTCGACGGTGTCGGGCATCACGACCTCGTCAATGCGATCGATCGCCATTTGCTGACCGTTGATCGCCTGTCATCAACTTCTCCTGTCTGGTGTTGCTACGGCATTGGGTGCCGCCACTTGGGTGTGGTTGCTTCGTACGAGGCGCTTGAGGGACCTGCGGTGACTCCAGAAATGGGCCAGAAGGGCGACCGTGGCCACGATCGCGAGCGGCTCATGGCCGAGCGTGTAGTCACCGGCCGTTGCCCAGAACACGAGCCCCGTCGCCACGACGATCACCATCAAGGTTGCGATCGATCCGTCGACAGCACCTGGCAAGGTGCGCCGACGGAGCATGGAGCGGTAGACGGCCCAGTTGTTTTTGATGTGACCGGCCAGCGCTGCTGCAAAGAACAGGGAGATGATGCTGTGCAGTACCATCCCTGCTTCGTGGGTGACCCAGGCCCCCGTCAACGAGGCGACAAGCGCTACGTCGGTGAGGCGCCTGCGATTGAGCCTGGTCATGACCCAACCCCAACCGACTCGCGAACCTCGACAGGCCCGTCGGCTTCCATCTGTTCGGGAAGGTGGGAGCCTTCGATGTCGACGTGGGGTACGGCCTTGTCGAGCCACCGTGGCAGCCACCAGTTGCCGTTGCGCATCAAGATCATGGTGGAGGGAACCATGATCATCCGAACGATCGTGGCGTCGAGCAGCACGGCTGTTGCGAGGCCGACACCGAACATCTTGGTTTCGATGCTGGGTGACAGGATGAAGCTTCCGAAGACGCTGATCATGATCAGCGCAGCAGCGGTGATGATTCGTGCGGTGGCGGCTAGGCCGTTGTTGACCGAGTCGTGGTTGTCGCCGGTCTCGACGAACTCCTCACGGATTCGGGAGAGGATGAACACCTCGTAGTCCATCGACAGACCGAACAAGATGGCGAACATCAAGGCCGGGAGAATCGGGAGTAGTGGCAGGCTTTCCTCGACTCCGATGAGGCTTGCTCCCCAACCCCACTGGAAGACGGCGACGACCACGCCCAGTGCCGACAGGATCGAGATCAGGATGGCCAGCGCCGCCTTGACCGGTACGACGACGGACCGGAAGACGATCAACAGCAGGATGAAGGTAAGACCGATCACCAGGCCAAGGAACAACGGCAGAGCATCGAGGAGCTTCTCGGCCTGATCGATGTTGACTGCGGTCAGGCCGGTGACAGCAATAGCGGCACCGGTTTCGGCGTCGATGACGGTGCGTTGATCTCGAATCGCACGCAAGGTGTCGGCGGTCGCTTCGTCGTCGGCACCGGTTGTGGGGGTGACGCTGATGATGGCGGTGTCCCCGGCAGGGTTGGGGATTGCCGGCGAGAGGTCGGCGACGCCGCTCACGCCTGCCAGGAGTTGGGCCGTTTCTTCGAGGGCGGCTGGCCGGTCATCGGAGGGAACATCGTCAAGGTCGACCACGACGGTGAACGGGCCATTAACCCCGGGCCCGAACCCTTCAGTCAACAGGTCGTAGGCCTGTCGTTCGGTGCGAGACTCGGACTTGGCCGAATCATCGGGAACACCCAAGCGCATGCTCGCTACAGGAACGGCCAGGAGGACCATGAACGCCAGCGCCCCGAGGAGCCAGGGGGCGGGCTTGTCGGTGACTCGGCGGGCCCAACGGGCCGACAGCGTCTTGTGAGCGGTGCCGTCTTCCTCGGTCTTGGTACCAATACCCGGCAGCGTGAGGGCGTCGATCTTGGTGCCGATGATGGCCAGCACGGCGGGGAGCAAGGTGAGTGCCAGAAGCACGCTGATGAGAACAGCGAGTGCCGATGCGAGGCCCATGGATGTCAGCAGCGGGATGTTCAACACGACGAGCCCGGAGAGGGCGATGACGACCGTGATGCCAGCGAAGAGGACCGCGCCGCCCGATGTGGCGGTGGCTCGGGCGATCGAGTCGTGCAGCGATCGTCCTTCGTGCAGGAACTGTCGGTGTCGGGAGACGATGAATAGGGCGTAGTCAATGCCGACCGCGAGGCCGATCATGGTGGCCAGAATGGGGGCAAACTCATTGATGCTCACCCAGTTAGACAGGATCTGTAGTGACATCAGGGTGGTAGCGACACCGAGCATTCCGGACAGAATCGGTGTGAGAGCTGCGATGACCGATCCGAAGGCGAACAGAAGAACGATGACGGCCACGGTCAATCCGACGATTTCGGCGGTGAAACTCTCAGGATTGGAATTGGCGTCGATCGCCTCGCCTCGGAATTCGACGGCATAGCCAGCGCCACGAAGCGGTTCCACCGCTTCCTCTAATGATTCGACATCGGCTTCACCGACGGTGTCGGCGCTTCCGTCGTATTGGATGGCGGTGAAGCCGATCCCACCGTCAGGCGTCACAGTCGCTTCCTCGAACGGGTCGCCCACCCCGACGACCTGTGATGCTTCGGCGAGCTCATCAAGGGTTTCTCCCACAACAGCCGGATCAAGCTGAGCACCATCGGGAGCAGCGAAAACCACCTGGACCGAGGTACCTGCTTGTTCAGGAAATCGGTCTTCCAGCAAGTCGAACGCGACCTGGGACTCGGTCCCAGGGATGTCGACATCGGTCGATGATTCACCTCCTTGCGTGATTCCAAGAAAGGCGATCAACCCGACGGCGGCAAACCAGACGATAACGACCGGCCAGCGATGTCGAGCTGCGAACGAAGCGAGAAGATACAGACGTTTTGACATGCCCTCATCGTGAGAGCTCCCCCTAACTCATGCGTACAGCTGACGTTGGCAAACGCGTACTCCTCTCGCAGTACGCGGACGAGACGCCGGTCGGTCACAATGATCGAACCGTGAAAGTCGCAGCGATCCACACCCGGACCCAGCAGCTATTTCATCGCGCCTGGGATGAACTGGGAAGCGACCGGTGGCGGGTTGTCGACATCATCCTGGCAACCGCCGCCGCTCTTGCAGGGCTTGCCGACCTCGTCTACGACATCGGCTCGAACGGAGCTTCGTTCACCTGGATGGGATCGATCGTCGTCATCGCCGCCTGCGCGGCCCTCTTGATCCGTCACCGCTTTCCCATATCGGTGCTGGCGTTCGTCTCGTTGGCGCGGATCGGGATCGCACTCGAGGCCGGAACCGAGGTCGCACTGTCGATCCCCGCCGCTGTGGCGTTCTACTCCCTCGCCCGATCCCGCAGCCGACTGGAGGCCATCGCAGCCGCAGGAGCGTCCGCCATCGTTGCTGCAATCGCCATTCTCATCGTCTCTCCCAACGCCCTCATCGAAGAAGGTCTCACGGAAATCGTCATCGTCCTTCTCGTACTCGCTGTCGCTGAAGTCGTCAGAACCAACCAAGCCAGAACCAGCGAACGGATCGCAGCCGAGGCAACCGAGCGGGTCCACGCTGAACGGCTCCGCATCGCCCGCGACCTCCACGACGTCGTCGCCCACAGCTTGTCAAACATCGCGGTCCAGTCAGGCGTCGCAGCCCGGCTGATCGATACCAACCCGGAACATGCCAAGAAGGCTCTCGAGATCATCAACGATGCAGGACGAAACTCCCTCGAAGAACTGCGATCGCTGCTCGGACTACTCCGTTCCGAGGAGGACGACCTCGAAACCAGGCCAACGCCAGGCCAACTCGACGACATCAACGAGATCATCGCTCGGGCCGCCGAAAGCGGACTCGACATAGAAGTCGTCAGAACCGACGACTTCCCGTCAGCTATGCCACCCGGGGTAGTACTCGCCACCTGCCGAATCATTCAAGAAAGCCTCACCAACGTCAGCCGCCACGCCGGCCCCGTCTCGGTCCTTCTCGAACTGCACCACAACGACGATCAGCTCAACCTTCGAATAACGAACGCACCCGGTGCAACCGATCGCCCCCAAGTACCTTCGACCGGCGTCGGAATCATCGGCATGACTGAACGAGCCGAAGCACTGGGTGGACAACTGTCGACCCGCCAACTTCCCGACGGCGGGTTCCTGGTCAAAGCAACGCTCCCCCACCACGAGAACAGCGAGCAATCATGATCACCGTGCTATTGGCCGACGACCAAGAACTCATTCGATTCGGATTCGCCGCGCTCATCGAGGCCGAACCCGACCTCACCATCGTCGGCGAAGCCGCAGACGGGGCCGAAGCAATCGATTTGGCCCACGACACACAACCGGACATCGTCCTCATGGACATCCGCATGCCAAACACCGACGGCATCGAAGCAACCCGTCGGATTCTCGCTAACCCCCGACTCGAACACACCCGAATACTCATCCTCACCACGTTCGACATCGACGAACTCGTCTACCAGGCCCTCCAAGCCGGAGCAGCCGGCTTCCTACTCAAAGACACCCGCCCCGAGAACCTCATCGAAGGCATAAAAGCAATACATGCGGGCGATGCCCTGCTGGCTCCCGCAATCACCCGACGACTCATCGACAAGTTCGTCGACCAACCAAGCCCCGACGACCACCACGACCGCCTGCACCCACTCACCGAACGCGAGATCGAAGTGCTCACCCACGTCGGCATGGGAGAAAGCAACGCAGAAATCGCCGCAGCGCTCAACATCAGCCCACTCACCGCCAAAACCCACGTCAGTCGACTCATCGCAAAACTCGGAGTGAGAGACCGAGCCCAACTCGTCGTCACCGCATTCCAAACAGGACTCACCCACGCCTGACCAATCGCCCGTTCTCCCAACAGGGTCGGCGATCATTGAGGTCTCGCTTGGCCGTCCAACTATCGCCACCGGGTGGACCCCGTCCGCCGTGTGACGATGCCGCCGCAGTATCAAGATGTCAAGTCCCGGTACCCGCACGACAGTTCGTGACCGGTAGGTCCACGACACGGTGATGCGGGTTATTCGTGGTCGTCGGATTCGGCTCCGAGTCGGTCGAGGTGGGAGCTGATCCAGGCAGCGGGGATCGGGCGTTGAGCTTGGGCGTACCGTCGAAGGAGCTCATCGGATTCCTTGTCGGTGGATGCAGTCTCGAGTTGGTGCGGCAGATTGTGCAGAAGGTCGGCGATCTGATTCACGAAGTCGCGGTCGTCATTCGTCATCGGACTCGTTCCGCCCGATGCTGCTCGTATGTCGACCAAGCCTGCGTAGAGCAGCTCATGCAGGATTGACCGAGAAGATGACGCCATCGTCCCAGTTTCGCTCACCGGTCATGCCGATCTCCGTTTCTTCGGTGGTCGGCCGCCGGGGTTTGCGAACGCGCCGTGTTCTTTGGCGGGGTCGTGGCGGATGGGGTGAGTCTTGATGACTTTGCCATCGATCGCGAGCTGCACGTTGCCGCCGACGATGGCGACCTCAACGGCCTGACCCCGATACGGATGGCCAGCTTGATAAGCGGTCCCAGCGAAAGACACCGCCCCACGCGAGTCAACAAGGCGCGTCACCGGCTTGCCGACGGTTGCTGCTCGAGCACGACGACCCGGCGCTGACCTCGCCAGCTTGGGCGCTTTGCCGGGGTCGTGTTTGCGGGCGTGGGTGGCGATGACCTGGCC